>JBNLAU010000393.1:0-31493 GCA_050302295.1 Roseibium sp. | reverse complement strand
GGTGGAGGCATAGGCCAAGAAGCGCAACGCCGTCCGGGCGCATCGAAAACTCGGCCTCCGATGGATCATATTTAATGTCGGGCGGTATTGCTCATGACAGCGGCTTGGAAAACCGTACGGCAATTAATAGTGAGGAACAGGCGAATGCCGGAATGCCGTTTTCCCCACAGACGCCTGTCGCAGCCGAGTCGAACCCGCTCTGCACCAGCGCTCAGACCACCCTCACCCACACAGCCGTATCGTGAAACGCCGCGCCGCCATATGGTGCGACAGGGTCGGCGCCTGTCAGCGTGTTGATGCCCTTGCCGTCCTCAAAGGCGTCATTCGGCCAGATGCCCTCGGATACGACAGTGCCCGGCGCGACGGTGTCTTTCAGCCGTGCATGCAGCGTCACCACTCCGCGCCTGTTGCCCATTCTCACCTTTGCGCCGTCTTGGATGCCGAAACGGGCAGCCTCTTCCGGGCGAAGCCAGACCTCGGGCCGGCCTTCCTTCTTCTTCGAGCTGTCGGTCTCATTGAAGCTGGAATTGAGGAACGAGCGCGCCGGGGCAGTCACGAGGCGGAACGGATGGTCTTCATCCGCAAGCTCTATGCTGTCCCACTGATCGGGCAACTCCGGCATGGATGTCCATGGGCCGAACGGGTCACCATCGGGTTTGTTGGGTGCAGCCGAGCGGCCCCAGTCCGGCTTGAAATGGAATTTCCCGTCCGCGTGTCCGAAGCCGTTGACGTAGTGCGCGGTTTCAAAGTCCGGCTGCAGATCGATCCACTTGCCGGCCTCCAGTTCGGCCAGGGTTCCGTAGCCGGAATTTTGCAGCATCCAGTCGATATGGTCGCGCGCGCTCATATCGAACCCTGGGTGAGATTTTGAATCAACTCGGCGAGCGATCTCATTGATCACAAATATATTTTCCATCGGACCCGGCGAAGGTTCAACGGCCTTTGGCCCGAGCATCAGATACTGATGTCCGCCGCCCTTGTAGATGTCATCATGCTCCAGAAACTGGGTTGCAGGCAGAACGATATCGGCCATTTGGGCGGTTTCCGTCATGAACTGCTCATGCACTACGGTGAAGAGATCCTCCCGCGCAAATCCACGTCTGACCAGTTCCTGCTCCGGCGCGACAGATGCCGGGTTGGTGTTCTGGATCAGCATGGCCTTCACAGGCGGGCCGCCGAGAAGCGCCTCGTTGTCGCCGGTCAGAACCCGCCCGATCAGGCTCTGGTCGAGGGCGCGTACCGACGGATCCCTCAGCGAGCCAGCCTCAACCATTTCCTTGTTGAGCTCATAGATGGCGCCGTTGTTGTGAAAGGCTCCGCCGCCCTCCTCCTTCCAGCAGCCGGTGACAGCCGCGATCGAACTTGCCGCATGCATGCCAACCGCGCCATTGCGCGAGCGGGTGAAGCCGTAGCCCAGGCGGAAATAGGTCTTCTTCACCTCGCCGATAAGCCGGGCGGCCTCTTCGATCCGCGAAGCGTCCAGACCGGTGATGGCCGCCGCCCAGTCCGGCGTTTTCGCCTGGAGATGTGCTTCCAGCTCCTTCGGGCAGTCAGTGTAGGTTTCCAGATAGTCCCGGTCGGCATAGCCGTCACGGAAGAGCACATGCATGATGGCGCAGGCCAGCGCGGCATCCGTGCCCGGCTTCAGGATCAGGCCTATATCGGCCTGCTTCATGGTCTCTGTTTCATAAACATCGACAACGATGATACGCGCACCGCGCTTCTTGCGCGCCGCGATCGCGTGGGTCATGACATTGACCTGTGTGGCCACCGGGTTGGTACCCCAGATAACGATCTGGTCGGAAACCGCCATCTCGCGCGGATCGGGACCTGCCAGCCTGCCGGTGCCGGCCACATAGCCGGTCCAGGCCATATTGGTGCAGAAGCTGTCAAACTGGCGGGAATAGCCCTTGGCATGGCGTAGCCGGTGAATGCTGTCACGCTGCACCAGCCCCATTGTGCCGGCATAGTGATAAGGCCAGACACTCTCGGCGCCGAACTCGGCTTCAGCGCTTGAAAACTTCTCCGCAATCAGATCCAGGGCCGCATCCCAGGAGATTTCCTCAAAGCGTCCCTCACCTTTCCGGCCGGTCCGGTGCAGAGGCGTGGTCAGGCGGTCCGGGTGGTAAAGGCGCTCCGGATAACGCGCGACCTTGGCGCAAATGACGCCCGCCGTGTAGTCATTATCCTTGGCACCGTTCAGACGCCGGACATCGCCATGCGGATAAAAATGCACCTCCAGCGCACAGGTTGACGGACAATCGTGCGGACAAGCGGAGAAGGTGCTTTTGGGCGGCGTCTGGGTCATCTTCGTCCAATCGGCGAGCGCATTGTTTCTGAATGTAGGCCCTGACTTATGAAAAACAAAAAGAGGCGCCGTCAAGCGCCTCTCCATCCACTTCCTGCTGAGCGAGTTCAGCTTCCGCTACAGGGGCCGCGTCCGCCTGGACGCCCGCCCTGTGCCAGACCACCTTGGCGGGGGCCTCGCGGCGATCTTCCGCCGACTCCCGGAGGCGGCGGCCGGCGGCCGGGAAACAGAAGCGGCGGCCGCCCGCCCTGGGCCTGGATCAGCGTGGCGGCTGCCTCGGAATTATCTGTCTGGGTTGCGAAATCAATTGTCGGCTCCTGACCTTCCGCTCCAGGACTTTCCAGCTCAGCGCGGCCCTTCAGGCGGGAGAAACTGGAATCGGGCGAGCCCATCCAGCAGCGCGGGATGAACGGAAACGCATCGGTCAGGACATAGTGGTAGGTGCCCTCCGGATATTCCGGTGTCACCGCGAACCGGCCGTTGCACTGATCCAGATCGCCTGATCCGGCAACATAAGTCCAGTCCTGGGTGAACTTGCCGTTATAGCGCCCGCCCGGCCCGCCGTTCCGCGTGCCGTTCTTGATCCGGTAGCTGCTTTTCAGTTTCTTCAGGCCCGACTTTGCCTTCGGATCGGAATAGCCGTAAGGGCCGTAAATCGGAAAGCCATCGGCCGCATAGCCGATCATCGCCGGAACCGAATTGCCGCCGCTTGAAGCAAGGACGCCTGTGGGAATGCCGTGATAGTGATAGGTGCCGTTCGGCTGGACATGGGCGTTGTATTTGTCGAGACCCAATTTGCAGGCACCGCCCAGCGCCTCGTAGTTCCAGCCGGAGCGCCGGTCATTCTGCCAGAATTCCGCGGTGCCCGGGTCCATGACGACGCCATTGATCGCAATACCGAAAACCGAGCCCTGCGCATTGGTTGTTCGTCCCCTGTTGCGCGGGTTGATCGGAACTCTCAGATTGTAGTTCTTCTTGGAAATGGCATGTGGATTGTTCCTTTTGGGAAACTGTCCGGGTGGTTTGTTCGGATAGCCGTTGGCCCTAATGTGCCGATAGCTGCCGTCAACGGTGACGTCCGCCGACGCTTCGGCCTCGGGAAGAAACAGGTCCCAGAACTCGTCGCCAAGATGGGTGTGTTCCAAAGCCTCCTCACCGCTCAAAGGCGCGGTGCTGTCATGTGCCGCCGCCGGAAGCGCAATCAGCGCGCCGGCCAGTGCAATACATAAGCGCATTCATATCTCCCAAAATCAGCCACGACTCGGCTCATTATGAAGAGCTATCGTCCGGAAGACTGTCTTTCATTCGTATGAATGTGTAACGGGATGTAACAGCACCGGATTGTGCAAACAAAAAAGCCGGCCCAGAAGGACCGGCTTCTTCACAAAACGATGAAAATGCGCCGGATCAGCCGACGATTTCGGTGCCGGAGAACCAGAACGCGATTTCTTCAGCGGCGGTTTCCGCAGCATCGGAACCGTGGACGGAGTTTTCGCCGATGGACAGGGCGAATTCCTTGCGGATGGTGCCTTCAGCAGCTTCCGCCGGGTTGGTCGCACCCATGACTTCGCGGTTCTTCGCGATGGCGTTTTCACCTTCCAGAACCTGAACAACGGTCGGGCCGGAAGACATGAATTCGGTCAGTTCGCCGAAGAACGGACGTTCCTTGTGGACGGCGTAGAAAGCTTCGGCTTCACGCAGGGACATCCAAACGCGGCGGGAAGCAACCACACGCAGGCCGGATTCTTCCAGCTTTGCGGTGATGGCGCCGGTCAGGTTGCGCTTGGTAGCGTCCGGTTTGATCATGGAAAACGTGCGTTCAATCGCCATGGTGTTGTCTTTCTCGTTTCAGGTAAAGGCCAGCGGAGTGCTGATCCTGGAATTTCAGGAATTTCGCGGCCTTAATAACGGGGCCTTGTCTGCCCCGCAAGGGGGCGCAGTCATGTCAATTTGATGTCAAGGACCTCTCCACTATGGCTTTCCCCGCTGGCCATTTCCCCAAACGATGCATAGTGTTCTGAAAAAAGACGCTGATTGGCCGTGGCTTCACCGCGCTCCCCCCTCTCAGAGAACAGAAAATGTCGGAAGTCTTCGCGATGTTGCCCTCACTGATCTACGCCGCTGCCGTGACCCTCGGGATCAGCACGGCCGGGTCGTTTCCAGCCCACGCCGCAAGCGCCGACGCCGGCGCGCAGCAAAAGCCTGTGACATCGCTCGATCAGGATCTCGCCGAGCTACCGCGTGACGAGCTTGAGGACCTGTTTGTCTTTGTCGCCGGCAACACGCTGTTCACGCTCTATCACGAGGGCGGCCACATGCTGATTTCCGAGCTGGGCCTGCCCGTGCTCGCCCAGGAAGAGGACGCGGTCGACAATCTCGCGACCCTCTCCATGCTAGACGCAGACAGCGACGATATGGATACCTACCTCACACAGGCGATGTACGGCTGGTTCCTGATCGCGGATGAAGCCTATGAAGATCTCATCTTCTATGACGAGCACGACCTCGACAAACAGCGCGGTTACACCATGCTGTGCCTGATGGTCGGCGCTGATGAAGACGCTTTTCGTGGCCTGGCGAAAGAACTGGACATGCCTGAAGACCGCATCGAGACCTGCGGCTTCGACTATGATCAGGCTGCGGCGTCCCGGGAATTGGTGACCGAACCTTTCTTGAGGGACAGCGAGAAACCTGGCGGCAAGATCAAGGTCGTCCATGACCCCGCGCCTGAAGGTCTGGAGTCCGTGGCGCTGTTCCTGAAAGAAAGCGGCCTGATGGAGCTGGTGGCTGACGAACTCGACACGTTTTACGACCTGCCGGAAGGAGTGACGTTCCGGGCCACGGCCTGCGGTGTGGAAAACGCCTTTTGGGATCCCGAAGAACGTGAGGTTGTTCTCTGCCACGAGCTGCTCGGGGGTTTTTCTGACATCTATCTGAGCTTACCGGACAACTCTCAGGACGAGGACTGAACCTTCTTGCGGTAGCTGCCTGGCGCCGCGCCGTAGGTCTTCTGAAACTCCCTGTAGAAATTCGAGCGTGTCAGAAAGCCGACCTGATCCTGGATGCGGGCGACGGGGTCCTCTGTCGTTTCCAGCAGTCGCGCGGCTTCTTCCAGCCGGACCTGGTTGACGAATTGGCTGACATTGACACCGGTCACCGCGTTGATCGCGCGGGACAGGTCCCTGTCCGGAACGCCGACCCGGCGCGCCAGCCGCGTCAGGGTCAGGCTAGGGTTCCGGAAAAGTCCCTGTTCGGTCAGAAGCGTTCTGGCCGCCGCCACGAGCGCCTCGCCTTCGCCGGCCGCACCGTCATCCGACTGTCCCGGCCCTATTTGTCTGCCCCAGCGCAGGGACGCCAGCACGAGAACAACGGCAATGCCGAGAAACAGGAGGCTCGCCAGAGAAACGGCCCGCGTGGCCGCGTCCTCACGCGCCTGCGCGAACAAAAGCGCGATCCAGACATCGACAAACAGCGTGGCGGCCATGGCGAAAATGGCGATCAGCAGCAACCTGTGCAGCAGACCGCCAAGTTCAGTCGGAGCCTACGAAAACCGGTCTGCGCCCTCAAGCCACAGGCGGATCAGGGCAAGCGTGTAAACCATGTAGCAAGCGGCGATCAGGGCATCGACATAACCGGTGATCCGAACAGGCAGGTACAAGCCAGCAGTCACGGCCAGGGCGACCGCAGCGTGAAACAGAACCCGGCGCTTCAAGTGCACCGGCCGCATGGTCAGCGAATAGAAGGCTACAAGAACGCCCGGAGCCACCCACACGGGCAGAACCCGCTGAAACGCCAGAAACTCATAGTGCCCATAGGCAAAGCGCATCCCGACCAGGCTTGCCTCAAGCGCCATCAGCCAGAACAGCCCGGCAAACATGGCGCGCGCAAGGACTGGCAAGGGCCGCCACGCCAGAACCGCCAGAGCCAGCCCCAGGAACAGGACGGCGAGCAGGAAGGAAACCGGAATGCTGATCATCGCAAGCCCAAAACGTCAAACACCTTGAATATCCTGTCCTTTATCACGTTTGAGGACAGGACATCTCCTTGCCGGGAATTGTCAACAGGTCAGGCACCGCGCATCTGAAAGGCTCCCCGTAACCGCATTGGAGATCCCATGTTCGCGCAGACACCCTCACGCGCCCTGACCACAAGACTGTGCCGGACGGCGGCCTTACTCGCCGTTTCAGCCTTCCTCGTACTCCCAGCAAGGGCCGGCGACGCCCTGCCCTTCGGCCCCGGCGTCACCAGGATAACGATCGAGGATGCACGCGCAGACCGGCCGCTTGAAGGCGACATCTGGTATCCGACCGCGACGCCTGACCAATATGCCATAGCGGACGAGAGCAAGGTCTGGCAGATGGCGCCGGCCGATCCGGACGGAGCGCCCGCGGAAGGTGTCTTTCCGCTCGTTGTCGTCTCGCACGGCATGTATGGCAACACGCTAAATCAGGCCTGGCTTGGCTCGGCGCTTGCCCGGCGCGGCTATATCGTCGCCATGGTCAATCATCCAGGCACCAGCACGTTCCTACGCGATCCCGATCAGACCCGCCAGCTCTGGGACCGGCCGATAGATCTTTCCCGCCTGATCAGTTTCCTGACCGAAGAGAGCGTCTACAAGGACAGGATCGATCGCGAACGGATCTATGCGGCCGGGCATTCCCTCGGCGGCTTCACCGTGATGCTTCTAGCCGGCGCCGAATTCGAGCCTGACCGGTATGAGCGCGTGTGCTCGGGCGAGGATCTGCCAGTCGCCTGCCAAGTGCTAACCGGTTGGTCCATTGCGAAAACGCATGTCGACCGGACCGAGATGGCGAAATCCCGCAAGGACCCGCGCCTGGCCAAGGTCATCAGCCTGGATCTCGGCGGAACGCCGGTCCTGTCCCGCGACAGTCTCGGCGCAATCGACATCCCCGTTCTTGTGCTCGGGTCTGGGCGCGCCGACATGCTCGACCAGGAGGCCGAGTCGCGCGCGCTGGCCGCCGCCCTGACGGGCGGCAAAGTTCGCCATGTGGAACTGGAAGACGCCGGCCATTTCGACTTCATGGGCGTGTGCAAACCGGAAGGCTTTGCCATCCTGAAAGAGCATGAGCCCGGCGACGAGATCGTCTGCATCAAAGGCTATGCGGAACGGATCGAGCAACACCGGCGCATCCTTTCGGAGATTCTGGCGTTCCTGAACGCCTGATGCGAAGTGCGGCGGGTTAATACGTGCAGCGATGCCACAGCCCGCCGCCCGAACGCGCTTTCCGACCGGTTTCCGCTTGCATCCGGGCAGCCGGTTCGCCAAACATCCGGCCCATGTTGCAAATTACGGATCTTACATATCGGATCGGGGACCGTCTCCTGATCGACAAAGCCAGCGTCAACCTGCCCGGAAAGGCCAAGACCGGTCTGGTGGGGCGAAATGGCGCGGGCAAATCAACGCTTTTCAAGATCATTACGGGGGAGCTTTCCACCGAAACCGGTCATGTGAAAGTGCCCAAGCGGGCCCGGATCGGCCAGGTGGCCCAGGAAGCACCCGGCACCGAAGATACGCTCATGGACGTTGTCCTGGCGGCGGACACCGAACGCACGCGACTTCTCGAGGAAGCGGAGACCGAAACCGACCCGGAGCGCATTGCCGAAATCCATACCCGCCTTGCCGATATTAATTCCCATACGGCCGAGGCCCGTGCCGGCGCAATTCTGTCCGGCCTAGGATTCGACGCCGAAGCACAGCGCAGGCCCTGCTCGGCGTTTTCCGGCGGCTGGCGCATGCGCGTCGCACTCGCCGCGGTGCTTTTTTCAGAGCCCGATCTGCTGCTGCTTGATGAGCCGACCAACTATCTCGATCTGGAAGGCACTCTGTGGCTGGAGAATTACGTCGCCCGCTACCCGCATCAGGTTTTGCTCATTTCCCACGACAGGGACCTGCTCAACAAGGCGGTCGACAGTATCGTTCACCTGGAACGGGGCAAGCTGACCTACTATTCGGGTGGCTATGACAGTTTCGACCGCCAGCGGCGCGAGGCACTGGTCCTTGCCGAAAAGGCTAAGGAGAAACAGGACGCCCAGCGCAAGCACATGCAAGCCTTTGTCGACCGGTTCCGCTACAAGGCCAGCAAGGCACGGCAAGCGCAGTCACGTCTCAAGATGCTCGAAAAGCTGCAGCCGATTTCCGCGTTGACGGAAGAAAGCGGCAAGCCGATCCACTTTCCGGATCCCGAAAGCCAGCTTGCACCGCCAATCCTGAAACTGGAAGGCGTTGCGACCGGCTATGGGGACACCAGAATCCTGTCGCGTCTGACGCTGAATATCGATACCGACGACAGGATCGCCCTCCTTGGCGCCAACGGCAACGGCAAGTCGACTTTCGCGAAACTCATTTCCGGCCGCCTGGGCGCGATGAGTGGCGAAATCACCAAGGCTTCCAAGCTGAAGATCGCCTTTTTCGCGCAGCACCAGCTCGATGAATTGCGGCCGGCCGAAAATGCCGTCGCCCACGTGCGCCTGCTCATGCCCGATGCGCCGGAAGCCAAGGTGCGTGCCCGTGTGGCGCGGTTCGGTCTGCCGACCGACAGGATGGACACGCCGGCCAAAGACCTTTCAGGCGGCGAGAAGGCCCGTCTGCTGCTGGGCCTTGTCACGTTCGACGGCCCACACCTGCTGATCCTCGACGAACCGACCAACCACCTGGACATCGACAGCCGCGAAGCACTGGTAATGGCCCTGAACGATTTTCAGGGCGCCGTCGTCCTGATCAGCCACGACCGTCACCTGATCGAAGCCTGTGCGGACCGGCTGTGGCTGGTGGCGGACGGCAAGGTTGAACCATATGACGGCGACATGGATGATTACCGACGCCTGATCCTGCAAGGCCCGGAAGCCGCCCAAAAGGCCAGAGACAAAGCGGAAGCTGCGGAAGCTGACAAGGCGACCGCCCAGGAAAAACGCCGGGAGGCGGCGCAAAAGCGCAGCCAGCTGAAACCCTTGAGGCAGAAAATCGAAGCTGCGGAAAAAGAAATGACCCGGCTTCAGAACAAAATCGCCAAGCTTGACGAAGCGCTATCCGATCCGACGTTTTTCACAAGCGAGCCGGAGCGTGCCGCCAAATTCGCGAAGGAACGGGCCTATTGCGAGAAGAAGCTGGTGAAGACAGAAGAAGAATGGCTGGAACTCTCCGCCGAATTTGAGGAGGCCTGCTGATGCCCAGGATTACCACACTCGGGTTCGATGCCGACGACACTCTGTGGCACAACGAACGGCTCTTCCGGCTCACACAAGACCGCTTTGCCACTTTGCTTGCCGGGTTTTCGGACAAGGACCGTGTTTTGGAACGCCTCCTGGCGGCTGAACGGCGCAATGTGCTTCACTACGGTTACGGGGCGAAGGGTTTTACCCTGTCCATGATCGAGACGGCCATCGAAGTCACGGACCGGCAGGTTTCAGTTGATGTGATCGCCGAGATCCTGGAGGCCGGGCGGGACATGCTGAAGCATCCGGTCGAGCCCCTGCCGCATGTGGAAGAAACGCTGAAGGCGGTCAAAGACGATTACCGGCTGGTGTTGATTACCAAGGGTGATTTGTTTGACCAGGAGCGCAAGGTTGCCGCATCGGGGCTCGATATCTATTTCGATGCGGTCGAGAGCGTTTCGGAGAAGACTGACGAGGCTTACCGGACGCTGCTTTCCCGACACGGCACCGGCCCGCACGAAGCCATGATGATCGGCAATTCCCTGAAATCAGACATCCTTCCCGCACTGAAAGCCGGAGCGTTCGGCGTACATGTGCCCTATGACGTCACCTGGGCACTTGAAGAAGCCGACGAGCCGCTCGGGCACGAGCGCTTCCATCGTCTGGACCATATCGGCAAGGTGCCGCAGCTTCTGGCCCGGTTGAGGTAAATTGCCCGCCTGATTATTCCCCTTCACGGGATTTAATTCAAACCCGGCGTGTTGTCCTTAGGAAACGTTTGGAAACTCCGGTCACAATGGCTGTGACCCGCCGTTCGAACGTGCAGCCTGACCCCCTTTGTTCCGAGCGCAACTGGCAAGCTTTGCCGAGCGCCGCAACAAATCGATATGGACAAGCAATGCCAATCACCAAATCTATCCGACTTTTCCTTGGAGCAGTTGCGCTTACAGTAATGCCTGCCCTCGCACCGGACCTGCCGGCACCTGTGTTTCAGCACGGCAAAGCTTTTGCCAAAAGCGAAAATGCAGGCGGAAACGGCAATGGTCACGGCAGCGGCAGCAATGCTGGTGGAAACAGCCACAGCAGCAAGGCGAGTGGAAACGGCCATGGCAGAAACGGGAACAAGAAGACAAATTCCGCTTCCCGGGGCTCGAAAAAAATGGCCTCGGATTTTTCAATCGCCAAGGCGGCCAAAAGGGTAAGGGTTTCGGCGGTTTTCTGAATACCGTGTTCGGCTCAAAGAACAAATCCTCAAACCGTTCTGCATCCCGATCCTCCGGCAGTTCCCGAAACTTCCACCTTTCGAAGTCCGAAAGGGCAACCCTTGCAAACGTTGGGGTGATCCCGACCGAGAGCCCGATTGTCAAGGAGAAGAACTTCAATGCCAAGCTCGCCAGGCTTAATTCGCTGAAGCGGAACTATTATGCCTTCCAGAACTCCAACGATCCGCATCTGGCATCCATAGTATCCTTTCTGGAGGCCACAGAGAGCTACGAAAGCCGCGCGGCAGATCTGAAGGCGCTGAAAGATGATCTGACATCTGCACAGGAGCTGCTTAGCGAGTCGCTCGCTGCGATCGAGGCGCATGACGAGTTCTCGTATGAAGGTCTAACGTCGGAAGAACTCGAAGCACGCCTTTCGGAGCTCGATTCCACTGATACAACCGATTACTCCGACGAACAGATCCAGGCGCTTGAATCGGAGCGGGACGCGCTCGCCACTGCCCTGGAAAGCGATAACTACAGCACATTCAAGGACGCGGAAGCGGCCTACATGGACGAAAAAGACAGCATTGCAGAGCTTGAAAGCCAAACCTCGGACGAGGCCTTGAAGCAAGCGCTGCTTGATATGGCCAATGAAAACCGTGTCAGGGAATATGGAGACGATTACGTCGACGAGGAGATGCTCGACTGGGCGAAGCAAACCCTTGGCATAAGCGACGGCGAGGAAGAAATCGACCAGGCCGGCGACGCAACGGATGACGCGGGAGAAACTGGCGACACCGAGGACGGCTCGTTGCCTGACGAATCCTGAGCGGGATAAAATACCGGGGTTAGGCGCGGCCTTTGGCGGCGCTCCCGGACGACCCCGGTCAGTCTTTTTGTTCCACCGGGCCGCCTTTTTCTACCCAATCGGCGAAGCCGTCCTTCAGGTGGGCGGCTTCAAAACCCATGTCTTGCAGCATTGCGACGGTCAGTGCGGAACGCCAGCCGGCGGCGCAATGAAAGATGAAGCGCTTGTCCTCGGCAAAGATCTCCTTGAAATAGGGGCTTTCCGGATCCACCCAGAACTCGATCATGCCACGCGGGCAATGAAGACTTCCGGGAATGAAGCCAAGCTTGTGCCGTTCACGGATGTCGCGGATATCAACGAAAACGACGTTGGGATCCCCGGCCATTTCAATTGCGTCCGCGGTATCGATTTCCTCGATCCGCTTGCGCGCATCGGCCACCATGTCAGCCGACGAGATTTTCAGCTTTTTCATTTTTCCGGTCCTCGCAGTCTAGGCCTTGCGTTCCCAGCCGCCAGCCTGTGTCTGCTGCCAATAGGCGATATCAAATCCTTCCGCCTTCGCTTCCTTCCAGCGCTGACGAGCTTCTAGAACCGCATCCTGGTCGTTGCCGTCGAACATGTAGATTGCGCGCTTGTAGGCACTAAGCGGTGGAGGCGCGGCGCGGTCCACGAGAAAGCGCACATCCGCCTCATTGGGGTTTTCCTGATCGGCGGTGAGGTAGATCGGCTGATGTTCGGCATGGCCGTCCGCCTTGGTGCCATGGGGCAGGAAACTGTCGTCGGTAAACGTCCACAAGTGGGCGTCCAGCGCGCTGCAACGCTCCTCTGAACCGGTCTGCACCACCACCTTCCAGTCGCGCTCCAGGCATTTCAGAAGAAGCTGAGGCAGCGCGGTTTCAAGCGGTTTGTGCAGGAGATGATAGAAGACAACCTCAACGCTCATCTGGTTTTCCGTTACCACACTTCATTTGCATTCCAGCGCTTTCTCCACACAAGTTGTTCTTTGCCCCTGCGGAACGTGATGCAGCAGCGCAACAGCGTCCGCATCAAATTCCAACGATGGAAAAACCAGCATGGACAGGCCACCTGACTCGTATCATTAACCCTTCGCAAATGTCGATTAACTAGGGTTCGTTCCCGGGGACGATCCAAGGATCATTTTTTGGTTTTGCTGGTGTCCGGTAATCCCGAACCAGCTCAAAGAGGGTGTTGTGTATGCTTGCACGAGTAGTAATGTTTTTTGCGTTGGTGGCAGTTGTTGCAGGCGCCACGATGGGAATGGGACTCCTGGTAGAACCGGCAACAGCTTGTCAGACATATAAGACTTGCTGAGCAATCCGCACTGGAAGTTCAAAAACCCGCCGTTTTGGCGGGTTTTCTCTTTTTTAAAGGCCAATCAGCCTTCGTAGTGATCCGCCACCAACTGGTTCAACAGACGCACGCCGTAGCCCGAAGCCCAGCTCTGGCAGATGTCGTCTTTCGGCGCACCAAACGCCGTTCCAGCAATATCCAGGTGTGCCCAGGGCACGTCATTGGCAAAGCGCTGCAGAAACTGTGCTGCCGTGATGGATCCGGCCCAGCGGCCACCGGTGTTTTTCACATCCGCGTTCGGCGTGTCGATAAGCTTGTCGTAGTCCTTGGAAAGCGGCAGGCGCCAAAGCGGTTCGCCGCTTGACCGGGCCGAGGCAAGCAATTTGTCTGCAAGCTCGTCATTGTTGGAAAAGAGACCCGCATTCAGATTGCCAAGCGCGACAAGCACCGCGCCGGTCAGGGTGGCCAGATCGATCATGATCGCCGGCTTGTATTTCTCCTGCGTGTACCAAAGCGCATCGGCCAGAACCAGGCGGCCTTCTGCATCCGTGTTGAGAATCTCGATGGTCGTTCCGGACATCGCCTTGACGATATCGCCCGGACGCTGCGCGTTGCCGTCCGGCATGTTTTCCACCAGGCCGATGACACCGATCACATTGGCCTTGGCCTTACGGCCAGCGATGGCATGCATGGCGCCGACAACCGCAGCCGCGCCGCCCATGTCGCCTTTCATTTCCTCCATACTCGCCGCAGGCTTGATGGAAATGCCGCCGGTATCGAAGACGACCCCCTTGCCCACCAGCGCCACCGGTGCGGCGCCCTTCTTGCCGCCATTCCAGCGCATGACAGCCAGTTGCGGCGGGCGCGGGGACCCTTGCGCTACGCCGAGCAACGCCTCCATCTTGAGCTTCTTCATTTCCTTTTCGCCAAGGACGTCCACTTCGACACCGAGTTTTTCCAGTTCCTGTGCCTTTTTGGCGAATTCAACGGGCCCGAGGACGTTGGCGGGCTCATTCACCAAATCGCGCGCGATGATGACCCCTTCGGCAATTGCCTCAGCCGTATCCCAGGCCTTCTTGGCTGCCTTCTGGTCAGCAACTGCCAACCACAGCTTGAGGTCGCCGGGTTTCTCGTCCCCCTTCTTCTTCGATTTGTAGGCATCGAATTCATAGGCACGCAGCTTCGTGCCCATCGCGAATTCCGCTATGCCATCCGCCCATAGGTCGCCACTCTCAGGCGCGTCAAGAAGCACGGTCGCCGCTTCAGCCTTCGCGTTCTGAAGTCCGGCAAGCACCGCACCGCCCAGTAACCGCCAGTCGTCCCGGGACAAATCGGCCGGTTTGCCGAGGCCGAAGATGATAAGCCGGTCCAGATCCAGTCCGCCGGGCGCAACGAGGTCGAGACTTGTCTTCTGTTTGCCGGTAAAACCGGCGATCTTCGCGGCGCGTTGCAAACCGCCCTCAAGACCGGACACGACTTCGCTCGCAATGGGGCCGAGGCTCAGATCCTCTCCCGCGAGAATAACGGCCACACCACCCTTCGGGGCGGCGGCCTTGGAAAAGGAAATTTTTGCAAGTTTGCTCATGCGTCGGTCCTGTTTTTTCTGATGGTGCCACTGGCAACGCCAGCCGCGCAGAGAGAGGCGGTAGCGCGTTCAGCCACCCTCTCCCTTAGATTGTTGTCTTCCTGCCAAATCATGGGGTTTCAACAGCTTTTCGGCAAGGCCGGTAAAAATTAATGTATATTTACCATTCTTATTCACGGGCCATTCACCACATTCCGTGTTATTCGAACGCGGGCTTTAAGATCGTCAATTTTACAAGGGACAAGTTCCGGCAAGTTATGAAAACGCTTGAACGTTACATTATCCGCCGGACGGTCTATGCATTCACTCTGACGATTGCAGCGATGACAGGCGTTGTCTGGGCGACACAGGCTCTGCGACAACTGGACCTGGTGACCTCGAAAGGGCAGACAGTCGTCCAGTTCATCGGCATCACCATGCTCGCCCTTCCCTTTCTGATCGTCATCGTCGCTCCGTTCGCACTGATGATTGCCCTGATCCTGGTTCTGAACGCGCTGTCGGGCGACAGTGAGCTGATCGTGATCGATGCCAGCGGGGGCTCCCGTTTTCTGGTCATGAAACCGGTTCTGCTGGTTTCCGCGTTTGTGATGCTGCTGACCGGTTTCATGGCGCTATATGCCGCGCCGCTGGGGCTTGCCCAGCTCAGGACGGAAATCACCCGCGTACGCGCCGATCTCGTCGCCAACATCGTGAAACCTGGCCGTTTCATCACGGTGGAAAACGGACTTACTTTCCACATCCGCAACCGGTCCGGCAAAGGCACGCTGGACGGGCTTTTGCTGCATGACACGCGGGACGAGGAAACGGCGTTCACCTATCAGGCCGACACGGGACTGATTGTCGAGGCAGCCGACCGGACCCTTCTGGTCATGCAGAACGGCACCATTCAGCGACGCCCCAAGCAGCAGGGCGACATTTCCATCGTCCGCTTCCAGTCCTATGCCTTTGATCTGTCCAACCTGATCCCGGAAGCCGGTGAGCCGGTGTTCAAGGCCAGCGAGCGGACAACCGCCAACCTCATGTCTCCCGGCCGCAGCGATGCCTATGCGCTGAAAAACCCTGATAAGCTGAACCAAGAGCTGCATGAGCGCTTCAGCCAGCCGCTTTACTGCATCGCATTCGGGCTCATCGTCTTTGCTTTTCTCGGCAAGGCACGCACCACCCGGCAGGGCCGCGGGCTTGCCGTTCTTGGGGCAATCAGCTCCTGCGTTCTTCTGCGCACCACAGGCTTTGGCGTGACCGCCGTTTCGGGCGGATCGTCAGTCGTGCTTGGCCTTCTCTACGTTGTTCCCGTTGCCGGATCCGTGTTTGCGCTGATTTCGATCTTCAGGGAGCAACGGGGCGCTCAGCCGAAATGGCTCACCGATCTTCAGCTAAAGGTGCAAGATCAGATTGACGCGTTGAGCGACCGCCTGAACGGACGGTCGACCGGAGGCGCGGCATGATCCTGGGCCGGACGCTCTCGCTCTATTTTTCCGGCCGCTTCCTGAAGGCCATTCTTGGCCTGTTTCTGTTCGCGGCGGTCCTGATCTATCTGTTCGACGTCCTCGAACTGGTCCGGCGCGGCGGCGACCGGGAAGGCTTTTCCGTTCTCCGCGTTGCGCTGATATCCGCACTTCGGGTGCCTCTGCTTCTGGAGCAGGTCATCCCCTTCACCGTGCTCTTCGGTGCCATCGCCGCGTTTGTCACATTGAGCCGCGCTCTTGAACTGGTGGTCGCGCGCGCCTCTGGAATTTCCGTTTGGCAGTTTTCCCTGCCGGCGATCACTGTCGGCATAATTTTGGGTATCCTGTCCATCACGGTCTATAATCCGGCAGCCGTCTGGTTTCAGAAAAAGTCGGACGAAGTGGCGACTGGCCTGTTCGGAACGGAACAGAATTTCCTGCTGCAGACATCCAACGATGTCTGGGTCCGCCAGGACGGTCTGGACGGGGAATCTGTCCTGCTTGCCAAGCGGCTTCTGGAAGGCGGCACACGCCTGCTCGGCGTAACCATGTTTACGTTTGACAAGGACGGCACGTTCCGGGAACGGATTGAAGCGGACGCGGCCCGTCTCGGTGACGAGATCTGGTATCTGGACAACGCGATCGTCTATACCACGGAACGGGACCCGCAGCGCTACGGCCGCTACGAGGTCAGCACCTTCCTGACCGCGACCGAGGTGCGTGAAAGCATCGGCTCGCCCGAATCAATTTCATTCTGGAATTTGCCGCGGTTTATCGAATTGGCGAGAAACGCAGGGTTACCTGCCTATAGGTACAATTTGCAGTACCAGTCTCTGCTTGCCCGGCCACTTCTTCTCGTCGCAATGATTCTGATCGCAGCGGCAGTTTCCCTTAAAGTTTCTCGGTTTGGCGGATTGGGAAGTATGATTCTGGGTGGAATCCTGTCCGGGTTCGTGCTTTACGTTCTAACCGAGCTTGCCAAGGACTTCGGGGGTGCCGGAATCGTACCACCCTTAGTTGCTGCGTGGGCGCCTGGAATATTTGGGGTACTTATGGGTTTGACAATTCTCTTGCATCAGGAAGATGGCTAAGGCGATGTCTTTTGCAGCTTTCCTGACCACAGAGATTTGGGCCAAGAAAGGCAGATTGCTGGCAGCGGCAAGCGCGCTCGCCATAACGGTCGGCATGTGCGCCGTTGGTCCTGCGCCCGTATCCGCGCAAGACATCGTGTCAGGCCTTGCCGATCAGGTCGACCCGAATGCCGGTCTGATTCTGGAATCGAGCGAGATTACCTACGACTTCGACCGCGACCTGATCGTGGCCACGGGTGACGTTCAGGTTTATTACGACGGCAATACCGTTCAGGCCCATCAGATCATATTCGACCGCAAGAACCAGCAGTTGAAGGCCTCCGGCAACGTCATCTTCATCGAGACGAACGGCAACGTCGTGCGCACCGAAGAGATGGTGCTGTCGGAAGACTTTTCGGAGGGCTTTGCGAGAGCTCTCCAGATCGATACGACCAAACGTACGCGCTTTCTTGCCGAGCAGGCCCGGCGCGAGGGTGACAACGTCACGACGATCGATAATGGCGTCTATACGGTTTACACAAAACCGACCAACCCGCCTGACAAGCCGCCGCTCTGGCGCGTCCGTGCTGAGAAGATCATTCACAATCAGCAGGAAAAGATCATCCGCTTCGAGAACGCGGCTTTCGAGGTTTATGGCAAGCCGATTGCCTATCTGCCCTATTTCTCGATGCCGGACCCGACGATCAAACGAAAATCAGGCTTTCTGATTCCGACCGGTATTGTCTCGGATAAACTCGGATACGGTGTAAGCGTTCCCTATTACTGGGCACTTAGCCCTCATTACGATGTGACCACCACCCTGACACCCCTGACCAAACAGGGCGTTTTCGGGGATGTCGAAGCACGGTACAGATTCTCGCCCGGCCAGGTCAGCGTTTCGGGCGCCGGATTGTTCCAGGCGCAACCAAGCCAGTTCTCCACTTCGCGGGCGGACGAGCGCTGGCGGGGGGCCATCAACTCTTCTGCCTCCTTCAAACTGGCAAAGGATTGGACGCTCGGCTGGAACCTGACCTACAAGAGCGACCGCCAGTTCTTCAAGGACTATTCCTTCACCAGTTTTGGTAACAACGGCGAAACCTCCGAGATCTTTCTGGAAGGCAGAACGGAGCGAAATGCGCTGTCCGTAAGAACCTATGCCTACCAGATCTCCCAGGAGGACTACACGGACAGCAAGTTCGACGCCAACGGCTTTTCTCCCGTCGGCAGTTCCCTACAGGACAAGCAGCCACTTGTTCTGCCCGTCGTCGACTACGACTACGTCTTTGCCGATCCGGTGCTCCAGGGCGAACTTGCTCTCACGGCGAATTTCACTTCGATCACCCGCGACGAGACGGACGCCTTTTCGATTGACGGCGGAACGACACCGAAATTCCGGGGGGTCGACGGTACCTTCTCGCGCCTTTCCCTGAAGGGCAATTGGCGCAAGACCTTCATTGGCCCCCTTGGCCAGTCCTTCACGCCGTTTGCCTATATGCGCGGCGACCTGTTTTTCCTGGCCTCGCCGGATGCCGACGTGACCGCCCTGACGGGAGAGAGCTTTGTCGGCCGCGCCATGCCGGCTGTCGGCATGGAGTACCGCTACCCCTTCATCGCCACCTTTGACGGCGGAAACCAGATTCTTGAACCGGTGGCCCAGGTTGTCGTCCGTCCGGACGAGCAACGGATCGGTCAATTGCCCAATGACGATGCCCAGAGCATTGTCTTCGACACCACCACCCTGTTCGACTACGACAAGTTTTCAGGTTTCGATCGTGCCGAGGGCGGCACGCGGCTTAACGTTGGCCTGAACTACAAGCTTCAGCTGGACAGCGGCTACTACATCAGTGGTCTGTTCGGCCGGTCCTACCACCTCGCCGGCAAAAACTCATATTCCACGCCAGACATTCTGGGTGCGACACAGGATTCGGGCCTTGAAACCAATCTTTCAGACTATGTCGCCAGTCTCTATCTGGATACGCAATACGGCGTGAAAGTCGGTGCGCAAGCCCGTCTGGACAAGGACGACCTGACCTTCAACCGGATGCAGGCACAAGCCAGCGCAATCTACGGACCAGTGGTTTCCTCCCTCGCCTACGCGTTCCTGAATGCGCAGCCCGACATCGGCATTGACGCTCCGCGGGAAGAAATTCTCGGGTCTGCAAGTCTGCGCCTGGAAGAAAACTGGCGGGTTTTCGGATCCATGCGTTACGATCTTGAGAACAGCAACGTGGTTCGGAACGGTCTCGGCATCGGGTATGACGACGAAGGGTTCTCCCTGTCCATGTCCTATGCCGAGGATCGCAGCCGGAATGACGGTGATGAGGTTAACCGGACGCTTTATTTCCGGGTGGGGTTGAGAACGATCGGCAACACTCAGGTATCCAGCGGCGCCCTGAACTGATACCGGTCTTCCGGTGTTTCTCTCGACCTTGCGTTTATAGTGCGCCGGCTGGCCATTATACGGCCATGAATCCGGGCAATATGTGCGGAGATTTTGTAATTACCGCCATGATGTGCGAAACATCTTGGCACAATAACAACAGAGCGGCCGGAGATGAAAGACCATTGCCGCCGCTCAAAACTTCGGTTTGGCCTCAGGCCGGCACGGATGGTAATTCAATGCAACTTCGTCTTGTTCCGCTCATCTTCTGCTTTGCTTTGATTCTGGCGGCACCGCTTTCAACCCCCGCGCATGCGGCAATAAAGGTAATCGTCAACGATGTTCCGATTACCGACTACGACATCAGCCAAAGAGCACGGCTGATCCGACTGACCGAACGCAAACCGGCTTCTGTTGCTAAACGCCAGGCTGAGCAGGAACTGGTGGATGATCAGGTCAAACTCGGCGAAGCCGGGCGCATCGGGATCGAAGTCTCGCAAAGCGAGGTCGACGGCGCATTTGCGCGGATCGCCAGGAACGTGAAAATGTCGCCTGCCAAGCTGACGAAGGCTCTGCGCAGCGGCGGAGTGCAGCCGGACACACTGAAAAAGCGCCTGAAGGCACAGCTCGCCTGGAACCAGCTGCTGCGGCGCAAATTCAACGGCCAAGTCGAGGTCGATGAATCCGATATTATTGCCGCGCTCCGGAAGACTGACGAGGAAGACCGGCAAAAATCTATCGAATATGATCTCAAACGGGTCATCGTCGTGGTTCCCAAGAGCTCGTCCGGCGGGTTCAAGTCCAAGCGCAAGCGTGAAAGCAACCAGATCAGGGCTTCGTTCGACGGGTGTGACAATGCCGGCAGTCTGCTTGGAAAATACAGCGAAGTGGTCGTTCAGACGATCGGACGGCGCCTGGAAACAGAGTTGCCTGAAGACATGCGCAAAGAGATCGGCGCCATGAAGCCCGGTAAGCTGACGAAACCATCCGTCACCCCTGTCGGCTACGAAATGATTGCGGTTTGCGGCAAGCGGGAAATCGCGTCGGATGTTGCCGTCCGGACCGAACTGGAAAACGAACTTCGCAGCAAAGAGGGTGAAAAGCAGTCACGCCACTACCTCATGGAAGTCCGCCGCCGCGCGACGATAATCTACCGCTGATTTGAGATGACCCCATCTCAAAAACCAGTTGCCGTGAGTATGGGCGAACCAGCGGGCATCGGCCCGGATCTGGTGTTGCTTGCCTGGGCGAACCGCAAGGCACTCAAACTTCCTCCGTTTTATGTTCGTGGCGATGCAACCCTCTTTCGGGAACGGGCGTCAGCACTCGACCTGAACATCCCGCTGGAGACAACGTCTCCCGACACGGCAGGAGACCATTTTGCCAAAACGCTGCCGCTGGTTCAGACTGGACCGGAGCTGACCGACCGCCCCGGAGTGGAGCGTCCGGAAACCGCAAATTCCGTGATCGCTTCCATTGAAGGTTGCGTGGAAGATGTCCTGAATGGAGACGCAGCGGCAGTCGTAACCTGCCCCATCAACAAGGCGGCGCTTTATAAGTCCGGGTTCGATTTTCCCGGCCATACGGAATATCTCGGCGCGCTGGCGCAAAAATTCTGGCCGGAAAGCCAGTCCAAACCAATCATGATGATTGCCGGCCCGGAGCTGATGGTGGTCCCGGTTACAATTCATATCCCGTTAAAAGACGTGCCGGAAACGCTCACAACGGAATTGATCGTGGAAACGGCTGAAATCGCCGCCCGCGACCTTGAGGAACGTTTCGGCTATTCCGATCCGCGCCTGGCACTGTGCGGTCTTAACCCTCATGCCGGGGAAAACGGCGCTATGGGGACCGAAGACAGGGACATCGTCGCGCCGGCTGTCGAGCGCCTCAAGGCGCTTGGGATCTCTGCATCCGGACCGCATCCCGCGGACACGCTGTTTCACGCTTCCGCCCGCAGGGATTACGATTGCGTGCTGGGCATGTATCACGATCAGGTGCTTATTCCGGCCAAAACCATCGGTTTTGACGACAGCGTGAATATCACGCTGGGGCTGCCCTTTGTGCGCACGTCGCCCGATCACGGCACGGCCTACGACCTTGCAGGCTCAGGCTCCGTCCGCGTTGACAGTTTTGCCGCGTCGCTTCGCATGGCCGCCGTACTGGCCGATCCCGAGCGTCTTTGAGCCGGGATCCCGCAAATGGCACAGATTGACGACCTGCCCCCATTGCGCGATGTGATTGCAGCCCATGGCCTAAATGCCAAAAAATCGCTTGGTCAGAATTTTTTACTCGATCTGAACCTGACATCGCGCATCGCGCGGTCCGCGGGCAGTCTTGAAGACTGCACGGTTCTGGAAATCGGTCCGGGGCCTGGCGGCCTGACACGCGCCCTGCTGGCGGCAGGCGCGAAGAAAGTCGTCGCAATCGAGAAAGACAGCCGTTGCCTGCCCGCGCTTGCCGAGATATCGCACCACTATCCCGGGCGCCTTGAGGTTATCGAGGGTGACGCGCTAGACCTCGATCCGGTTGCCCTAACCGGGGGGGGCAAAGTCCGGATCGCGGCCAACCTGCCCTACAATGTCGGCACGCAATTGCTTCTCAACTGGATCACCACGCCCGACTGGCCTCCTTTCTGGTCGTCGCTGACCCTGATGTTTCAAAAAGAAGTCGGAGAACGGATTGCCGCGCAGCCGGGCAGCAAAGCCTATGGGCGCCTCGGCGTACTGGCAGGATGGCGCTGCAAGGGCGGCATTCTCTTCGACATCAGCCCGAAGGCTTTCACGCCTCCGCCCAAAGTGACATCGGCTGTCGTGCATCTCACGCCCAATGTTTCCCCCTTGCCTTGTGATCTGAAAGCACTGGAAAAGGTTACCGCGGCGGCTTTCGGACAGCGGCGAAAGATGTTGCGGGCAAGCCTTAAACCGCTGTCTCCGGATGCCGAAAGCCTGATCCTCGAGGCTGGCCTGAAGCCCACCGCGCGTGCGGAGGAAATCGATATTTCCGGCTTTGTTCGGCTCACCAATGTTTTCAAGGCCTCAGGCGCCGTCTGACGGCGAACGGCACCAGCCGAATTCGCTCTTTGCGGCTCCGCCGCCCTTTTTGCGCTCGCGGGTTTGCACTCCCGGACGAGGAACCGCCACAGAGGGTGCGTTACGTCGTTTACTGGAACCTCTTTTGTCAGATAAGCTCAGCTAATGGTATTGAGCTTCCTGTCCGCACTTGGCGGTGTCGGCCTTTTCCTGATTGGCATGCTGCTCCTGACCGACGGCTTGAAAGCCATTACTGGTCAGCGCATGCGCACCGCATTGGCATCGTTCACATCAACTCCGCTTTCCGGTGCAGTCACGGGCGCCGTGACAACGGCCATCATTCAGTCTTCCAGCGCCACCACGGTGGCTGCTGTCGGATTTGTCGCCTCCGGGCTACTGACCTTTTCCCAAGCACTCGGCATTATTCTGGGCGCCAATATAGGCACCACGATAACCGGCTGGTTTGTTGTCATTCTGGGCTTCAAGCTGGACCTTGGGCAGATCACCTTGCCGTTGGCTTTTGTAGGCGCGGTCTTAAGCTTTGCCTTCAAAGGGCGCGCAGCCCACGCGGGACTGGCGATTGCGGGGTTTAGCCTGATCTTTGTCGGCATCGAGCACATGCAAAGCGGGCTTGATGCCTTTGAGGGCGTCGTAACACCGACGGATTTTCCACCCGATACGATATTCGGCAGACTGCAATTGTTGCTGTTTGGCGTCTTGATAACGATGGTGACGCAGTCTTCCAGTGCGGGCATTGCCACAGCCCTGGCCGCACTTGGCGCGGGCGCTATCAATTTTCCCCAGGCAGCAGCCCTTGTCATCGGAATGAACGTCGGCACCACGTTCACAGCCGTTCTGGCGACACTGGGCGGCGGAACCATGGCGAAGCGGACCGGCATCGCCCATGTCGTCTACAACGTCATGACGGGAGCGATTGCCTTCTTCCTGCTCGGGCCATTCGACACGTTCGTGGAACCCTTCATCGGCAACGATGATGGCCTGATTGCTCTTGTTGCCTTTCACACCGCCTTCAATTTTGTCGGCGTGGCTCTGGTTCTTCCATTTGCAAGGCCGTTCGCCCGGTTGATTGCCTTTCTGGTTCCGGAAAAGGGCATCGCACTCACCCGTTCCCTGGATCCGATGGTGCTCGGTGAACCGCACACGGCCACAACACTGGCAATGCAGGCGATTGAAAAGTTGACCGCGGCCATGGTCATCCACATGCGAACGTGCCTTGGCGCCCCTCCCCCCTCCAAGCGCGGTTACGACCGGCAAACGCTCGAAGCCGCGATTGTGGAGACGCGGGGATATCTGGACAAAATCGCGCCTCCCAAAATAGACGGGAACCTCCTAAAGCAAAAAAAGGGGGCGTTTCACATCCTCGATCACCTGGACAGGCTGCTCTATCGCTGTGGCCAGCGTGAAAGAATTGCCGAATTGCGCAAGGATCACCGGTTACGGCGCCTGACATTGCTTCTGCTTCGCATGACAGAAGACCGTGACAAGCAGCCAGATCCGGCCGACTGTGAAAAAGGATTGAAGCGCCTTCGCAAACTAATGCGCCGCCAGCGAAAAATCAGACGTGAAACCCTGATTTCAGATGTCGCTTCAAAGGCCGTGTCCGGCGAGACGGTCTGGATCAAGCTCGACGCTCTGAGATGGCTGCACAGGGTCACCTAGCACCTGTGGCGCGTTCAGGTGCACCTGAATGCTCTCAGTGACGCGGAGCGCGATCCTGTGCTGCCTGTCGAGGAAGCCAGAATGGAAGTCGATCAGGACTGATCAGACAACAAGATGTCCAGTTCGCTCTGCAGGTCGTCGACCATGCCCTGGATGAGCGGGCCGATCTTGGGCGAGCGGAATTGTTTCAGCCGTTCAGCCCTCAAAATGGCGCGGACATTTTCATAGGCTCGTTCCAGATCGTCATTGACGACCACATAATCGTATTTCGACCAATGCCGCATTTCGCCGACCGCCGTCTTCATGCGTTTGGCGATCACCTCATCCGTATCTTCGGCGCGCCGCTTCAGACGCGATTTCATTTCGGCGATGGACGGCGGCAGAATGAACACCGAGACCACATCGGAGCGCATCTTGTCGTAGAGCTGGAATGTTCCCTGGATGTCGATATCGAAAAGAATATCCCGGCCGTTTTCAATGGCACTCTCGACAGGACCACGCGGCGTTGCATAATAATTGCCGTGTACTTCCGCCCATTCCAGCAATTCGTCGTGATCGCGCATCTGCTCGAAGCGCTTGGAGTCGAGGAAACAATAGTGGACCCCCTCCACTTCGCTGGAGCGGCGCGCGCGCGTGGTGACCGAAATGGAGAGCTCGAGATTATCTTCCTTTTCAAGGAGCAGGCGTGCGATCGTCGACTTGCCCGCGCCGGAGGGCGACGAAAGAACCAGCATCAGGCCCCGCCGCTGCTGCTCGGCCTGATCGGCACTGACAGTGGTTCTACCCGGCGTTCCAACGGCTGCGTCGGTCATATCGCTCACTCCAGATTTTGTATCTGCTCACGCATTTGATCGATAACGGCCTTTAAGTCCAGCCCGATTGCCGTCAGATCCACATCGTTGGACTTTGAACACAGGGTGTTGGCTTCCCGGTTGAACTCCTGTGCCAGGAAATCAAGCCGCCGGCCAATCGCTCCGCCCGTGTCCATCAGTTCCCGGACGGCGGCCACATGCGCGTGAAGCCGGTCCAGCTCTTCCCGAATGTCTGCCTTGGTCGCCAGGAAAACGGCTTCCTGATGCAGGCGTTGCGGGTCCAGCTGACTGTCGGAAGCCTCCAGAAGATCTGACACCAGCTTTTGCAGCCGTGCCTTGATCGCTTCCGGTTTGCGGGCGGGAAGTATCTCTGCGGCCTGGGTGAGTTCAGCGATATTGTCAATCTGGCCGCGGACTACGGAGCCGATCGCCTGCCCTTCGGTGTGGCGCATGTCGACCAGGTCAATCAGCGCAGCGTCGAGAGAGGTCAAGAGCGCATTGTAAAGGGCGGCCTGGGCCTCTTCGTCGTCTTCGGGCTCTTTCAACTCGAAGACACCCTTTTGAGAAAGGATGCCGTCCAGTGACGGGGGTGCCAGATCCGGGACGCGATTTTTCAGGAGCTCGATAGTCGACAGAACCGCCTCCAGCGCGGTTTCATTCACCTGAAGCTTCTGCTCCGCCTGATCCCGCTGCATGGCGAGGCCCACCGAAACGTTGCCGCGACGCAGCAATTTGCTGCAGCGTTCGCGTATTTTCGGCTCCAGCGTTTCCAGTCCCGTCGGAATACGAATGCGCAGGTCCAGGGATTTGCCGTTGACGGACCTGAGCTCCCAGGTCCAGCGGACCGGCCCAGACTCCCCCATCGAGCGCGCGAACCCTGTCATGCTGGCAAGTGCCATTAGCCCCTCCGGATTTGGTGTGACCTGCCTCCGCGACGGAACACGGAAGCGCAATCAGTTTTCTGTGGCCGGTTGCGTTTCCTGGTCCTGCTCAGCTTCGCGGCGCTCCCGCTCCACCTGGCGCCACTTGCGGACGTTGTCCTGATGCTGTTCGTAGGTTTCCGCAAATATGTGGCCACCGCTGCCGTCCGCGACAAAGTACAGATCCTTCGTCCTCGAGGGATTGGCGACGGCTTCCATGGCAGCACGGCCCGGATTGCCGATCGGTCCCGGCGGCAAGCCATCAATCTGATAGGTATTGTATTTGTTATCCGCTTTCAGTTCCGACTGCTTGATCGCCGAACGGTCCTTCAGCCAGGCCTCTCCGCCATATAGTCCATACAGGATGGTCGGATCGGACTGCAGGCGCATGTTCTTGTTCAGGCGGTTGACGAAGACACCGGCAACACGCGGACGCTCATCCGCCAGAGCGGTTTCCTTTTCGACGATCGAGGCTAGAATCACCAACTCTTCCGGGGTCGCGACCGGCAAATCGTCAGAGCGCCTTTCCCAGATCTGTGCCAGCAGTTTTGTCTGGGCGGCCTTCATCTGCTTCAGCACTTCCTGGCGGGAAGTGCCGCGGGCAAAGGTGTAGGTCTCGGGAAGCAGTTCACCTTCCGCAGGAACCTCGGTGATGTCTCCGGTGAGGATCGGATGTTCCCGCACGCGCTTGACGATCTGCGCGGTTGTCCATCCCTCAGGGATCGTCACGGAATGTACGACAGCGTTGCCTTCCACCAGATCGGTCATGATCTCGTGCATGGAAACGCCGGGAGCGAACGCGTATTCGCCGGCTTTGAGCTTGGTCGCGTTCTTGTAGAAACGAATGCCGAGATTGAAGACCCACTCGTCGAAAAGGCCGTCCTCGATCACGCCCTGGCCCGAAAGCCTGTCCGTGATGCCGGAAAGACCCGCTCCGGAGGAAATGACCACCGTGGCCTCTTTCGTGAGCGGACCGGGCTGTTCGAACTTTTCCTTGCCGAAATAGAGCGCGGCACCGATCCCGGCGAGGCCCAACACGGCAACCGTAATGATCAGGTTGATCAGAATAACCAAAGGGTTGCGGACATGGCGGGAACGTTGTGGAGGCGCCGGCGCCTGTTCGGGCTGCAAGGCTTCACGCGGGCTTTTCGGCTTAATGCGCATCTTCGGAGGCACCTCCAAGAATGAGCCTCACTGCAAAGGCATGGGCTCAATCGGATCAGTTGTCACAAACAAAGTCTCAAGCCGGACAGTTATAGAATCATGTCCGGCTCGAGGGAACTTGAATGGGTTATGCGGCAACTTTGCGGAAGACCAGCGAAGCATTTGTGCCGCCAAAGCCGAAGGAGTTCGACAGGGCGACATTAATGTCCATCTTCTTCGGCTTGTGCGGCACCAGGTCGATTTCCGTTTCGACGGAGGGATTGTCCAAATTAATGGTCGGCGGCGCCATGCCGTCACGGATTGCCAGAACGGAGAAAATCGACTCGACTGCGCCGGCGGCGCCAAGCAAGTGCCCGATCGAGGACTTGGTCGAAGACATGGTCAATTGCGACGCATGTTCGCCCGCAAGACGCGATACCGCTCCAAGTTCAATCTCGTCGCCAAGAGGCGTCGATGTACCGTGGGCGTTTACGTAGTCAACATCCGCTGGAGAGACTTCGGCGCGCTTCAGCGCAGCCGCCATGCAGCGGTATGCGCCGTCGCCGTCCGAAGACGGTGCGGTGATGTGATAGGCGTCGCCCGAAAGGCCATAGCCGATTACCTCGGCATAGATATTCGCGCCGCGGCGGACCGCATGTTCATATTCTTCCAGAACGACAACACCAGCCCCCTCGCCCATAACAAAGCCGTCGCGGGCTTCATCATATGGACGCGAGCCTTTTTCGGGCGCATCGTTGAAAGATGTGGAAAGTGCGCGGCAGGCGGCGAAGCCGGCGAGCGCCAGACGGCAGACCGGCGATTCCGTTCCGCCGGCAACCATGACATCCGCATCGCCGAAGGCAATCAGCCGAGACGCGTCGCCAATGGCGTGGGCTCCGGTGGAACAGGCCGTCACAACCGCATGGTTCGGGCCCTTCAGGCTGTGCCTGATGGACACGTAGCCGCCGGCAAGGTTGATCAGTCGTCCGGGAATAAAAAACGGGCTGATGCGGCGCGGGCCCTTTTCGGCCAGAAGATTCGCCCCCTGCTCGATACCCTGAAGACCGCCGATACCCGAACCGATCAGAACACCGGAGCGGGCCTGCTGTTCGTAAGTTTCCGCCTTGAAGCCGGAATCGGCCATCGCCTGGTCGGCGGCTGCCATCGCGTAGATGATGAAGTCATCAACCTTGCGCTGTTCCTTGACGTCCATCCAGTCATCCGGATTGAACGCGCCTTCTTCGGCGGGATCTCGCGGGATTTGGCAAGCGATCTGGCAAGCCAGATCGTCAACTTTAAAATTGGAGACCTTGTTGGCCCCGCTTTTTCCTTCGAGGATCTTTTTCCAAGTGACATCGACACCACTGCCCAGCGGCGTCACCATGCCCACCCCAGTTACGACAACTCGCCTCATACACCCGCACTTACGTTTGAAGGGCCTGGCGGGGCGCACCCCGCCGGCCCAAACCTTTTAAAAATCAGATCAAAAAAGGGCGCAGCCCTTATTTGTTGGCTTCCAGGAATTTGACAGCGTCGCCAACAGTCAGAATGGTTTCTGCTGCGGTATCCGGGATTTCAACGCCGAATTCTTCTTCGAAGGCCATGACCAGCTCAACGGTGTCAAGGCTGTCCGCACCCAGGTCATCGATGAAGCTTGCACCTTCAACGACTTTCTCTGCGTCCACACCGAGGTGTTCAACGACGATTTTCTTTACCCGATCCGCGATATCGCTCATCTTTCCCTTCCTTAGTTTTCGTCTATTCATCTCTCGCGAACTGCCCTGACCGGTTTTCAAAAAAAGCGGCGGTGCGAAATCGCGGTCCTTCAAGATGCCAGCGCGCCCCCAAACCGAGTATTCGGACATGACTGCGCAATTCGTAACAATCGGCGGGTTGGTAACACACTTTGTTGACCTTTACCAGCCGGTCCAGACCGCTTCCGGGCGGTCTGGATTCTTTTTGCCAATTCGGCAAAAATTCCTTTTAAATCATGGCCATGCCGCCGTTCACATGCAGCGTTTGGCCTGTCATGTAAGCCGCTTCGTCACTGGCAAGGTAAAGGGCGGCCGATGCGATTTCAGCCGAAGTGCCCAAACGGCCCGCCGGGACGCTCGCCAAAATCGATTCTTTTTGCTTGTCGTTCAACGCATCGGTCATCGCGGTTTCGATGAAACCCGGAGCAATGGTGTTGACGGTGATGTTGCGGCTGGCAACCTCGCGGGCCAGTGACTTGTACATGCCGATCATGCCCGCCTTGGCGGCCGCGTAATTGGCCTGCCCCGGGTTGCCGGTCACGCCGACGACAGAGGTGATGCCGATGATGCGGCCGGAGCGGCGCTTCATCATGCCCTTGATCGCCGCGCGGCACAGGTGGAAACCGGAGGTCAGGTTGACTTCAAGCACCTGATCCCATTCCTCGTCCTTCATGCGCATGAAGATGTTGTCGCGGGTGATGCCCGCATTGTTTACGAGAATATCGACGGAGCCCATTTTCTCTTCCGCGGCAGGCAACAGCGCGTTGACGGCTTCACGGTCAGCAAGATTGGCCGGGGTTGCGAAGGCGCGCTCACCCAGATCAGCAGCGAGGGCCTCCAGCTTTTCAGCCCGCGTGCCGGACAGTGAAACGGTCGCGCCCTGAGCATGCAAAGCCCGGGCAATGGCCTCGCCAATGCCGCCGGTTGCCCCGGTGACGAGTGCGTTTTTCCCTTCCAAGCTGAACATTTGAAGTCCTTCCGTGATCAAATTCGGCCCTAACAGGACGCCGGATGAAATTGCTGGTGAAACGCGCTTTAGCCGGAGAGCTTTTCCATGAGAGCATCGATGTCTTCAGGCGTGTTGACGGCAAGTCCCGCGGCTTCCTTGTGGATGCGCTTGACCATACCGGTCAGCACTTTTCCCGTGCCCGCTTCCACAAACGTGTCGACGCCGTTTTCGGCAAGCCAGGTGATGCTTTCGCGCCAACGGACAGTGCCGGTCACCTGCTCGACCAGGCGGTCGCGGATTTCGGCCGGGTCGGTGATTGGTGCCGCCAGGACATTAGCAACCAACGGCACGGCCGGCGTCCTGATATCGGCATTGGCTAGAGCCTCGGCCATGGCTTCGGCGGCCGGGGCCATCAAGGAACAATGAAACGGTGCACTGACTGGAAGCATCACCGCCCGGCGGGCGCCTTTGGCCTTGGCGATTTCCACCGCGCGCTCAACGGCGGCAAGGTGCCCGGACACCACGACCTGGCCCGGCGCGTTGTCATTCGCGGCCTGACAGACTTCGCCTTGCGCAGCCTCGGCGGCAATCTCCGCAACGGCATCAAAGTCCAGCCCCAGGAGAGCGGCCATCGCCCCCTTCCCGACCGGAACCGCATTCTGCATGGCATCGCCGCGCACACGCAGCAGGCGGGCCGCCGTTGCGACATCCAGGCTGCCGGCAGCGGCCAGAGCGGAATATTCCCCCAGAGAATGTCCGGCGACAAAAGAAACACTTGCCTTGAGATCCAGTCCCCTGGCTTCCAGCACGCGCATGGTTGCCAGGCTGACGGACATCAACGCCGGCTGTGCATTTGCTGTCAGAGTGAGCGCATCTTCGGGCCCGTTCCACATGATCTCGGAAAGCTTCTGCCCCAGCGCCTCGTCCACTTCCTCGAAGACAGCCTTTGCTTCCGGAAATGCATCCGCAAGAGCCTTGCCCATGCCGACGCTCTGGCTGCCCTGTCCGGGAAATGTGAATGCGATAGTCATCTGGAAACGCCTCCGGGACACGTGCGCGGGTTCCAGACGTTGCGGCGTCCTGTTCCCGGCCTTAATAACAAAGCGGTGCGACAACCCACGACGGGTTGGTTTTCGAACTTGGCGCGAGGCTATCGTACGCCCGGGACCAAACTGTCAAGGCCTGCCGGCATGGTTTTCTGATATTCAGCCGGTTTTGCGCGATTTCCAGACGGTTCTCCGGAAGAGCACGGATTTCACCCTCCATGCTGAAACCGCACTTGACGCTATTATATTTCCCGAAAAATTACATGGATGCATGCCGAAAGCGAGCGCGGATAGAGGCATTGTGTTCAACCGGCAGATTTTTGCGGCCGGGCCTTGCTTTTTCCTTCAAATGGAGTATAGACCGCGCTTCATCCGAGGTTTGGCCGGGGGCTGAACGGAAGGGCATCCGCCAGGGTTATTCGAAAGAACCCGACTTCCTGTGTTCCCGCTCTCGTTAGAATTCTCGTGCCTTTCCGGGGTTACGAGGAGGCTCTGCGCCAGATCTCGTGTTGTCAACTGGAAGAAAGGCTTGTTTCCATGCCTCTTTATGAGCACGTGTTCCTGGCGCGCCAGGACGTTTCGGCCCAACAGGTCGAACAACTTGTCGAACAGTATAAAGGCCTCATCGAAGGCGCTGGCGGCAAGATCGGCAAGGTCGAAAACTGGGGTCTGCGGTCCCTCGCCTACCGTATCAAGAAAAACCGTAAAGCCCATTACACCCTGATGAACATCGAAGCACCGCATGCCGCTGTCGCCGAGATGGAACGTCAGATGGGGCTGAGCGAAGATGTCCTGCGTTTCATGACGTTCCGCGTCAACGAACTGGACGAAGAACCCTCAGCGATGATGCAGAAGCGCGACCGTGACGACCG
>JBNLAU010000392.1:0-7102 GCA_050302295.1 Roseibium sp. | reverse complement strand
CGAACCCGCACAGAGACGTCGTATGTTCCGTGATGTTTGACATTGACCGGCAACCGAGCATGTTTCTTCCGGATCTTATACCAACCACAACAAATAAGAACACATCTGATTGCCCTGTTCCAGTTCGCTGGCAAGGCGCGTCGCGCCGGGCGGCCGGTTGGCCGTTCAAGCAACGCCACGCAGTCCCGGCGGGCTGGAACATGTCACCGAAGGCCGCGTTTGGAGGAGTTCCTATTTGTTCTGTTGGTATTAGCACTTTCGTGCAGAAATTATGACAAATCTGTGCCGGAGTGTCAGCAGCAGCCATGGGACCTGGGTTGATGGCCTTTCCACCCGGTCTTGCTGCGCTGCAAAATTTATTGGCTGCAAGTCTTGCAGCATGAGAAGCAACTGGGGCAGGCTTAGGACATGTACGCATCCCACGGATTCTTGAGGTCGGACATTGGCGACGTCGACGTCGTATTTCACGACGGATTGTTCCACCTTTTTCATCTGGTCCTTCCCAATCATGACTTTATTGCCCATGCCGTCAGTTCCGACGGCATGACATGGCACCGGGTCAAGAATGCACTTTTTGTCGGTGATCCCGGGGCATGGGACGACGATATGCTCTGGACCATGCACGTGACACCCGATCCGGACCGGGCAGGGGAATGGCGCATGTTTTATACCGGTCTTGCCCGTTCCGAATTCGGTCGTGTCCAGCGGGTCGGTCTGGCGCGCTCGAAGGACCTTTATCATTGGGAACGCTGTAACAACGGTGCTTATCCGCTGGAAATCCCTGCACCGCTGTATGAATGTACCATCGATGAGGGACGCCAGTGGGTCAGCTTTCGCGATCCGTTTTTCTATTATGACGAAGAGACGCAGGAACGCCTGCTTCTGAGTGCGGCAAGGGTCAAGGGTGGCCCGGTCATCCGGCGGGGCTGCGTCGGGCTGGCAAGGGAAACGTCTCCGGACAGTTTCACCTTCGAAGCTCCGCTTCACCGGCCGGGACTATATGACGATGTGGAGGTGCCGAACCTTTTCAAGCTGGATGGGCGGTTTTATCTGATGGGGTCGATCCGCGAGGACACCAAAATCCATTACTGGTACGCCAACGCCTGGGACGGCCCGTACGAGAATTTCTTCGATAACGTGCTCTTGCCGTATGGCAACTACGCGGGCCGGGTCTGCCGGGTAGGAGAACAGTTGCTGGTGTTCAATTTCTTCTCCAAGACGGAACACGTCTACGGCCGGGATGTGGTCAAGAAACTGCTGCCGCCGCCCAAGGAACTGGCCACCGACAAGGCGGGCCGCCTGAAGGTGAAGTCCTATTCAGGGTTCGACAATCTGGTAACAGGGCAGGAAATTGTGACGGCCTCTTATCAGTGCAAGATCCTTTACGAAAACAGGTATGCAACGGCGGTGGACCGTCCGGACGGCCTGCACCTTGCCTGCAAGAGCGGATACGAGGCCTTCCTTCTGCCCGGAAGGCACCAGAACTTCCGTCTGAAATCGCAACTGATGCTGGAAGGGTCCGGCAAGGCCGGGCTGGTTCTGCGCATGAACGATGAAGGCGACGGATATTATCTGTCCCTTGATCTGGTGAACGGCATCGCGCAAATACGCGCCTGGGGGGCGAATCCGACACCGGAATTCGAATATGCTTTCCGCTACGAGCCTTTGCAGGAAGCGCATTTCAGGGGCAGTGAGCATGGGCCGTGGCAGATCGAAGTGGTTGCCCATGGCATGTATATCGAATTTTCCGTCGACGGCTATGTGGTCCTGAGCCTCGTGGACGACAGTTTTCACGAGGGTGGCATAGGCTTCTACGTTGAAAGCGCCGCTGTCTGCCTGAAGAATCTCGCGATTGAGACGTTGAGCCGGCCGGTCAGCGAGCACACGGCGGAACAGGTGTATACGACCACTCATGTATCTCCGGAAGAGGAGATCGACCTCAGGTGAGCGAGGTCTCGGACATCCCAGGAACCTGGCTGCTGGTCAGCGATATTGATGATACCCTTACGGGAAACAGTGACGCCCTTGACCGGCTTTGGGCAGCGCTCAAAGCCCGTGACCCCAGGCTGTGGTTTGCGCTCAATTCCAGCCGTCCGGCGGCAAGCGTGGACGAAACGCTGTCCAGCTATTTTCCGGCGGATTTTGAACCGGATGCGATTATCACCGGCCTTGGTACGGAAATCCGGTTGAAGGGCGCTGTGCTGGAAAGCTGGCAGCAGCAGTTTCAGGATTGGCCCGACGCGAAAATTCGGCAGCTTGTAACGGAAATGGGCTACCCTGCTCACGCGGACGCTTTCCAGACAGGCGGAAAAGCGAGTTTTGCCGTGCCGGGAACAACGGCGGCCAAGCGCGTTCTGGATCGGCTGCAGGCGGAAGGCATACCATTCAAGTCGATCTTCTCCGGCGAGAGCGATCTGGATATTCTGGCACCCGGCGCAGGCAAGGATGCGGCCACGCGCCATCTGGCGGAGCAGCTTGGGGTTCCGCTAGATAACACGGTCGCGGCTGGGGACTCTGGCAACGACCTGGCCCTTTTCGAGGCCGCCGGCAAGGCAATTGCGGTCGGCAATGCCCGCCGGGAGCTTGTGGCTGCAATGCCGCGGGAAAAAACCTATCACGCCAAGGCCCTCCATGCGGCCGGCGTGCTGGAAGGTCTGATCGCGCTTGGGCTGCTGCCGGATGCGCGAGGCTAAAAAGCAAACAAAAACAAAGATTGCCTGGGATGAATTGGGGGGAGACTTCACGCGAAAAGGCTAAAATCATGAATAGGCAAAACATCGGTTCGCTTTTGATGATCTCTCTGCACGGTTATGTCGCCGGTTCTCCTGAGCTCGGAAAACCGGATACGGGCGGGCAGGTGGTTTTTGTGTTGGAGTTGGCAAAACGCTTCGCGAGGCTCGGTTACAGGGTCGACGTGATGACCCGGCAGTTCGAGGACCAGCTGGCAGAAGACATCATCAACGAAAACCTGCGCGTCGTCAGAGTGCCCTTCGGGGGCAAGGCGTTCATCCGCAAAGAGGATATGCACGATTGGCTCGGCGATTTCGTCACCAATGCACTGGCCATGATCCGGTACCGGGATCTGCATTACGATGTCATCAACAGCCACTATTGGGATGCCGGCGTATCCGGACAGAAGATTGCCGAAGAACTGCAGATCCCGCACATCCACACGCCGCATTCCCTTGGCTGGTGGAAGCAGCACGACATGCTGGGGGCCGGTGAAAAGGAAATGACCGGCTACCGCTTTGAAGAACGTATCCAGAAGGAATTCGTGCTTTACCGCAATTGCGACCATCTGATCGCGACCACCGAACAGCAGTCTGATTTGATTGTCGAGCAATATCAGATGCCCAAGGAACACATCACCATGATCCCCCCAGGGATCGATGAGGGCAGGTTCACCCCCGCAACGCCTGACAAGGTGGAAGCAGCACGCCGGAAGCACGATTTGAGCGACAAGGACATTTATGTTGTTGGGCGCGCGGCGGAGAACAAGGGCTATGACCTCATTATCAATGCCTTGCCGAGCATTTTGAAGCTGCAGCCGGAGGCCCGGCTGGTGCTTGCCGCAGGAGCGAATTCCGACAGCGATATTGCGCTATTGAATGAATGGAAGCAGACCGCGGCGAACCTCGGCGTCGCCGACAGGATCAGCTGGCGCGGCTATGTGGCGGATGAAGACCTCGCTGATTTTTACCGGGCGCCCGGCATCTTTGCCCTGCCGTCGCGCTATGAACCCTTCGGCATGACGGCGGTTGAAGCAATGGCCTGCGGCACCCCGACTGTCGTTACCGTTCACGGCGGCCTGTTTGAACAGATCGAGTTCGGCCAGCATGCCCTGGTCGCCGATCCGAAGCGGCCGGAAGAATTCGCCGCCATGGTCAACATGCCGATGCAATATCCCTGGATGCGAGAAACGCTTGCGGTGGAGGGAGCGAGATTTGCCCGGCGTGTCTTCGGCTGGACCGGCATTGCCCGCCGGACGCTGCAGGTGTTCGAGCATTTCAAGGGCCGGTACGACGACCTTCAGGTAGACGAGCACGTGATGGACTAGGGAATAGGGCTGCAATCAACACCCTATCCCGGAGGCACGCAAAAACGGCTTCGATCTGCAACGTCAAACCGTGTGGGCCGGGCAGGAAGCCCGCTTTTTGCGCTTTTCCTTGCAGCTCATCGCCGTTTGCTGCGCCATTTCAATCAAATTAATGAGTCCTGACCCTAAACATCCGGTTCAGCTTGCGTTCAGGTGAAATCGACTACACCTTGGGCAACAACTCGTGAGGCAGAACCGGAATGGGAAACGTGAAACAGATTATCGCCTTATTTATCCTGATGTTTGCTGCCGTTGGTTCGGCCAACGCCGCCTGCCTGTCCCAGTCGCAGACCCGTCAGGCCGTGGCAAACGGTCAGGCCGCGCCGCTCGGCGCCGTGAGAGGGCAGGTCAATGGGGAAATCGTCAAGGCGCAGTTGTGTCAGCAGGGCGGAGGCTATGTTTACCGTCTCTCCGTTTTGAAAAACGGTAAGGTGACAACCGTCACAGTCAACGCCGGCCGGTAACGGCTAAACCTTCTTGATCCCGCCGGTTCGGCCAAACAGCGCCGGCTTTCTCAAAACAGGCATTTCAAAGTTCGAACGCATGCGCATTCTCGTTGTTGAAGATGATACGGATCTGAACCGCCAACTGGTCACAGCACTGGAAGAGGCAGGCTATGTGGTCGACAGTGTCACTGACGGCGAGGACGGCCATTTCCTGGGGGATACCGAACCCTATGACGCCGTGGTTCTGGACCTTGGCCTGCCGGGCCTCGACGGCCTGTCCGTCCTGGAAAAGTGGCGCCGGGACGGACGTACCACGCCGGTGCTGATCCTTACCGCCCGCGATCGCTGGTCGGACAAGGTGGCGGGCATTGACGCCGGGGCGGATGACTACGTCGCCAAACCCTTTCATATGGAAGAAGTGTTGGCGCGCGTCCGGGCGCTTGTGCGTCGTGCCGCCGGTCATGCCTCAAACGAACTGATCTGCGGACCTGTTCGTCTTGACCTGCGCGCCGGCCGCGTGACGGTGGACGGCACTCCCGTTAAGCTCACGTCCCATGAGTACCGCCTGCTCTCCTATCTGCTGCACCACCAGGGCAAGGTGATTTCAAGAACCGAGCTGACCGAACATCTTTATGACCAGGATTTTGACAGGGATTCCAACACGGTCGAGGTTTTCGTTGGCCGGCTGCGCAAAAAGATCGGCTCGGACCTGATCGAGACCATCCGGGGACTCGGATATCGCCTTGGAGAGGCCGGTGACAGCTGAAACGGCGTCAGGGCCTGAACCGCAGGGGCAGGGAAAGCGGCAACGCTCGCTTGCCACCCGTCTTGTGTTTGTTGCCGCACTCTGGTCCTCGATTGCGCTCGCCCTGGCGGGGGTCTTTCTGGTCAGCCTTTATCGGGGGGCCAGCGAAAGGGCCTTCGACGCGCAGCTTGAGATTCACGTAAAAGCGCTCATTGCCGATATGCTGGACAGCGGCACGGACGCGTCTCCGACGGCAGGTGGCGTCACGGCACCTTCCTACCGGGGCGATCCCCGGTTCTCCTTACCTCTTTCAGGCTGGTATTGGACAGTCCGTCGTGCCGACAGTCCGTCAATCCTCTATGCGTCCGATTCTCTTGTTGGCGATCCGTTGAATGTGCCTGCGATCGGAGACAGGCACAGCAATGTCGGCTTCATATCCGGTCCGACGGGAGATGAGATCCGCGTATTGCAACAGCGGATTTCCATTGAGGGCGCTGATTATGTGATTGCGGTTGGAGCGGCGACGGCCGGATTCTGGGCGGATATCGCCGAGTTCAGCCGTATGGTCACCATTACGCTGTGCATCGTCGGTCTTGGTTTGATTCTGGCCATTTTCCTTCAGGTTCGGGTCGGCCTCAAGCCTCTGTCCCGCCTGAGAGCATCGCTTTCAGCGGTTCGACAGGGAGAAGCAGACCGAATAGATGAAGCCCTGCCGCGCGAAATCGCGCCACTGGCGGTGGAATTGAACGCTCTCATAGTTTCCAACCGCGAGATCGTCGAACGCGCCCGCACCCACGTCGGCAATCTGGCCCATGGTCTCAAAACCCCGCTTTCCGTGATTTCCAATGAGGCGAGGGCCTCCGGCGGTCCTTTGGCGGACAAGATCTCCGAACAGGCGGCCGTGATGTCAACGCAGATCCAGCATCATCTGGAGCGGGCACGCATGGCGGCACAACGCCGGGTTATCGGTGTTTCCTGCGAGACGGAACCCGTCTTGTCCCGCTTGATCAGGGCAATGGGCAAGATTTATCGGGACAAGGGTGTTTCGGTCTCGTTTGATCAGGCTTCTCCGATCCGGTTTCGCGGTGAAAGCCAGGATCTTGAGGAAATGAGCGGCAACCTTGTCGACAACGCGTGCAAGTGGGCCAAGTCGGCCGTCACCGTGCGGGCTGCCGTACTGGAGGATCCGGCATCGAACCGGGAGATGTTTGCCATAACCGTAGAGGATGACGGACCGGGCCTGACACCGGAACAGCGGGCGGAGGCCGTCAAACGGGGGCGCAGACTGGATGAAACCGTGCCCGGGACGGGGCTTGGCCTGTCGATTGTTGCCGATCTTGCAGCGCTTTACGGTGGCAAACTCGTGCTCGATGGATCGGCGCTGGGCGGACTGAAGGCTACGCTCATTCTTCCCGCCTTGACCAGGGAATGAGTGAGTGTTGAACAATGGCGGGCCCCTGTTATACCACCCGGCACTAGTTATGACCCATCTGACCGTATTTTCGGATCGCTCGGCAAGGAGCGTTTTGCAGGTCGATGCGGGGCATCGGCCAAGAAGCGCGACGCCGTCCGGGCGTTTCGAAAATACGGCCTCCGGTGGATCATATCGGCCCGCCGGACGTCGTTGCGCTGTTTGTCCGACCGGACGGTCGCGCTGCACATCGCGCCTGGCCGGCAAACCGATATGGTCCATCAGATGGGTCGTAACTAATGTCGGGTGGTATTATACCACCTGCAACAATGTGTATGGCAAATTGCTGGCCAAACCTGGGCTTATGGCCAAGTTCGGCCACAAATTGAAAATATCACTGATTC
>JBNLAU010000391.1:0-16799 GCA_050302295.1 Roseibium sp. | reverse complement strand
ATGAATATCGGAGAAGCCCGGCAGGCGGGCTACTTTCTCGTTCAGCCGCGGATTGTGCTTCATCGTGCAGGAGCCGAGCGGATAAAGCCCGCTGTCGATCGCGTAGTTGTTGCGCGACAGGCGCACGTAGTGACGCATGGCTTCCGGTTCGGCAAGGCCTGCCAGATTGATCTCCGCGTTGCGTTCGTGGCCGCCGAGTTCAAATTCGATACCGTCGTCCTCGTCCAGATCGACGCCGGTCGTTTCCAGCGAGCCGAATTCGAAGATCAGCGGCTCTTCCATGTCGAGGCCGCGGTTGCCGGTAAAGGTCTTCGGGTGGAACGCACCGTCGGATTGCCCGGGTTTGGTTGGGCGGCCCTGGGTGTTCATGCTCATGCCAGCACCTCCTTCAGCGCGCTTGCAAAGGCAGCGCGGTCTTCATCCGTGTTGACTTCGGTCGAGGCGACGACCAGCAGGTTGGCGAGGTCCTTGTTGTCCGGCTCCAGGCGCGACACAGGCAACCCGGCGAGAATGCCGCGCTCAGCCAACTGCTCCACGAGATCCTCGGCCACCTTCGGCAAGGCGATGGTGAACTCGTTGAAATAGGCCGTGTTCAACACCTCAACGCCGTGGACACCGCTCAGAAGCTTCTTCAATTTCACCGCGTTGCCATGGTTGATGCGGGCCAGCTTGGTGAGGCCCGCTTGCCCAAGCAGGGACATGTGGATGGTGAATGCCAGGCAGCAAAGGCCGGAATTGGTGCAGATGTTGGAGGTAGCCTTGTCTCGCCGAATGTGCTGCTCGCGGGTCGATAGCGTCAGCACAAAGCCGCGCTTGCCTTCCACGTCGACGGTTTCGCCGCAAAGCCGGCCCGGCATCTGGCGGACATATTTCTGGCGGGTTGCGAAGAGGCCGACGTAAGGCCCGCCGAAATTGAGGCCGTTGCCAATCGACTGGCCTTCGCCAACGACGATATCCGCACCTTGCGCTCCCGGAGGCTCGATCAGGCCGAGCGACACCACTTCGGTGAATACGGCGATCAGCAGCGCCTTGTGTTGATGGGCCTTTTCCGCAATCGGCTTCAGATCGATAAGTTGACCGTAGAAAGACGGAGACTGGACCACCACACAGGAGGTCTCATCGTCAATCGCGGACAGAATGTCTTCCGTACCGGTGGGGTCGGCGGGCAGGCTGACCACCTGGTCGCCGGACATGTTGGAGAGCCCCTCGACCACATTGCGGTATTGCGGATGCAGGCCGCCGGAGAGCACCGCCTTGTTGCGCCTGGTGATCCGGTGCGCCATCAGCACCGCCTCGCCTGTGCCGGTGGAGCCGTCATACATGGATGCGTTGGCCACATCCATGGCCGTCAGACGCGCAACCTGTGTCTGAAACTCGAACAGATACTGCAGCGTTCCCTGCGTGATTTCCGGCTGATAGGGCGTATAGGAGGTCAGAAACTCCGAACGCTGGATCAGATGATCAACGGTTGCCGGCACATGGTGCTTATAGGCGCCCGCTCCGACAAAGAACGGCACGGACCCGGCAACGGTGTTTTTCGCCGCCATTGCCGAGAGCCGTCGCTCCACTTCCATTTCGCTGGCGCGTTTCGGCAGGTCCAGCAGATCCCGCAGGCGAACGTCTTCGGGAATGTCGGCAAACAGATCGTCAATCGAGGCGGCGCCGATCCGTGCCAGCATGTCGCCGCGGTCGGTATCGCTTAAAGGCAGGTAGCGCATCAGGCAGCTCCCAGTTTTTTGCTCATTCTTGCAAACGCGGTCGCCGAGATATCCGGCTGTCATTCCGGCCGGGCAAAGCCCGGACAGGAACCTACTCGTTCACGGAGCGGTTCAATGATCCCGGTCGCCGGCGGTCTGCCGTTTCTTGCACGGCAACCGCGGCGGCGGGCTGAAAGACCGGCAGGTCCCGGAGGTGCGCTTGGCGCTCCGTCCCTCCTGCAGGCCCAATTGCTTACGGCGCCACCAGACGCAGCGGCCCCTGCTCCACCACGATCTCGCATTTCACCGAATTGGCGATGAAACAGACGTCATGCGCCTTTTCATGAATGTCGGTCAGCCAGGTGGGGTCGGGAGCCTCATCCGCAATCAACGTGAGTTCGGGCTTCAGGACGACCTTGGTGATCGCCATCTTGCCGCGCGCCACCCGGCTCATTTCGCCTGTGGCATGGTCGCGGTAGCTGGCCACGTTGAAGCCGGCCCGGCGTGCCAGATCGAGAAACCAAAGCATGTGGCACGAGGAGATCGCGGCGATGAAGGCCTCTTCCGGATCGACAGCGGATTCGACGGAATGCGGCAGGGGCACCACTGTGGGCGATGCGCTTGCCGGAACTTCCAATCCACCGTCAAAACGCCAGATATGCCCACGGGAGTAGGAATTTGCGGGGTAATCACCGTCGCAGGCCCATTCCACTTCCGCCGTATAGTAATGCCCCGCCATGAATTACAGCGTCTCCAGGTAGGCTTTGTAGGCAGCTTCATCCATCAGATCGCTGAGCTGGCCGGCGTTGCCCACCTTCATCTTCAGGAACCAGGCCGCCCCTTCCGGGTCTTCGTTGACCTTGGCCGGCTCGTCCGCAAGTCCGTCGTTTGCTTCGACGACTTCACCGTCGATCGGCGCATAAACCTCGCTGGCCGCCTTCACCGATTCGACCACGGCAGCTTCGTCGCCCTGCGACAGGGTCTTTCCGACCTCCGGCAACTCCACATAGACAACGTCTCCGAGCTGTTCCTGGGCGTAAGAGGTGATGCCGATGGTCGCGACGTCGCCGTCCACTGCAATCCATTCATGGTCTTTGGAAAAATAGGTGGTCATTCTTGTCGTCCGTTTTCTGGAAATTCTCAGGATTTGGGTTTGCGGTAATAGCGGTTCGGCACGAAGGGCATCTCCGCGACGGTGGCAGGCAGGCGACGGCCACGCACGATCAGCTCGAGCGGCGTGCCGATGTCGGTGTGCCCGGCGGGAACGTATCCCATGGCGATCGGCGCGCCGACTGTCGGCGCGAAACCGCCTGACGTGACGGTTCCGATCACCGGACCGTCGGGCAGTGCAATCTCCGCGCCTTCCCGGGCGGGGGCCCGTCCATCCAGGCGCAGGCCAATGCGGACCCGGCCGGGGCCATCCTTCAATTCGCCCTGGATCCGCTCCGCGCCCGGAAAGCCGCCTTCTTCGCGGCGGCGTTTCTGCATGCAGAACGTGATGCTGCCCTCCACCGGGGAAGTGGTCTCGTCAATGTCGTGGCCATAGAGGCACAATCCGGCCTCGAGCCGCAGGCTGTCGCGGGCACCGAGACCGATGGGTTCGACCCGGTCATCAGCAAGCAGGGCGCGGGCAATGGCTTCCGCAGCACCGGCAGGCACGGACAATTCAACCCCATCCTCCCCGGTGTAGCCTGCCCGGGTGATGTGACAGTCGATGCCGTCAAATTCCATCGACGAGGCGGACATGAACGCCAGGTCTGCCGCTTTGGGCGCATGGGCGGCGACTGCCGCAACCGCTTGCGGCCCCTGCACCGCGATCAGCGCCCGGTCCTCAATCACTTCAAGCCTGACATTTTCCGGAAGCCTGGAGCGAAAATGCGCGTAGTCGATGTCTTTGCGCGCCGCGTTGACCACCAGCATCAGCCGTCCGTCATCTTCTTCCGAGACGGGACGGGTGACCATCAGATCGTCGATGATGCCGCCCTGCTCGTTCAGTAGAACGGTGTAGCGCTGCCGGCCTAGGCCGAGTTCGACAAAATTGGATGGGGTGAGCGCTTCCAGCGCGCGAGCGGTGGTTTCGTGATCCGGGCCGATCAGACAGGCCTGGCCCATGTGGGAAACATCAAACAGGCCCGCGCTTGAGCGCGTATGCTGATGCTCGGCCATGATGCCGGCCTTGAACTGCACCGGCATGGAATAGCCGGCAAAAGGCACCATGCGTGCACCAAGTTCCACATGAAGGTCGTGAAGCGGTGTTTGTTTCAGGTCGGTTTCTGCAGCAGCATCCGCCATGAACGGTCCTCGAACTCTGGGTTGCACAGTCCCAAGCCGGTCTTGAGAACTCCGGCTTGGCTGCACCCCCTCTGTCCGAGTACCTGAGAGATTTCCCGCCCCAGGCGTCGAATGCCCGTGCGGTTACTCCTTCGGTGAGCAGTCCGCGAACGCGGATCACTGCTTTCCAGAGCGTTTTGGCCTCTGCGGTCCTTTTGCCTGAGAGTTTCCGGGGCGGTTGCTCCTTCGGCGCCGGGTCTTCTCACCCGGCCTCTCCCGCATTGGCTTCAGCGTGTCGCCACGCCAATCAGGGGACGACCCTGATTACGGCGCGATTGTGCGAGGCGGACATGATCTTGTCAATATCCGACATGCCCGGCCCGCATTTTTGCCGGTATAGGGGCCAGAAGACTGACGTTTACCCCTAACGGCGGCGGCCTTCGTCAAACCCGAAGACCACTTTCACGCTTGATCCGGCAGGTATGACGAATTTGTTTTCAATCAGCGTCCAGGTTTCGCTCGGCGAATCGGAACCGACGGTTACCGGCACACTAATCACTTCGGAGCTCAGCGGTTTGGCACCGCTGCCGCCGGGAACGAGCGCAACCCTGATCGGCAGGATGATTTCGCCTCCCTTCCAGGCAGGGCCTGGTGTCACATCACCGGAAAAGCCGACTTTCATGCGGCGTCCGCCATCAGGTTCCTGCGTGCAGGTGTTGGACCAGTCTTCAATGGTCGCCTGATACAGAAGGCCTTCACGCGTGTCCTGCTTGCCGCGCACGAACTTTCGTATCAGATAGGTCTTCGATTTCAGCTCAAGCGCCGGACAGGGAACAGGCGGAGCGAAGGTTTCAGGCGAGACCTCGATCGGAGCCCTGCCTCCGGAAATTACTGTGCCGGCGACATTCCCGGCTCCGCCGCATCCGCCCAGAGCGGCGGCGCACAGACCGGCCGCCAGAACAATCTTCAGGTTCTTCCCTGACACGGCATGAAACGTACTGATCATTATTTACCCATCCGAATGCAACGCAAGTTGGCGGGGCTTATTAGCAGTTCCGGCAATACTTGGCGAGACCGGATAGCGAACTCATCTGCGAGGTTCTATCGGAACCCGGAATTTGACCGCAGATTTGGCGGCATTTCGCTCAGATCAAAGAGCGGACCACCGGAGGGCAGTGCGCCATAAAGGGGGCGCGGAGCCGTAAAAAGTGCCCGAAAGCCAAATTCCGCCCGGCGCCTGCGGATTTCGGTTGTTAATGCGTGACAAGTTGAGATGCCCTCTGACCCCGGCTTGAAACGGCCCATTTGGGCTGAAATAGTGCGCACTTGCGCGCGCCTCCCTTGACAGGGACCGGGCCGGCCCCCTTATTGCGGCCAGACGGATATGTCGAAAGTGCATCATGACCGAGACCAGACAAGACAAGACGCCTCTCACCGTACAGCTGTGCGCGCCGCGCGGTTTTTGCGCCGGTGTCGACCGGGCGATCCAGATCGTGGAGCTAGCGCTGGCGAAATACGGCCGCCCCGTCTATGTGCGCCATGAGATCGTCCATAACAAATTCGTGGTGGACGGGCTGAAGGCCAAGGGCGCCGTTTTTGTCGAGGAACTGGAAGAGATCCCGGCGGAGCACACGGACAGGCCGGTGATTTTCTCAGCGCATGGCGTGCCGAAAGCCGTCCCGGAAGACGCGGAAACCCGCAAGATGTTCTACCTGGACGCAACCTGCCCGCTGGTTTCAAAGGTTCACAAGGAAGCTGAAATCCACTTCCGGCGCGAGCGGGAAATCCTCTTGATCGGCCATGCCGGCCATCCGGAAGTCATCGGCACCATGGGCCAGTTGCCGAAGGGCACAGTCACGTTGATCGAGACCGAGGAAGACGCCAGAAGGTTCACGCCCAAGTCGGACCGTCCGCTGGCCTATATCACCCAGACGACGCTTTCGGTCGACGACACAGCCGGGATCGTCGCGGTGCTGCAAGAGCGTTTCCCTGACATCGTTGCCCCGCACAAGGAAGACATCTGCTACGCCACCACCAACCGGCAGGAAGCGGTCAAGCATGTTGCGCCGAAGGTGGACGCGATGATCGTTGTCGGTGCTCCCAATTCCTCCAATTCCCAGCGCCTGCGCGAGGTCGCCGAGCGCGCGGGGTGCCGGACAGCCGTGCTGATACAGCGCGCTAGCGACATTTCGTGGCCGGAGTTCGAGGGGGTCACCTCTCTGGGACTGACGGCAGGTGCATCGGCTCCCGAAACTTTGGTTGAGGAAATCATCAGTGCGTTTGCCGAACGATTTGACGTAACCGTCGAAACCGTGCGTACCGCTGAAGAAACGATTTCCTTCAACCTGCCGCGAGAGCTCCGGGAAATGATCTCCCCCGCTCAAGCGGCCACCGGATAAGTCCATGGCTGTTTATACCGAAGTCACCGATGAAGAGCTGAACGACTTCATCGGCACCTACGATGTCGGACGCCTGCTGTCCTTCAAGGGCATTGCCGAAGGTGTCGAAAACAGCAACTTCCTGGTTCACACCGACAAGGCGTCCTACATCCTGACGCTGTATGAAAAGCGGGTGAACCCGGACGACCTGCCCTATTTCCTCAATCTCTTGCAGCATCTTGCCGCCAAGGGGCTTTCCTGTCCGACACCGGTTGCTTCAAGAGACGGAAAACTGCTCGGCACCCTGGCCGGACGTCCGGCGGCGCTGGTGACCTTTCTGGAAGGCATGTGGGTCAAGCGGCCACGCGTTGAACATTGCAGCGAACTCGGCAAGGCAATGGCCGAGCTGCATATCGACGGCCGGGATTATGACGGCTACCGGAAAAACGCGCTGGATGTCGGCGGCTGGCGGCCCCTGTTCGATCAGTGCAGCGCGCGCAGCGACACGGTTCACCCGGGCCTCAGTGCCGAAGTCTCGGCAGAACTCGCTCACCTTGAAAGCGTCTGGCCGTCGGATCTGCCGAGCGGTGTGATTCACGCAGACCTTTTCCCGGACAACGTCTTTTTTCTCGGAGACGAGCTTTCCGGCCTGATCGATTTCTATTTCGCCTGCAATGACGCCTTCGCCTATGACATCGCAATCTGCCTCAATGCGTGGTGCTTCGAACTCGACCTTTCGTTCAACGTGACGAAGGCGCGCGCGCTTTTGAAAGGCTATTCCCGCGTCCGGCCGCTCACCCCGCAGGAATACGATGCGCTGCCCACGCTCTGCCGGGGCGCCGCGCTTCGCTTCCTGCTGACACGGCTCTATGACTGGCTGAGCGTTCCGGAAGGCGCGCTGGTGACCCCGAAGAACCCAATGGAATATCTGAAGAAGCTGCGCTTTCACCAGACGGTCGAAACCGCCGAAGCATACGGGCTGGAGCGATGAGCAGCGAAAACCGCGTGACGATTTATACCGACGGAGCCTGTTCGGGAAATCCCGGCCCCGGTGGCTGGGGAGCGATCCTGCGCTTCGGCGGTCATGAAAGGGAGCTCAAGGGCGGCGAAGCGGAAACCACCAACAACCGTATGGAGCTGACCGCCGCCATCGAAGCCCTCAACGCCCTGAAACGGCCCTGCGCCGTCGATCTTTATACCGACAGCACCTATGTGCGCAGCGGTATCAGCGACTGGATGCACGGGTGGAAAAGGAAAAACTGGCGCACGGCCGCAAACAAGCCGGTCAAGAACGCGGACTTGTGGCAAGCCCTTGACACTGCCAGGCAACGTCACGACGTGACCTGGCACTGGGTCAAAGGACATGCGGGACATCCGGACAATGAACGCGCGGATGAACTGGCCCGGGGCGGCATGGCCCCTTACAAAGTCGGCTAGGTGACGACCCCATAAACAGCGAATGCAGGCGGAGGCCAGAGGATTTTGAACGCGAATTTACTGATGGTCCTCCGCTGTTTCACCGGACATCGCTGAGCCGGATATGACCGCTTCCGTTCTGATCATCGCCAATCCGACCTCCGGCGGCTATTCCGCCGAGTTCCTGGCAGAGGTCCGCCAGCGCCTTGAAGATCAGGGTTGCAAAGCGGAGATCCGGCTCACCCGGCACGCGGGCGAAATCGGAGAAATCTGCGCTGACCCGTCCTTGCGGGTGCGCACGCTGGTCGTTGCCGGAGGAGATGGTTCCATCAACGAGGCACTGGCCGGATTTCAGCACCACCCCGATCCGCCACCGCTTGCCGTCATCCCTTTCGGCACGGCAAATGTGCTGGCGCTGGACCTTTCTCTGCCGCGTTCGGCCCCCGCGATTGCCGGCATGATCGCCAAGCAGAAGACCAAGCCGCTGCATTTCGGGTTGGTCAATGGAAGGCCCTTTGCGTTGATGGTGTCGGCCGGCTTCGATGCCGAGGTCGTGCATGCAGTGCCGCTCTCGCTGAAACGGCGTCTGGGCAAGCTGGCTTACGTGATCACCGCCCTTCGGATAGGTATCAAACGCAAGGGTGCCCCACTGAAGATCACGATGGACGGCACGACGGTCACCGGAAAGCTCGCCGTGGCCAGCAATGCCCGGCACTACGGCGGACCCTTCGTGATCTGTCCGGGCGGGGCAATCGATCCCGATCTTCATATGCTGGTTCTCGAAAAAGACGACCCCTGGTCCTCATTTCGCTACGGTCTGGCCCTTCTGTTCGGCCGTCTCCACAAAGCCCGTGGAGCCTCAGTCAGGCCATTTACGTCAGCCACGATCACCGCGGCGGCCCCGACCGCCGCCCAGATCGACGGCGACCCGTTCGGAACCACTCCACTGGAAGTCAGCAAGACGGACAAGTCGGTGCCCATTTTGGTGCCCTAACCGGCACACTGTCATCGCCGCGCCGGCAGACATCCTGTGCCGCTGCATGTAGAACCCGCGCGGCCCGTGGCGCGACGTGCCCCGGAAACAGGAAGTCAGGCGCTTTCGGCGCGCGCGGGCATCTTGCGAAGGATCTTGGTGGCCTCTGGCGCCGAGACGGCTTCGCCGAAGAAATAGCCCTGCGCGTATTCACAGCCGAGCTGATAGAGCTCCAGGGCGTCGTTTTCACTCTCCGCCCCTTCTGCGACAACGGCCATGCCCAGATCGTGCCCCATGGCAACGATGGTCCTGAGCAGAACCGGACGCGCTGAAGATCCGTTCGGTTTCACGAAGGACTGGTCGATCTTGATCGTGTCGAACGGGAAGCGCTGCAAGTAAGACAGGGACGAGTGTCCGGTGCCGAAATCATCCAGGGAAAGGCCGGCGCCCAGAGCGCGCAGCCGCTCCAGCACCTTGGCCGAGTATTCCGGATTGGACATGACGAGGGATTCGGTCAGTTCCAGTTTCAAGGTCCCCGGCTCCACCGATGCCCTGGACAGGACCGCCTTGACGTCGTTGATCAGGTCCTGCTTGAGAAGCTGGCGCGAGGACAGGTTGACCGAGACAAACAGCGGTTGCTGCATCGGGAATTCCCGCTGCCAGTGCGCGAGCTGCTGCGCGCCCTTGTCCATCATGTACATGCCAAGTTCATTGATGAGTCCGGACTGTTCGGCGATCGGGATAAACTCGGACGGCGAGATCTTGCCGCGCCTCTGGTGGCTCCAGCGGGCCAGCACTTCAAAACCGGCAACCGACTGATCCTCCAGGCGGATGATCGGCTGGAAGAAGACCCCCAATGTCTCCTTCTTGATCGCTTCCCTGAGATCGGCCTCCAGGTCGACGATGTTCTTGTCGAGCGGGCGCAGGATCGGACGGAAGACTTCCTGACGGTCGCCGCCGAGGCGCTTGGAGTGATTGAGGGCAATTTCCGCGTTTGTGAGCATGTCCTCAACGCCCTGCTTGCCACCTTCGAAAAAGGCAATACCGACCGAGCAGGTGAGGAAGATTTCGCGGTCGCCGAAAGTGATCGGCGCCCTGACCGCCTTGCGCAGCGAATCGGCCAGCGCAACGATCCGGTCCGGCTCCTGTTCCGACAAAAGCACCAGGCCATATTGATCGCCGGACAGGCGTCCGAGCGTATCCTGCTGGCCGATCAGACGGCCCAGCCGACGGGCGACCGTGAGCAGGATACTGTCACCGGCGGAAAGTCCGATACTGTCGTTCACCTGTTTGAACCGGTCCAGGTTGAGCACCAGGATCGTGGGCTTGGAGGTTTCTTCTGCCTTGGACCTCACGACACTTGTGCGCAGACGGTCGACGAACAGCTCCCGGTTCGGCAGGCCGGTCAGATTGTCATGTACGGCATCGTGCAACAGCCGTTCCTCCGCCGTCCGCTCTTCGGTCACGTCCAGAAGCGTGCCGACGCAGCGGATGACTTCGCCGTCGGAGCCGATGATCGGCCGTGCGCGCAGGCGGAACCAGCGGAAATGGCCGTCCTCGGATCTCAGGCGGAAAGTCTGCACCACCTTGCCGCGGCGCTGATCAATGACCGCATCGAGTGTCGCCCGGAACCGGTCACGGTCCTGCGGATGCAGCACATCCAGCCAATCGCGAGCCGGGCCTTCCAGAGCGCCGTGCTTGAGATTGAGCAGATCCTCGACCTCGTTGCCGGTGAAGATCCGGTCCCGATCGATATCCCAGTCCCAGATGATGTCGCCCGCGCCAGTGAGCGCCAGCGCCTTGCGTTCCACATCGGAAATCAGGCCCTGGGCGATGGCCCCGCCCGCAAAGGCGTGCTGCATCACGGTGAAACCGATCAGAAGAACGATCAGCACCAGACCGCCGCCGAGCGCCGGCTGGACGATGTCATTGTGAAGAAAGCCGGTCACGGTCATGCCGGCGCCGATCAGCCAGGCGATCAAGAGGCACCAGGTGGGGATCAGCAAGATGGCCCGGTCATAATGCTGGAAGGCCAGAACGGCGATGGTCACAAAACCCAGAATGCCGATCACACCAAGCGAGAGACGGGCGATGCCGGCGGCAATCGACGGGTCCCAGACGGCAACGCCCAACAGGCCGAGGATCAGAATCAGCGTGGTCAGCGCCAGATGGGAATAGTGAATGTTCCAGCGGTTGAGATTTAGATAGGCGTACAGAAAGATGATCATGCTGGCGGCGAGCATCACTTCCGCACAGGCCCGCGCCAGCTGGCCGCCTCCGCCTTCCAGATTGAACACCATGCCCCAGAAGCCGAAGTCGATGCACAGATACGCCAGCACCGACCAGGCCAGCGCCGCCGTCGCCGGGAACATGACCGTGCCCTTGACCACAAACAGAATGGTCAGGAACAGGGCCAGGAGGCCGGAAATGCCAAGGATGATGCCACGGTAAAGCGTGTAGGCGTTGATCGTCTCCTCGTAGACATCGGGTTCCCAGATCCGGATTTCCGGCAGGTTCGGCGTTGTCAGTTCGGCAACGAATGTAACGATCGACCCCGGGTCGAGCGTTACCAGAAACACATCGGCCTCAAGGCTCTTCTCGCGTTCCGGCGCAATGCCCTGGCTCGGGGTGATCGTTGCGATGCGTGAAGAACCAAGATCGGGCCAGAACAGATCGGAGCCGACAAGCTTGTAATTGGGTGCCACGATCAGCCGGTCGATCTGCTCGTCACTGGTATTGGCCAGTGCGAAAACCGCCCAGTTGGTGTTGTTGCCGTCAAGCGAGGGCACCTCGATCCGGCGCACGATTCCATCCGCGCCCGGCGCGGTGGACACCTGCAGACGCGTGCCCGCGTCCCGGTGAAGGTCGATGGAATTGGTAATATCCAGCGCTTCGATGTCCAGCGGAACGGGGATCGGCTCGAGCGCCTGCGCCGGTAGGGCCGCAAGCAGCGATGCAATCAAACACAGAACAACGACGAAGCTTCTGCGCACGCTTTTGTTTGGATCCGGTAACAAATTCAACATGGAGCGAAGAACTACCGGGTTGTGGCGCATGTCACAAGAATTCTTTCAAGATACCTTCAACACTTGGAGCCACTTTTCCGGGCCGCGACACATGGTCTTCCGCCAAACAGGCAAACAGGATGTGATCCTGCCAGGTCCCGTTAATTAACAGATAGTTGCGCGCGTAGCCTTCTTTGTGGAACCCAGCATTCTCAAGCAGACGGATGGACGGCATGTTGTTGGGCAGACAAGCCGCCTCAATTCGATGAAGGTTCAAAACGTCGAAACAAAACGGCAAGATCATGGCGACAGCGGAAGACATATGACCTTTTCCCGCATACCTTTCGCCCATCCAGTAGCCAAGCGTGGCGGTTTGGCTGACGCCCCGCCGGATATTGCTGAGCGTCAGTCCGCCGAGAATATCGTTCGTTTTCGCCCTGAACAGCAGAAATGACAGGCTGCGGCCTTCCTTGCGGTCCTTCGCATAGCGGCGCAAACGGCGGCGGAATCCGGATCTGGTAAGATCGTCGGACGGCCAGAGCGGCTCCCATGGTCTCAGGAAGGTACGGCTGTCCGAGCGCAGCGCCGCCCAGTCTTTGAAATCAGACATGATGGGCGGGCGCAGGTAATAGCCGCCGGCTTCGATCAGCATTTCGGCGTCAGGTGATGTTCCCGACCGTAGCAGCGCCATGCCCCGCTCTCCGCTTGCCTACATTGACGCGGCTCGCAGGACAGGGCTCTGCTGCAGCCTGCCCGCCAGCTCGTCAGCCGTCATAATACCATCGACAGGGCCGATTGCAGTCATCGTCGGCGTCGTACCAACAAAGGTTTCGTGCGCCACCCGCCGGATATCGGCGGCGGTGACCGCTTCAATCTTGGAAGATATCTCATCGGGTGGGAGCACACGGCCATGAACCAGGATCTGCCGCGCGATCTGCCCCGCCCGCGCAGCTGGGCTTTCCAGAGCCATCATCAGGCCGGCACGGATCTGCGCGCGGGAGCGGGCGACTTCGTCCTCTGTGATGGTCTGTGTCGCTGCGATCAGCTCATCGGCAATCATCGGCATCAGAGCCCCGAGATCATCGTGGCTGGTTGCCGCGTGCACGCCGAAAAGGCCGGTGTCCGAAAACGCCCAGTGAAAACTGTAGATCGCATAGCAGAGCCCGTGTTTTTCCCGGATTTCCTGGAACAGGCGCGAGGACATGCCGCCGCCCAGAACGGAAGCGAGGATCTGGATGGCGTAATAGTCTTCGGATTTGTAGGGCCGGCCTTCAAAGCCGAGCAAAACCTGCGCTTCCATCAGATCCTTGTTGCGCAGGGTTTCGCCGCCGGTGTAGCGGGCTTCGGATTCCTGAGGGGCCGCCTCACCGCTGAAGCTGCCGAACTTTTCCTTTGCCAGCGCCACCAGTGCGTCATGGTCCACGGCTCCGGCCCCCGCCAGCACCATGTCCGGCCCGCGGTAACGCTCGGCCAGATAGGCATTCAGCACATCCCGATTGAACCCCTGAACGGTCTCGGGAGTGCCCAGAATGGGGCGTCCGATCGCCTGATCCGGCCAGGCCGTTTCCTGGAACAGATCAAACGCCTGATCTTCCGGAGAATCGTTGGCAGCACCGATTTCCTGAAGGATCACATGCTGCTCGCGCTGGAGCTCCTGCTCATCAAAAGTCGAGTTTTGCAGGATATCGGAGAGAATATCGACCGCCAGCGGCATGTCTTCAGCCAGGATGCGGGCGTAATAATTGGTGTGTTCGATGCTGGTCGACGCATTCAATTCGCCGCCAACTGCCTCGATTTCCTCGGCAATGCCGCGCGCCGTGCGCGTTTTTGTGCCTTTGAAGGCCATGTGTTCCAGCAGATGCGTGATGCCATTCTGATGCACCGTTTCCACCCTGGAGCCGGTACGTACCCAAATGCCAAGCGCCGCCGTTTTCAGGTATGGCATCTGGTCGGTAACGACCGTCATCCCGTTTTCAAGAACAGTTGTTTGTACTTTCATATAATTACACCCCAGCAGTAACGGCCCGAGCGTGATTTTCGATATATCGCTCCACCACGTCCTGCTCCGCCGCCAACACCTGCTGGCGCTCCTCCGCAATCATCATGTCTTTCAGGTTTTCCGGCAAATCCGGATAGGCGCCGGAGGCTTTTTCGACCGCATCCGGGAATTTCGCCGGATGGGCGGTCCCCAGCACCACCATGGGCACGGACCCGTCGTCATGTTCCTTTGCCACATGCACTCCAATGGCCGTATGCGGATCAAGAAGATACCCGGCCTCCTTCCACACCTGCCCAATGGTTGCGGCGGTTTCCGCTTCATCGCAGCGCCCTGCGCCGAATGACGTCCGCATTTCGCTCAAGGGACCTTCCTCGATGGAAAAGCTGCCCGATTGCACAAGCTGGTTCATCATGCGCTGCACCGCCGCGCCGTCCCGGCCGCAGACCTCAGACAGCAGCCGCTCGAAATTCGATGAGACCTGAATGTCCATGGACGGCGAAATCGTCGGCGTCACACCGCGCTTTTCGTAACGGCCGGTCTCAAGCGTGCGCGCCAGAATGTCGTTCACATTCGTCGCGACAACCAGCTTCTCGACCGGCAGCCCCATCTTCATGGCCGCATATCCGGCAAAGATGTCACCGAAGTTACCCGTCGGCACCGTGAAGGAGATCTTCCGATAGGGAGCGCCCAGGGCCGCTCCGGCGACGAAGTAATAGACGATCTGGGCCAGAATCCTGGCCCAGTTGATCGAGTTCACGCCAGACAATGCGACCCGGTCGCGAAAGGCGAAATGGTTGAACATGCCTTTGACGATTGCCTGGCAATCGTCAAAGTTCCCGGTCAGGGCCAGGGCATGAACATTCTTGTCGGCCGGGGTCGTCATCTGCCGGCGCTGGACGTTGGAAACACGGCCATCAGGGAACAGGATGAAGATGTCGGTCCGCTCACGGCCCCGGAAGGCATCGATGGCCGCACCGCCCGTATCGCCGGACGTTGCGCCGACGATGGTCGCACGCAAGCCCCGTTTCGTTAGGACATAGTCCATCATGCGGCCGAGCAGCTGCATGGCGACGTCCTTGAACGCCAGCGTCGGACCGTGGAACAGCTCAAGAATGAAGGTGTTTGAATCCGTCTGGACAAGCGGTGTCACGGCCGGGTGCCGGAAGCCGGCGTAGGCCTCTGCAATCATGGACTTGAGATCGTCTTCCGGGATCGCGTCGCCGACGAACGGCTGGATCACCTGGAAAGCAACATCCTTGTAGGGCTTGCCGGCGAAAGAAGCGATGGTCTCGGCGTCAAATTGCGGCCAGGTTTCGGGAAGATACAAACCACCATCACGCGCGAGTCCCTGCAGAAGGACATCGGAAAATCCCAAAACCGGTGCTTCACCACGCGTGCTCGTGTACTTCACCGCGCAATTCCCTTTTCTATTTGACCATGTCGCGGGGCGCCCTTTGTCCCCTGCCCGAACAGACAGACTTTAAGACTACTTCAATCCTGACGGATTTGAAACAAACCATGCCATTGAAGCGACTTACGCGTCATATCCTTCGTGCGCAAGCCGGTTTGGCCAAACTCATGACCTGAAACGGGATATTGTCAGGCGTGACCGGCGTCGGAAAAGAGCATTGCCGGGTCGATGCCGAGCGACGCGAGCGCACGGTGCCATTTCGATTCCGTATCCGCGTCGAACAGGATGTCCGGATCGGCGGGCGCGGTCAGCCAGCCGTTGGCCTGGATCTCGTTTTCCAGTTGGCCCGGTGCCCAGCCGGCATAGCCGAGCGCCAGCATGGCCTGTGACGGCCCGGTTCCCTGAGCCATGGCCCGCAGGATCTCGAGTGTCGCCGTCAGACAGATGCCGTGGTCGATAGTGAGCGTTGACTGGTTCAGCATGAAGTCGTCGCTGTGAAGGACGAACCCCCGCTCAACCTCAACCGGGCCACCCTTGTGCACATTCATGTCGCGCACCTGCTCAGGCAGGCGGATGGCATTGTCGTCATTGACGATATCCAGTTGAATTAAAAGCTCTTCCAGAGACAGATGCCGGGCGACCTGGTTGACAACCAGCCCCATCGCTCCTTGTTCGGAATGAGAGCATACGAATACTACGGAGTGTTCGAACCGGCTGTCTGCCATGCTCGGCATTGCAATCAGAAACTGCCCTTCGAGGGATCCTGTTGCCTCGGTTCCGGCCATGCGTACCTCATTTTCTGTTGAAGCCCTCTGCCTGCCCTCAAGTGTAGCCCGTTTGGTGTGGTTTGTTAATGTCAGTTTCCGCTGATGGTGCGCCATCTGTCACAATGGCGTCACGAGGATATGACCCGGATTGTAGAACCTTGCGCATGACGCTTGCCTGAAACTCGTGTAGCAAAAAGACCATGAAACGCTTTGCTCTCACACTCGTCTTTGCTCTTTTGACTGCCCTTTCTCCGGCCCGCGCCGCCATGACCGACTGGACGGAGGTTCAGGGCGGTGCCGTGCGGATGATTGCGTCGGGGCCGATACAGGACGGCCACTATCTGGCGGGTCTGGAATTCCTTCTCGATCCTGGCTGGCATACCTATTGGCGCTACTCCGGCGAGGCAGGCATACCGCCGCAGATCACTCTGTCAGGCACGGAAAACCTGAAGGACTTTGAAGTGCTCTATCCGCTTCCCGAGCGATACAGCGACGGTTTTTCTGAATCGATCGTTTATCATGACGGCATCGTATTGCCTGTCCGGATCACTCCGGAGGACCCGGAACAGCAGGTTCGTTTCACCGTCGATGTCTTCTTCGGCATCTGCAGCGATATCTGCGTCCCCGGCGATGCAAGCCTTTCTCTTGGCCTGAGCCCGGACGCAGAAATGGACGGCCTTGCCGCGAAACTGATCCAGCGGGATCTCGACAATGTTCCGCATATCGGGCCAACCGAAGATCTTCAGGTGCGCGACGTCGGCTTGTCCGCCGACGGGCAATCGCTCCTGATCGACACCCTTGTCCCGGCCGGCGAGGAACCTGAACTGTTCGCTGCGGGACCTGAAGGTTCGTTTATCGGCCTGCCGAAACTTGCAAGCCAAA
>JBNLAU010000390.1:0-4361 GCA_050302295.1 Roseibium sp. | reverse complement strand
GAAGCGGCAGCCGATCATGGCTCCCATCATGACAAAGCACGGCACAACGACAAATCCGGGCAACGCCAGGGTCAGTGCGCCGGACGCATTCAAGCCCGCGCTCATGAAAAACGCTCCCGTCATCCAGCCACCGGGGATCCGCAGTTTCACCGCCAGCCAGCTGGCGGCAAGGCAAAGCGGCAATCCCGTCAGGAGCTCCTGCGGGGTGGAGGCAAAGACCCCGCCGCCGTCGCCATCAACCCCGCCACTGGAGGAAACGACCGCGAACGGCAGGATGGCCACAAGGACGAAGAGGCGCAGGGACTGGCTGGAGGCGATCCGCGGCAGATCGGCCCCACGCTCCGAAGCCAGCGCGATGACGTAGGACAAGGCCCCCGGAATTGATCCGAAATAAGCGGTGTCCTTCGACCAGTTTGCACCGAAATACAGAACAGCAAATCCGGCCAGCGTGACGCAAACGACGACAACCGCCAGCAGCGCCATGGACACCGGCCATTCGCCGATCCGCTCGACAACATCGGGCCGGACCCCCGCCCCCATGGAAACCCCAATCAGCATGAACAGCGCATCCCGGAGCCGGTTCGGCAGCAGCGTCGGCGCTCCGGCGAACGTCGCGAAGGCAACAAAGACCATCGCACCGGACAGCCAGGCCGCCGGGAGATCCAGAAGGAAAAAGACCGACCCTCCGATTGCGGCTATCGCGACAGTGAGAAGAACACGCCCGAAGGCGGTTCCAAGCGAGGTGGAGTTCATGAGCAACCGTCAATCATATTGATGGAGATGAAGACCCTATAGAACTGTTGCTCAGCCGTGGCACGGTTGATTGTACCAATCAACATAAACGGCTTGTCTGAGCCGGTATCGAGAGCGACGGTCGGCATTATGCAGTGATGCCGGGAAGGGTTGGCGGCACCGGATCGGTGAACGGCCTGCCTTTGACGCCTTCCATCCGGCAGGTCTTTGTCACGGCGGGCCGGGTTTCCAGGGTTTCCAGCAGGCGGCGCAGATGCGGCGTTCCGGTTGGTGCCCATTTGCCTTCATTGCGGTAAATCTGTGCCCACCGGGCGCAGAACGCGAGGTAGTGATCCAGACAGGTCAGTTGGCGCCCCAACAGGAACGGACCACCGCTTGCCGCAATCTCCTGATCGATGAGTTCCAAGCTCCGTGCGATCCGCCGGACCAATGTTTCGACAAACAGGTCGCTGCCGGTTTCCCCGGGCAAATATTTGTGCGGCTTGAAGGAAATGCGCAGATCCGAGTGCAATGTGTTGGAAATGAAAAACAGCCATTTCAGGAAACGCCCCCGATCGGGCGCTGCTGGAGCCGGCGCCAATGCCTGATGTGTATCCACCAAAAACAGCAGGATCGCGCCGGTTTCAAACATCGGAGCGTCCTGGCCCGGCACTTCCAGAACCGGGATCAGGCCCTGCGGATTGAGTTTCAGATAGGCCGCTGAATTCTGCTCCGAGGCGAGACGGTCTACGGGCACATAGTCATAGCTGGCGCCGAGTTCTTCAAGCACCGAGCGAACCACAATGTTGGCGCTGTCAGGCGACCCGTGCAGGCGGTAACGAGCCCCAGAGCCGTCTTTGTCGGCAAGTTCCCTCAATGACGCGGCGAATTCGTTCACTTGCACACTCCAATTACGTGAAACTGACTTGGCGACCCGACTTGAGCAAGATCAAGGAAAGGCGGAACAAGTTAGCGGAAAGATACGCGCATGATGAAAGATCCGCTCTCTTATGCTCTGCGCAACGTTCCGCGCTACACCAGTTACCCGACCGCACCGCATTTCCATGGCGGCGTTACGGCCGGGACCTATGCTGACTGGCTGGACGCGGTCACGCCTGACGACTCGCTATCGCTTTACCTGCATGTGCCCTATTGCCGGGAGCTTTGCCATTACTGCGGCTGTCACACCAAGGCCACCCGCCAGGAAGCGCCATTGAAAGCCTATGCGGCAACATTGGGCAAGGAAATCTCGCTTGTTGCCAGGCACCTGCAAGCGGCCGGACCGGTGCGGCACATTCAATGGGGCGGCGGCACGCCGAGCCTGCTTCCACGCCAGGGCCTGATTGACCTGACCGGATTGCTGCGCATTCTGTTCGATTTCGCGCCGGATCTGGAACACGCCATCGAGCTCGACCCGCGGCTGATAACTGCCGGACTGGCCGACACGCTGGCGACGATTGGCATCAACCGGACAAGCCTCGGCGTTCAGGATTTCGATCTGAATGTTCAAAAGGCCATCGGCCGGGTGCAGCCTTACGAAGTTGTTGCCAAGGCCGTCAGCCATCTGCGGATGGCCGGGCTGGGCGATTTCAATTTCGACCTCATGTACGGACTACCGGGTCAGACGGACGCAACGATCCTCGACACGGTGGAAAAAACGCTTTCACTGGCTCCCGGGCGCATCGCCCTGTTCGGCTATGCCCATGTGCCCTGGATGCGCAAACACCAGAGGCTGATCGACGAGAGCACCCTGCCCTCGGCCGCCGAGCGGCTGGCACTGGCCGATCTTGCCCGCGCCGAGCTTTTGAAAGCCGGATATGTTGCCATCGGACTCGATCATTTCGCCCGCCCGGAAGACAGCATGGCTATCGCTCTCGCGGACGGTTCGCTGAAACGGAATTTTCAGGGATATACCACCGATCAGGGCGAACAGCTGGTTGGCTTCGGCGTCTCGTCCATCGGCAAGCTGTCCAAGGGCTATGTTCAGAACATGCCGGATGTCGGCAATTGGCGGCGCAGCATCGAAGCCGGACAACTGCCGGTCTCAAAAGGGCTTGCCCTTTCCGCCGACGACCGCTTGCGCGGCCGGATCATCGAAGAGTTGATGACGAACTACGCCTGTGACCTGACGCCGGTCTGCCAAGCCTACGGCCTGTCAACCAACGATCTTTCCGATGCGTTCAGCGCCCTGGAAGACCTTGCAAGAGACGGCCTTGTACGGCTCGACCTCGGCGCCAATGACAATGCCGTAGTGCAGGTGACGGAAGCCGGTCGGCCTTATGTTCGCCTCGCCGCAGCCGCCTTTGACGCTTATCTCGCAGACAGTCAGGCGTCGGGAAAGGCGCGGCACTCAGCCGCCGTTTGAGCCGGGACACGGACAAGAAAAAGGCCGCAGAATCCGCGGCCTTCTTCTTAAGGTATGTCCGGAAAAATCAATGTATGCCGGTCATCTGGCAGAGACTGCAGACCTTGTTCAGGTGGATCCTGTCTGCCTTGTCGACCCGGATAACCTCCCGGCGCTTGAGATCGGAAACCACCCGGCTGACGGTTTCGATGGTCAGGCCGAGATAATCGGCGATTTCCTGACGGGTCATATGCAGATGCAGGTCAAAGCCGTCGTCCGCCTCTTCACAGGGACCGACGCAGCCGAGGCCGCCGCGCGACGGCACCAGATGCATCAGGAAGCTGGCGACGCGTTCCACTGCGGATTTACGGCCAAGCAGAACCGCGTGTTCATGCAGAACGCGCATCTGGTTGGTCAGGCACTTTGTGAGAGTTCGCTGCAACTCGTCCGAGCGCTCGACCTGCTTCAGATCGATTTCCTGAACTTCCGAATTCGTCAGGGTTTCGGCGGTGCAGTCGTTTTCATCGCCGCCGGCCAGACCGAAGATGTCGCCCGGGCGCAGCACTTCGACGACCTGACGGCGGCCGTCCGGCAGAAGCTTGTAGAGCATGACCGAACCCTTGACGAGTTCGTAGAGCCGCTTCGCCGGATCGCCCTCGTAATAGATCACTGCGTGAGTGTTGTATTGGGCAGTCTTGCCGCCAAATTCCGCGAAAGACGTTTTGTCTGCCGGAAAAACCGGCGCATCGGCGTGCCGGAAACCTGCACCCTGTCCCAGGGTACCTGCGTCTAAATATGCCATGTGTCCCTCCTTCGTGCAGCACTGCACGGTCCTTTGCCGCAAATCGACCGGCTCCGTCAGAAAGGTTTTCACTCGTCCTTACCTCTCATGGAGCCTTCGGCGCTGTTGCCTGCGTCCCGTCCGACGCTCGCGACTTGCATTTTGGACATTAGAGGCTTGGCGACGCGGAAAAAATTCGGTCGACTGCGTAAGAGGAATTACATATGAGTTGTTTAGACGCAGGATGAGGTGTCTTGGTTTTGAGACAGAGTCCGACCGTCGGCCAGCCTCCAACAATGCGCCCGTGCCCTAAGCGATCGCATCCGCCAGCATGTCGATCGACAGCGGTTTTCTCAGGATCGTGAGATCCGGCAATTCGCGCTGATAATGCAAAAGCTTGACGCGAGATTTTCCGGAAATGGCGATGATATGGGGAGGGTTGACCGCTTTAAGCAGGTCACGAATGACGTCAGCGCCGTTTTTTCCAGGCAGGCCGAGATCGAC
>JBNLAU010000389.1:0-6680 GCA_050302295.1 Roseibium sp. | reverse complement strand
CCGCGCCATCCCAGCCAGCTTTACGAGGCAGCCCTTGAGGGCATCCTCCTCTTTCTGGTGCTTCGCATGCTCTGCCGCCGGTTCGCGCTGCTGAGCAAGCCCGGTTTCATGGCGGGCGCCTTTGCCTTCGGTTATGGCACGGCTCGCTCGATCGCCGAGCTCTACCGCATGCCGGACGCGCAAATCGGTTATCTGAGCGGCTTCCTGACGATGGGTATGCTTCTGTCCGCGCCGATGATCCTCGCAGGCCTTGGCACCATGATCTGGGCCGCCCGCCGCAATCCCGGACCAGCGGCGCAGTGACTGGCCTGAAGCACAAGCTCAAGGCGCGTATCGCCGCCGAAGGACCGGTCACGGTCGCCCAGTTCATGCAGATCTGCCTGGGCGATCCGGACGCGGGCTATTACACGACCCGGGAACCGTTCGGAGAAAGCGGCGATTTCATCACCGCACCGGAAATCAGCCAGATGTTCGGAGAACTGATCGGCGCCGTCTGCCTGTCCGCCCATGAGGCCATCGGCGCTCCGGACCCGTTCGAACTTGTCGAACTGGGCCCTGGCCGGGGCACGCTCATGGCCGATCTCCTGCGCATGGCGGCACTCCGGCCTGCCTTCCTCAAGGCCGCACGGCTGAACCTGGTGGAAATGAGCCCGCGCTTGCGAGGCCTCCAGAAGCAGGCACTTCGGCAGGCGCCCCTGGTTCCGGAATTCCGGAACACTCTGAAGGAGGTGCCGGACGGGCCCCTTATTCTGATCGCAAATGAATTCTTCGACGCCCTGCCCATTCATCAGTTCGTCAAAACGCCGGAGGGCTGGCGGGAGCGACACATTGGATTGTCCGCCAGCGGCGACTTGATGTTCGGCGCAGGAACCGCGCTCCTTCCCGGCGGCGCTGTGCCGCCTGACGTCGCGAACGCCCCCGAAGGCACGATCTTTGAAACCCAGCCGGCCGCCAATGCAATCGCCGAGGAAATCGGCGCGCGCATCGCGCGGAACGGCGGCGCCGCGTTCTTCATCGACTACGGCTATCTTAAGTCCGCCGCCGGTGACACCTTGCAGGCGCTTTACAAGCATGCTTTTGACGATGTGCTGGCCCATCCGGGCGAAGCCGACATCACCGCACATGTCAACTTCGAGGCACTGGCCGCAAGTGCCGCAAAGGCTGGTGCTTCAGTGCTTCGAGCAATGACCCAGGGCGATTTTCTACTGAAATCAGGCCTTCTGGAGCGGGCAGGAGCGCTCGGGACAGGCAAATCCCACCAGGAACAGGAAGCCATCCGCGACGCAGTCGAGCGTCTGGCTGCGCCGGAGCAAATGGGCAACCTCTTCAAGGTGCTGGCCATCACCGGCGGGCAAATCTCGTTTCCGCCATTTGACTCGGCATCGTGAACGCCCCAAGGATCGAACATCTGGGTCCCGCCACTTTGGAGAAAGCATGAAACTTGAAGCAGAGGCATTGCAGCTGGATGGCCTGCGTCACGGGTTCTTCACCCGGCGGGGCGGCGTCTCCGGCGGTATCTATCAAAGCCTGAACATCGGCCTGGGTTCGGACGACGACCGGGACAGCGTTCTGGAAAACCGCAAACGCGTTGCCGATGATCTGGGCGTGGAGCCCGGACGACTGCTTGCTCCCTACCAGATCCATTCTCCCGATGTGATCACGGTCGCCGGTCCCTGGCAGGAACAGACGAACCGGAAGGCCGACGCACTCGTGACCGGGACGCCGGGCCTGGCAATCGGCGTCTCCACGGCCGACTGCGGACCGATCCTTTTCGCCGACCCGGACGCCGGTGTCATCGGCGCCGCCCATTCCGGCTGGAAGGGCGCATTGGGCGGTGTGCTGCAGAATACGGTTGCCGCGATGGAAGCCCTGGGAGCATCCAGAGCCGGCACGATCGCCGTTCTCGGCCCGACCATCTCCCGGAGCGCCTACGAAGTTGGCCCTGAATTTCAGGATCGTTTCGTTCAGGAAGACCCCGGCAACGCCCGCTATTTCATCCCCTCCGGCAAGGAAGACCATTTCATGTTCGACCTGCCGGCATTCATCACCGGCATGCTTGAACGGCTTGGCCTCGCCCTGGTCGCCGACATGGCGCTTTGCACCTACGAAGACGAAGACCGCTTCTTCTCCTACCGGCGCACGACCCACCGCAAAGAGCTGGATTACGGCCGCCAGATCAGCGCGATCGTCTTGACGCGCTAAATTCAGGAACCTGCATATGGCACTTCATTTTTCCGAAGCAGAATTCAAAAGCCGCCTTGAGAAACTGACCGCCTCCATGGAAGCGGAAAAGCTCGACGCAATGCTGCTCTTCGCACAGGAGAGCATGTACTGGCTCACCGGCTACGACACATTCGGCTTCTGCTTCTTCCAGTGCCTTGTCGTAACCAGAGACGGCGGCATGGTGCTTCTCACCCGTTCGGCCGACGAGCGCCAGGCCAAGCACACATCCAACATCGCCGACATCCGCGTCTGGATCGACCGCGGCTCGGCAAGCCCTGTGCTGCAGTTGAAAGACATGCTGTTCGAGATGGACCTGCTCGGCAGCCGGCTCGGCATCGAATACGACACGCACGGCATGACCGGCCGGATCGCCCTGCAGATCGATCAGGAACTCTCCAGCTTCGCCGACATTCAGGATGCATCGCCGCTGATCCCGGAACTGCGCGCCGTCAAGAGCCTGGAAGAGATCGCCTACGTTCGCAAGGCGGCGCAGCTTGCCGACAAGGCCTATGAGGCCGGCCTTGCCGAAATCCGCCCTGGTGCCGACGAAGGCCGCATTCTCGCCGCCATGCAGGGTGCCGTCTTTGAAGGTGGCGGCGACTATCCGGGCAACGAATTCATCATCGGCTCCGGCCAGGACGCGCTCTTGTGCCGTTACAAATCCGGCCGCCGGGTGCTGGACCCGCAGGATCAGATCACCCTGGAATGGGCCGGCAGCTATCGCCACTACCATGCGGCACTGATGCGTACGGTAGTCATCGGCACTCCAAGCGACCGGCACCTGGAAATGTATGATGCCGCCCGCGAGGCCTTGGCGGCGGTGGAAACGCAGCTCGTATCAGGCAAGACCTTCGGCGACGTATTCGACGCCCATGCGGAACGCGTGGACAGCCACGGCATGATGCCCCACAGGCTGAATGCCTGCGGGTATTCGCTCGGAGCGCGATTTACGCCAAGCTGGATGGACACGCCCATGGCTTATAAGTCGAACCCGGCAAAAGTCAGACCGGACATGGTGATCTTCATGCACATGATTCTGATGGATTCGATCAGCGGAACAGCGATGACCCTGGGGCAGACATACCTGACGACGGAGGGCGCCCCGGAATGCTTATCCACGCTGCCTCTCGACCTGCCGGTCAAGTCAGGCTAAACCATTTGCGACTTTGCGGCCCGGTTCCTTCTTTGCGTTTCTCGTGAAGGGCCCGCATTCACGATGACATTGACCGAAAAGAGCCAGGCATCTCCATGCTCCCTTTTTCCAGCCAGACTTCTTTTTCCCCTTTGCGCATGATCGCCGGGCTCCTGCTTGCGGGCCTGATGGCCGCATGTCAGGCGTCCCCTCAACCGCCAACCCCGATCGGGACGGCCGCCCCCATGCCGTCAATTGTCGGTCCTGTGGATGAAGACCAGGTCGTTACCATTGCATTCGAGCCCTTCACCGGCGCACCGGGCAACATTGCCGATGAGTTATCGGAGTTCATCGGTGCGGAAGCCCGCAAGCAGGGAATCACCCTGGTCCGCCGGGTCGGGGCCAGAGCCACCTATCGCGTGAATGGCTACCTTTCCGCCGCTGGCCAGCCATCCAGCGGCACGGTTTTCTATGTCTTTGACATTGTCGACGGCTCCGGACGCCGCCTGAAGCGAATCTCCGGCACCGAGTCCACCGGCGGCAGCCCCGGCGACCCGTGGCAGTCGGTGGATTCGGGCACGCTGTCGAGAATCGCCAACCGTTCAATGGTAGAAATCAAAGCGTGGCTCAACCGGTAAAGCACTGATTTGCCGGCTAATTGCCGTACAACGTCATAAAAAAACAAAAAAAGCGGCCATCTGCGTGTAACCGCTGTTGTGGTCCGGATGGTTGATTGTTAAAACGCCGCCGCCTGCCAAGGGTTACCGCCAAGGCCCCGCGGCGTCCGGCAACTCGATATGACCTAGGCCTTTTCCGCGTGGTTGCAGGGCGAACTGCCTGCAGGCGCGGTGTCGCACCAGAAGGACTTGCGGCTCATGAAGATCGTCGCGGGCAACTCCAACCGAGCCCTGGCTGAGGAAATTTCCAAGTACTTGGATGTGCCTCTGGCCAAATGCCAGGTCCGGCGGTTTGCCGACCAGGAAATCTTCGTAGAAATTCAAGAAAACGTACGCGGGGAAGACGTCTTCGTCTTGCAGCCGACAAGCTACCCGGCCAACGACCACCTGATGGAACTGCTCATCATCATCGATGCGCTGCGCCGTTCCTCCGCCCGCCGTATCACGGCGGTGCTCCCCTATTTCGGCTACGCCCGGCAAGACCGCCGAGCCTCCGGCCGCACACCGATCTCGGCGAAGCTGGTGGCCAATCTGATCACCGAAGCCGGCGCCGACCGCATTTTGACCCTGGATCTCCACGCTGGACAGATCCAGGGTTTTTTCGATATCCCGACCGACAACCTGTTCGCAGCCCCTGTCATGACCCGGGACATCAAGGAACGCTACGCGACCGACAACGTGATGGTCGTCTCGCCGGATGTGGGCGGCGTGGTCCGCGCCAGGGCGCTGGCCAAGCGCATCGATGCCCCGCTCTCCATCGTCGACAAGCGCCGGGACAAGCCCGGGGAATCCGAAGTCATGAACATCATTGGTGAGGTCAACGGCTACGACTGCATTCTGGTCGATGACATCGTCGACAGCGGCGGCACGCTTTGCAACGCTGCCGAGGCGCTGCTGGCGCAGGGAGCCAAGTCGGTGACGGCCTATATCACTCATGGCGTTCTGTCCGGCGGAGCCGTTGCCCGCGTTACCTCGTCCAAACTGAAAGAGCTGGTGATCACCAACTCGATCGAGCCGACAGCGGCGATTTCAGCGGCCGCCAACATCCGGGCCATCTCGATCGCCCCCCTGATCGGCGAAGCGATCAACCGCACAGCCCTTGAAAAATCCGTATCCAGCCTCTTCAACTGAGGCCGGAAACCAGGTCAGCAAAAACGCCCGGCACACGTGCCGGGCGTCTTTATATGAGGCGAACAACCTCGCCAAACCGTTCTGCTTCAGGCGGCGGCAACCGCTTGCAGGAACCGCAGGCCATTTCCCATCCAATTCGTCGATTTTCGCCTGATTATAGGAACCGGGATACCGATTTGCACCTGGACCGCCGAGACCACTTCCTCAGCGCCGGCAATTTCTGCGATCCGCTCTGCGGCCGGATCTTTCAATTCATTCTCAGACTCGTTTGCCGCCGCCGCGCCGACGAGAAAAAGCGAAATTGCAGTCGTCTGTATTAAAGTCTTCATTACTCGCTCCCAATTGACCCAGAAACTATTCGCAACAACAATTCAATTTGAGCGCATTGGCAATACTCGCAACTCGCCCTGGGGAGAGCTGCAAATTAGTTGGTGTTTGCAGGTCGCAAACAACACAAGGTGCCTGATATGGGGTAGTGAACACAGGTCGGTTGAGGTAACTCTGTTACTGTCCAATGCAGCCCTTCCCCGGCCCGAACTCAAAGCCGCGTGAGACCTCCCAGATGACCTTCTCAGCCAAAATCCTGAACATCTACGTCGGCAAACCCGAACACCGCTGGGAGGGCAAGGAGCCGTCCGCCATCGGCAAGGTATCAGCGGACGGACCTCAGGACGTTAGCCGTACGGGTCTCGTTAATGACCGGCAGGCGAACCTCGCCGTTCACGGCGGCCCAGACAAGGCGCTGCACATCTACCCTTCCGAGCATTACACACATTGGCGCGAGACATTTCCCGGCAGGGCGGAGATTTACAGGCCGGGCGGTTTTGGCGAAAACATCTCATCCCATGGCTTCACTGAAGAAGATCTTTGCATCGGCGACATTCTCACTGCCGGAACCGTGCGGCTGCAGATTACTCAGGGGCGCCAACCCTGCTGGAAGCTGAACATGCATACCGGTAATCCGGCCCAGGCGGCACATTTCCAGAAAACCGCAAGGACAGGCTGGTATTTTAGCGTTCTGCAGGAAGGGAGGATCGAAGTCGGTGACGAGATGACGCTTGTTGAGCGCCCCTGTCCGGACTGGAACCTGAAAGAAGTGATTCTGGCGCGGTTCAATCCCCGGCTCGATCCGGTCGTCGCCCGGACACTTTCCGAACTTCCCGAGATGGCCGAGCCGTGGCGCGCGGCCTTCGCCAAAAAGGCGGATCCAGAGTTTTCCGAGGACACATCCAGGCGACTGAAAGGCTGATATTCAGGTCGAGCGCACGTCTTCGACGGCCGCGGTGGTTCCGGAAGCTGACTCGGTAACCGCCCCCCATATTTTCGGTGGCCAGCCGGGTTCCGACGGCCGCCTGATTGACATTCTCGGAAATCTTGCCCGTCGCCTCCAAGATCTCAAACGCCCCAGAAAATTCGCGTCCAAAGCTGCCTCAAATGCCAAAACATTTCAGCAAAAGCTCAGTAATCAGCTGTCACGCCCTCCGGCCGCAAGAAAAAATGCGAGATTTCGCCAGTCG
>JBNLAU010000388.1:0-6317 GCA_050302295.1 Roseibium sp. | reverse complement strand
AGGTCTGTCAGGCCGAAATCATCGGCGACCGGCGCATCCTCATCTTCATTATAAGGTTTGAAGCCGGGCTGCGGGATCGTATCGCGGGGCTCTTCCAGCGGTTCAACTGGAAGGTCGTCTTCCTCCAACTCGTCTTCTTCCACGGCGAGGCGGGCCAGCTCACCATAAGTTTCAAGCAGCACCCTGTCGATTTCGGAAAACACCAGACGGATGTTGTCCGCATTGCCGGTCAAGTCCTTCAGCGAAGTCCGGGACCGGGCCCGAACATCCAAAAGGGCACCAACCGGGTCGGGCCGGATGCGCAATGTGACGTCGTGTTTAAGGCCCAGAATGCGGGAGGTGCCTTCCGCCTGCAGCCGGGTCGGGGCATCCAGAAGATCGGGAGGCAGCTCGTCCACCACCTGCCAGCCAAGTTCGGCCACCGCCTTAACTCCCGCCGCATGCAGCTGGGCCGGGGCAATTCTGTATCTGCGCGGCACGATGTCGGGATAAAGCTGCTCTGGAGATGACTGTGTCGCCTGCGTTCCTGACAGATACGACAGTGTGGGCCAGAGGTGCTTTTCCACCGCGAGATTGAGCCATCCAAGAAATGGCTGCTCGGCGTCGGCCGCCTGGATCTTCATGGCTGGCGGGTCGGACCGGTTGGTGGACAGATCCCGCGGACCGGAATGGATGACAAGCATCGCGAGAACGAGGACCGGCGGAGCCAGGGCGATCATGGCCAGCAACACACCGGACAGCGCGGACGGCAGTCCCGGCCCGCCGAAGGCCCAGATCCGGCTGAACGCCCTCAAGGCCAGTGCAATCGACAACAGCGCGATTAGTCCGGCGGCGGCGAGCGAGAGAACAAACACGTCCGCCTCGATCAGCTCGAAACGTTTGGCAAGATAGGCGATCACGGCCAGCGCAAGCGCGACCGACCCGGTTATCCGGCTCGCAGGGGCGGAACCTGTTTTGTAGACGGCGTAACGCTTCATCTCTTCCCGGCCTGAATTGCCCGCCAATGGTAATTGATTGCGGATGGCGACATCATGATTGTTTCTTTGTTTACAGACCAAATGTCAAAAATGAACTTCACTTCGCCTATCACCACATCATAAATTCACTGTGCAGAGATAGAGAATTTGTCTATTTGCGAATGCAGACAGCAAGGACGTCCGCTTCGGGGTTGAGCATGACTGGAATGGACTCACATCATCGGCCGGATGATTGGGGGAAAAAGACCGGGAACGGAAAACACGGCAGGCATACGCTGCTCCGCGCACTGATAACGCCCGGCCGCGCCAATGTCGGCCTGTGCTATCTGCTTACGCTCTCGGCAGTCCTTTCTCCCGCCGCCCTCCTGTTCGCCGTGCTTTTCGCGGAACCGGAAAACGGCAGCCTGCATCAGCATTACTACTACTTGCGCACGACAATTGCGCTTTTGGTGATTGGCTTCAGCGCCGGCAGCCTTCTGATCGTGTTCGGCGCCTCGCTGTCTTCGCTGCTCATCCTAGCAGGACTGGCGCTTCTGACCCTGACTGCGCTTCTGACCCTGTTGCGCTGCCTCAGCGGTTTTGTCTGCGCGTTTCGCTCACTACCTTTAAGGAACTACAAGAGCTATTTTATTTAATCCACACTCCATATTTTGGCTTGTTATTGGACGGACTGGGATTTGGTTAAGAAATACTTACCTCGCTCTGTCAATTTTCTATGGACAACGTTACATCCTGTTATGGTTTTTGACTGGCCGAAAGCCCATAATGGGCGCATGCTCATTGGGTCCAAAGTTGGATAATTCAGCGGTTTGAACAGCTTGCCTTCTGATTGCCTTATTTGGACACCACATGCAGCCAAGCTCGCAAGATTTACTTTGAACCAATAAGCGGGCGCAGCAAAAACGGACCTGAAAAATGTCTGAGCAAACTCCCCGTCCGGCATCAATCGCGGCTTCTGGCGCGAAACTTGTCAATTTGTACAAGCCGGTCGGCATCGCCGCGATCACTGCAGCAGCCATCTGCAAGAACGCTGGCGCGGAAAACAAGAAGAAGAAATAGGCCTCAGCAGCCGCTGATAACCGGCAAAACGGGTTGTCCGGCTCTGCCGGATGGACGTTGCACCGGCCCTGCGGTTGCCGCAGCATGATCTCTTGGGCAAACTGCCGCTGACCGGACGCATACGCGCCCTTGCGGAGATTGCCTGAATGATCATTGCTTATTGCCCCTCGGTAGATGGTCTGGAGCGTATTGAGCTGGCTCCAGGCGCAGTCTTGCCGGCGACATCGATCTGGATCGATCTGGTTTCCCCCACCCATGAGGAACAGAAGGCGGCCGAGAAACTTATGGGCGCGGAAATCCCTACCCGGGAAGAGATCGCGTCGATAGAAACTTCCGAACGGCTTTATCTTGAACCCGGGGCGGTGGTCATGACCGCCCAACTTCCGATCGCAACGCGGACGATCGACCCGGTGTTGTCGTCAGTCACCCTTGTCGTCAACGCCAAGAGGCTGATCACAGTGCGTTACGGGGAGCCACGGTCGATCACCCTCCTGTCTAGAAAAGTGCAGACAGACGCGACCATCGCGCACCGGGGACCCGCCGTCCTGTTCGCGATGCTCGACATCATCGTTGACCGCTGCGCCGATGAAATGGAGGCTGCGTCGGCGCGATATGACCAGCTCGCCTATCAGGTCTTCGACGACGGCCTAAACACACGCAAGACCGCCAGCTATCAGGACGCAATCAAGCAGCTTGGCCGGATCGGCCTGCACGTTGCCAAGATGCATGACGTTTGCTCCAGTCTTGCCAGGGTGCTGCTTTTTATGAGCACCCACGGCAAACGGCTTGACTTGGACGAGGAACAAACGGCCGACTGCAAGTTGTTCAGCCGGGATATCCACTCTATCAAGGAACATGGTGACGCGCTTGACAACAAGCTGGCCTTTGCGCTTGACGCCACTGTGGGCCTGGTAACACTCGAGCAGAACCAGATCTCGAAGATTTTCACGGTGCTCGGCGTGATCTTCCTGCCCCCGACGCTGATTGCGTCGATCTACGGAATGAATTTCCACAACATGCCGGAACTGAGATGGCAGCTCGGTTTCCCGTTTTCCCTCGGTCTCATGTTCTTCTCGATCGTGGCCACCTTTATCGCCTTCCGCTGGAAGCGGCTTCTTTAGGGTCAGGCCTATGGATAAAGCCGCTCCCGGCTCCAGGGCTGCTCCGGAGTGTCTCGAGTGAAGAGCATGCGGTCATGCAGCCGGAACGGCCGGTCATGCCAGAATTCGATCGAGACCGGTGCCAGGCGCATGCCCGACCAGTGATCGGGACGGGGGATATCGCCGATGCCGAACTTTGCGGTGTATTTGGCAACTTCCTTTTCCAGGGCAAAGCGGCTTTCCAGCGGCCGGGACTGTTTCGACGCCCAGGCGCCGATGCGGCTGCCGCGTGGCCGGGACTTGTAGTAGTCGTCGGCCTCGTCCTTCGACACTTCCGTGATCGGACCGCGGATGCGGACCTGCCTGCGCAGCGACTTCCAGTGAAAACACATGGCGGCCTTGCCCGCGAACAGCAGTTCACGACCCTTGGTGCTCTCGAAATTTGTATAAAAAACAAATCCGCGCTCGTCGAAATCCTTCAACAACACCATACGCACATTGGGCAGGCCGGTTTCATCCACAGTTGCCAGAGAAAGGGCATTGGGATCATTGGGTTCAGAGGCCTTGGCGTCCTCAAACCATTCAGAAAAAAGATCAAATGGCTTTGTGACTTGTGTGAAGTCACCTTTTGTTAACTGTTCGGAAGGATGCTTTAGGTCTGTCATAGATAACCTGTCGAGAGATTCCACGGCCTGCGCACGGGCAAGAATCTGCCAGACCGTGGGGGCCTGTCTAAATATATGTGTCGTATGCGTTCATATACTGCCGGGCCCATCAAGATCCACCCCCTGGCTGCGGTCCTGTTGACGCTGGGTGCGGCCCTTGGAGGATGCAGCAATGTTGCCGTTCCCATCGGCAGCAGCAATGTCGACACACCGACTGTGATCACCGGATCGATCGCCTCGTCCGCCGATGTCGCCTATTCCGATATCAATGAAGACGACCGCGCGATTATCGCTGCAAATCTCGACATCATCGAATCGGATCTGGCTGCCGGTAACACGCCGGACACTCAGACGCTGCCCTGGCTGAATTCCGAAAGCGGCAATTCCGGCACCCTGTCGAAGATCGACGCGGCAGATATGAGCGAGACCGGGTGCCTCACCTTTGAGACCACGGCGAACACCATCACCGGCATCAAACTCTACTCCGGCACGGCTTGCCGCGACATCACGCAGAAATTTGCTGTGACATCTCTTTCCGTTGCAGGTGCCTGAAGCTTGCGATAAAGCAGCTGGAGCGAAATACTTGGCGTAATTCCAGCGCTCACTCTTCATCCGCGCCTCTTGGGACGTTTGCTTTCGATCCCGTATCATAGGCTTAGGAGAGCGGCGGCCGGAATTGCGCTATGTATTAGGCGCTAAAACCTTCTGGCCTGAATATTGGAGAGGACTGGAATTTTCTTCCGGCCGATCCGATATTAAGGACAAGTCCGGTCAGGCTTGACCCCTTGGTAACGCGCGCTTCGGAGCAGGCAATGTGTCCGGAGCGTTTCTGCGTGGACGAGCAGACCGGAGACTCTAGGAAACCTGGTGAGATGAATGCGTGATCCCTACAGCGTTCTCGGGGTGGCAAAAACCGCCAGCGAGGGCGACATTAAAAAGGCCTTCAGGAAACTGGCCAAGAAATACCATCCGGATCAGAACAAGGATGATCCGGGCGCGCAGCAGCGTTTTTCCGAAGTGAACCAGGCCTACGAAATCGTCGGCGACAAGGACAAGCGCGCCAAGTTCGACCGCGGCGAGATCGACGCGGAAGGCAAACAGCGCTTCCAGGCCGGCGGGTTCGAGGGCTTTTCAGGGTTTGACAACGCTGGCGGCGCCGGCGGCGCGCGTAGCTTCAAGAGTTCAGCCGGAGCCGGCGGTTTTGACGACATCCTGAACGATATTTTCGGCAGCTTCGGAAGAGGCGGAGCCCGGGCGCGAACGGGCCCTGGCGCGGGTCCCGGGGCCGGCTTTGCCGGCGGCGGAGCCCATGCGCGGGCGGCACCGAAAGTCAAAGGCAATAACGCGGACATCGTTGCCCGTGTGTCGCTTGAGGACATCGTCAATTCCGGCAAGGCTCAGGTGACACTGCCGAGCGGCAAGACCGTGAATGTGACACTGCCAAAGGGCGTCGAGGAAGGCGAAAAGATCCGCCTGAAAGGCCAGGGCCATCCGGGCCAGAACGGAGGAGCGGCGGGCGATGCCATGGTCGAGATACGCTTGCGGCCGCACAAGCTGTTCGAGGTCAAGGGAGCGGACCTGCATCTGGACCTGCCGCTGACGCTCTATGAGGCCGTGCTCGGCGCCAAGATCCGCACCCCGACCCTGTCAGGTGCGGTCAACCTGACCATTCCGGAAAACGCCTCCAGCGGCAAGGTTATGCGCCTGAAAGGCAAGGGCCTTCCGACAAAGACCGGGGGACACGGCGACCTGTTGGTCAAACTCCAGATCACCATGCCGCCACACAGCGACAAGGAACTGGAGACCCTGATGAAGGCCTGGAAGGAGATTACCCCCTACCGGGCGCGCGGACCGGAATTCGACTAGGGCACGGACGCGTAAAATTACGGTAGGCAGCCCATGAGCAACGTTGCGCCGCTTGTCCGATGCTCCGCATTGAGGCCAAGGAATGCTCGGCTGCCTTGAATTGAGGTGTTCCAGCGCACTCAGGATGGCAGGTGAAAAGCATATGAGCGAGATATTGAACCGGGTGGTCTGGTCGGCCCTTACTTCGCGCCAGGGCCGTTTTTCACGCGGAGGGGCGCTTGCCCGCAGGTTTGACCCTGCAATATCTCCCTTTGCCGCCTCGAAGGACAACTCTCCGTCAGCCCTTTCAGCCCTCGCAGAGCTGATTGCTCCACAAGATGAGCCGGTCTTTCTGTTGCAAGCCGAAGATATTGTCCTGCCCGATGAACTCAGGGCGGAAAAAACGGCGACCGGGGTTCTTATGATCGAGCATGAGGCGGCTCCAATGCCGGCAGCTGATACGGAGATCGTTCCTCTTACCGCCGAGGACACTCCGGAAATGGTTGCCCTTGCGGATCTCACGAAACCCGGTCCCTTCACTGCCCGTACGCCGGAACTTGGGACCTTCTGGGGCGTGAAGCAGGACGGGCGGCTCGCCGCCATGGCCGGAAGCCGGTTGAACCTGGAAGGCTACACCGAAATCAGCGGAATATGTAGCCATCCGGACTTTC
>JBNLAU010000387.1:0-3457 GCA_050302295.1 Roseibium sp. | reverse complement strand
TCCGGCTGCGCGATCACAATTCCCGCGCCCCGGTCCTGTCCCGCCGGCGACATGTTCCAGGCCTGTTTGACCCGCATCGTGTCCAGCGCCCAGTGCTTTTTGTTTTCAATATCCGGATCGGGCGATGTCCAGCAGCCGATCGGGAGATTTTCAAAAGCTTCCAGCGTTTCAGGGCCGCCCAAATCGGGTTCCACGAAAATGTCGGTAAAAATCTCCGGCTCCGCGTTGGCAAGCCCGAAGGCTTCGATCAGCTGATAGGCGGCTTCGAAGCAAATGTCGGGGCGGCTTTGGAACGAACGCCCTTCGAGAGCAAGCACAAGCAACCCGGGCTCCTCATCCGCCAGGGGCTGGTGCACCGTTACGGGCATGGCCATTTCAAAGACGCTGGATATGTCGGCCATCGCCTCTTCAGGTGTCTCTCCGGGCTTCAGCAGCAGCGAAAATCGTGCTTTGTCGACCGGCTGCCCCGGTTCGGTCCAGAAGGTTGCCTCGGCAAGCAAAGATAAAACACGCTCAAAAGCGGCCTCATTGACAACGACCATTTGCCTCTCCCTCAAAGTTCAAATTGTCAAAACATCTGTCTGAAGTCTCCGCCCGGCAGGTCGCGGACGGCTGCGGTCAGGAGTGCTCTTCCGCGTCCCAAAGCGCGTCGTGATTGCGATGACAATCGGTCAGCCCGTCTTCAAAAAACTTTTCGTAATAAGGTATTTCGACATGATGCACCTGGAGCCAGACCCCGGGAACGTGAATGGCTTCGCAATGGGCCGGAAACCGGCCATGGGTGTCGAATATGTAATTGCAGACATCACGCACGCAGTTGATGACGTCCTGATTGTACTGCGCCGCCTCATTCAGGTAGCGTTCGCCGTAATCGCCCTTGTAGATTTTCCCGAAAGTCTCCTTGTCCCGATAAACGCCGCCTTCGCCGAACTTGCTGGCGACGACCGCATCCACCGCATCGCTCATGCTGGCGTAGTTCGGAGGGCATTTGGCCACGATCAGATCTTCCCCCTTGTGGCGCAGCGCCACCGGGTGAGACCTCAGATTGGCAAAACGCGGCAGGGGCACGTGCCACCGCAGGATATCGAGCAGACGCCATTTGGGCACGGCATGTTCAAAACCCAGCATCGGGCCGTATTTGTCGCTGAACTTGGGATCGCCGGTCAGAACCGGCGGGCTGATCGTCGCGTGTATCCACGCGCCAAGCCCCATGGCCTCGGCAACCAGAAACAGGTTCTGAAGGAGCAAGGGCGCCTCAAGCTGGGTACGCAGGGAGCCGATCACGCCGAGCGGAACCTTGATATCGTCGTTCAGGAAGCCCTTGCGGATCCAGTCTTTGACACCGGCTGAGAAGTAGAAGTTCCTGTCATCCACCAGCGCCGGGCGCGACCCGTCCGGCTGGGTCAGGATATACATCATACCGTTGATATACTGGTGAGACAGGTCGACGACCGGGACCAGGATGCTCGTTCCCGGCAGATTTGAGAGAAGGCGGTTGGAATCCAGATAGGCCGGAAAGTTCCGCCCGCCCTTCGCCACATCCAGCCGCTCGTCCAGAAGCTGAACCTTTGCCTGCTCCGCTCGTTCCATCAGCAGCTCCGGCGAAAACGGGTCGCTGCTCGGCGGCAATCGCCGCAGAAAATAGGTGCCGCTGTCATTGATCAGGAAAAAATGCGTCCCTTGTGCATTGTCCGGGCTTCCGGCGGTCCGTCCCGTCATGGTCAGGTTCGGCTTGGCCATGACCAGACGCCCCGTCTCGGGATCCTGAAACGGCCGGTCCGGCATGGTCAGCCCCGTCGCGCCGGTCGTTGCGATGAGGATGGCCTCTTCGAGCGCGGACAGGGGCTTGGGCTCCTGTTCGGAGCGGTAGGTCATCGACCCGGCGGCGACTTCTTCAACGCCGCGCGCAACCCTGTGGGTCCGCCGCCGCCAGATCGTCTCCAGCAGCGGCCGCGCCAGCAGCTCGTTCAAGCCTCGATGGATATCGGCCCGTTTGTCCATGTCAGGTCTCCACTGCTTCGGCCGGCACCTGAACCACCGCCCTCACGAGCGCTGCGGCAACCAGCCCCCCGGCAAAAACGAAACCGAGTATCTGGATGGCGCCGCCTCTCAGGACGACCAGGGTCAGGGCGAAAATCAGAAAGGCTAGCAGTCTGGCGATCAGCTGGAACCAGAAGGACTGCATGCGGGCTGGCAGCAGCCAGATCATTAAGATATCGATCGTCCAGACCGTCAGCAGCAGGAAATTGCCGCCCGCGATGAGCGCGCCCTGCTGGGCGAATGTGTCGGCGACACCGTCGAATATGATGAAGATCGCCCAGTAGGCGTGAAGCACGAACAGCACCCAGGCGCCGGTCCAGAACAGATAGGCCAGATTGCTGACCGTCTGCCCGGCGGTGCGGAACAGCCAGAGCCCGAGCGCGGGTATCAGCAGGAACGTGGTCGCCCAGATGGTCAGTTTGGTGCGCCCCAGCTCCAGGCCGCCGCCAAGTTCAGGCGCAATCAGGCACCAGAGGATGAGAGCTCCGGCGGGCACGCTCACAGCGGTGAATTGCGCAAGTGTCAGCGCGCTTGGTCTGTCTTTTGTCATGGCGGACCTCACAAGGTTTTCAGGTAGGCGAGCAGATCGGCAAGAGCCGCCGGGTCCCGCCGGGGATCGTCGATCGCCCAGGGATAGTTGTGGCCGGAATTGGCATTGCCGGGCGCAGATGTATCGAAAAGGAAATAGCGCTTGCTGTCCCTGGCCGGCGGACTGTCAAACCCCGCGCGTGCGGTGTCGTAAGTGTTCCGGCCCCGGTAAAACCTGTCTCGGCGCGGCTCCAGATTGATCAGTTCCGCCAACGTCAGGACGCTTGCATTGTGCAGGAACGGCGCCCTGAGGAACGCACCGTCGATCGGCCCGGCCACATAGCCGCGAATGGCAACATTGTCCGCGTTTTCCGGCTGCGGATAGATGTCGCCGCGGTCGAATGCGAACGGATGCTCCTTGGGAAAATAATCATGCAACGCGTCGGGCATTTCCCCATAGTGACGGAACATGACGCGCTCAGGATCGGTGCCGATTTCGGCAACAGGGATCACCTCATGCGTCCGCCCGCCCGGTTCCCAGCCCTCGCCCGATTTGTCGCCGTGGCACTCAAAGCAATGGGTCTTGTAGACCTCCCTGCCCCGGCGGACCGCATCGGTATCCGGGAGCTCCGCATTCGGGAAAATCTCTTCGAATTTCGGCGGTGCCAGCGTGATCGTATAGGCAATCGCCTCGCGGATATTATGCACGATCTCCGGATTGGCGAGGTTGACATCCGTCGCGCCGGCCGCCACCGCCGCCAGCGAACTGCGCGCTGCCAGATCGGACACCGAGCCGTCGAACTGTGCACGTTCGCGCCAGCCCTGGTTAAAGATGGTGGCGATCTTGGAATGGATCGGCAGGTCGTTCGCCGGATAATGCATCACGTTT
>JBNLAU010000386.1:0-4213 GCA_050302295.1 Roseibium sp. | reverse complement strand
GGCGGATTTCAGCCACATCAGCCAGGGTAACGACGCCTTCGCCGCTCTGCTTCAGGGGCAGCGTGTAGACGTCCTTGGCGTTTTCCACGAGGCCGGGAACCTTGACGTTGAAACGTCCCTTGCCGCCGTCGATGAAGCCGGCAGGCACCAACTGGTTGTTGAGCCGCAGGGTGTTGAGCAGTTCCTGCTGGGTGATGGAGTAGGATTCAAGCTTCTGCGTGTCGATCAACACTTCCAGAAGTTCTTCCCGGTGCCCGATCAGATCCGCCGATCGCACACTGTCGACCGCCTCTATCTCGTCCTTCAGGCGGCGGGCGTGCTGATAAAGCGTGCGTTCCGGCACATTGCCGGACAAGGCGACGATCATGGTCGGCGCGAGGGCGAAGTTCATCTCCGTTATCGTCGGCTCTTCAGCCTCGTCCGGAAGCTTGCTCTTCGCCTGGTCGACCTTGTCGCGCACATCCGCAAGCGCTTCGTCCTTGTCGAACGAGATGTCGAATTCCAGGACAAATCCGGCGTGGCTTTCCGAGGCGATCGCTGTGATTTCCTTGAGCCCGTCCAGCCCGCGCAGTTCGGTTTCCATCGGCCGCACGAGCAGTCGCTCGGAATCCTCGGGCGAAATGCCCTGCTGGACGACCGAAATGTAAAAGATCGGCAGGTCGATATCCGGACTGGCTTCCTTCGGGATCGAAATGTAGGTGGCAACACCGGCGACGATCAGCGCCAGCATCATCACGAAAACCGTCTTCGGGCGTCGAAGGGCGCCTTCGAGCATGTCTATCATTGGCTCACCTCTGCCGTCTCAAAGATCGGTTTCACAAGCTCTCCGTCGGAGACATATTCCTGTCCTACGGTGATAGCGACCACTTCTTCCGGCAGACCGCCAACCCACATTCCATCCTGTTCGCCGCCCAGAACCCGCACCGGGTAGAAGACGGTCTTGTTGTTCTCGTCGACCGCGCGGATACCCATCTGGCCCGCATCGTTCAGCGTCAGGATCGCCGGCGAAATCTTGTGCGCCTTTTCCGCCGGCAATGGCAGCATGGTCACCGCCGTCACACCGTCTCGGGCCTTGCCGTCCGGGTTAGGTAATTCAACCTCTATACGGAAGGTTCGGGTGTCGGGATTCGCGGACGGCGCAATGTAGCGGACCTTGCCGTTCAGCGCTTCGCCGGTCACCAGTTGCACCGTGGCGTCCATGCCAAGGGAAATCTGCTCAATGTTAAGTTCCGAGACCTGGCCGACAGCAATCATCGGGTCCGAGTTGACGACCGTTGCGCAAATATCGCCATTGTCGAGCTGTGCTCCGACTTCCGCCATCGGGCTTTCGATGACGCCGCCGATAGGCGAACGGATCACGGTACGCCGCAGCTCAAGTTCCGCTTCCTTGAGGCGTGCCTTGGCCGCATCGAGTTGGGCCTGGAGGGCGGCAACGCGGTTCTGTGCGGTGAAACCCTTGCTGTTCAGCTCAGTCGCCGCGGCATGGTCCAGCTTTGCCTGGGCGAGCATAGCCTTGGCTTCCAGAATGCGGGCCTCCCGTGTGCCCTTTTCCAGCACGCAGAGAACGTCTCCGGCAGCCACACGCTGGCCTTCCCTTGCCGGCCGCTCGACGACATCGTCGGAAGTCGCGGCCCGGACTGCAACCTTGGCTTCCGCTTCGGTGCGGCCGCGGACCTCCAGAACGGCTTTTCGGTCCTGTGCCACCAGACGTGTCACCTGAACCCGAAATGTTTCGGCCTGGGCCTCGCTGACCCGGAGTGCGGGTGGTGGTGTGGCGTTTTCGCCGTCGCCCACGCCGCCGATAACGATCGTGCCGCTGTACATCCACACTCCGATACCGGCTGCGAGAGCGGTTGCAAGGACGTAGGAAAATCTCACGCGCATTCTAATACTCCAGAACGTCCGGCCTACTCAGCCGCCGTCGCCAAGGGCGCGGCTGCATCTTCAGCAATTTTGACCAGGGACTCGCCATGTTCTTCCAGATAGGCGAGGGTGAAATTCATGCAGGCAATGCCGTATCCACGGGTCCATGAGGAACCCCGATGCAGGCATTCCTTATCTTTTTCCGTATCCGTCAGCAGACGGAGTTCTTCGCGAACCTGCGCCTTGCGGCGTTCCAGTGCGCGCCGGATCACTTCTGGCGGAAGCTGCGCCGCGTTCAGGGCAATCAGAAGAAACGGTGACTTGAACGTGTCCGGGGCCTGTGGTTCGCAGAGGGACATGATGAATTCGGTCCGGCCCGCCTCGGTGATCGAATAGACCTTGCGGCCGGGCTTGCCGGCCTGCGGTTCTTCGCGCACGGTCACAAGACCCTCGGATTCCAGACGCGCCAGGGCGGGATAGATGGAGCCGAAGCTCGCATCATCGAAATAGCTGAACCGTCCCTCGGTCGATTCCTTCCGGATTTCGTATCCGGTAGCATCACCAAAAGACAGGATCGCGAGACAGAGGCTGCGCACGCTCATAGACGTCTCCGTATCCGGGAGCGTCCTCCCGGTCTGACGGTTTCCAATGACATTCTTCTTTGCGGGAGAGGAGCGCATTCCGAATGAGGGCTCCAAAAGATTGCAAGAAATGTCATATGCTGGTTCGATATATCGGACAGGTATATATCATTTCGATTATAATCAAGAGTGCTTCGTACAAATTCTATTACAAATAGAATGCCAGGCTTCGATATGGCGGGCCTGGTCGGTCGATTTGACACCTTGTTGAATGCGCGAAAAGGGCGCTAGTCTTATTCCGTTATGTTCGCGCAAGCGGAATGGAAGGGTGTTCTCATGAAGGCCTCGGAAAATCTGATGAACCGGTTCAAGCTGCCGCGGGACCCGTTGTTCCGATTGCTCGTCATCAATGGCGCCACGGGGCTGGGAATTGCGCTTCTGGTGCTTGGCGGGGTCTTTCTGGCTGATATCGGCAATTTGAGGACGCTTGTCCTAACCGCGGACAATCCCTTCCTGCCTGTTTTCATGCTGGCATTTGGTCTGGTCATTACGCTCGGATCCGTCGTGATGGGATCTGCAATCATGCTTTTGGGAGACAAGAACGAGGGCTCCGGAACGCGTGGAAAAACCATATCAATCGTGCAGGAAAAGCCACTTCGGCCGGTGCCGGTCACGGTACCCGCCCGGCACAGCGGCCGTCAGCATCGCTGAAATGGGATTGACAGGGGGCGGCATTGAGGCCCGAAAACCGGAGCCGGATCAGGTTTGCTGCGCTTGGTATAAATGCAGAATGTATCCGGCGCAGCCCTATTTCAGTGAGCTGTGATAACCGCCGGTCGCTTTAGCGGCGCTGGAAGGCCGCGGACCATTATCCGCAAACAGGGTCATGGCCGCCGCAGTCAGAAGAAGCAGCAATCCTACGGATGAAAGCTTCACCTCGCCGGTCCTTTCGATCATGACATCCTCCTGAGCTATAACCCGGTTATACATCCACAGGTTATAAATAGCTGGTAACACAACTTGTAAAATTTTACAGAGCACCGGATTTGAAAGGTTCGTTCCAGCTTGATTTGATTGCCTCTTGCTGATGGGCTGTTTTGCGGTTGGTACTTTTGCTCCGAGATTGTGGCAGGTCTGTGTACGGGTGCGTGTTAGTAGGGCACCGAGGGGCCCCGTTTGCCGGAGCGGTTAAAAAGAACTTAAGCTTTAAAGTGGCATTTGTTAAGTTTATGTTTCTATTGCGGTTTTCAAAAATGAATAAGCTTCGTCTGAACTGCAATAAGGTATTGTAGTTTAATTCACCACATGAGTCGGCAAAGCCTGGAGTGAGACATGACTTCTTCCTATCCGCGCGACATGATCGGATATGGCCGGACACCGCCGGACCCGGAATGGCCGGGCGGTGCGAAGGTCGCGGTCCAGTTCGTCCTCAATTACGAGGAGGGAGGAGAAAGCAACATTCTTCACGGTGACCCGGCCTCCGAGGCCTTTTTGTCGGAAATCGTCGGTGCGCAGCCCTGGCCGGGCAAACGGCACTGGAACATGGAATCCCTTTATGAATACGGCTCCCGCGCAGGCTTCTGGCGGCTATGGCGTCTCTTCACCCAGCGGTCGATACCGATCACTGTTTACGGCATCGCGACGGCACTGATGCGCAATCCGGATGCCGTGGCGGCGATGAAGGAAGCAGACTGGGAAATAGCCTCCCATGGGCTGAAATGGATCGAACACGCGGAAATGTCGGAAGAAGAGGAGCGCAGGCAGATACG
>JBNLAU010000385.1:0-9688 GCA_050302295.1 Roseibium sp. | reverse complement strand
GAGGTTCTGCCGGACGGCGAGATCGGCGAACTTGTTTTCACCACCCTCACCAAGGAGGGGCTGCCGATGATCCGCTACCGAACGCGTGACCTCACGCGCCTGCTGCCCGGCACGGCGCGCTCCATGCGGCGAATGGAAAAGGTAACGGGCCGATCCGACGATATGATCATTCTCAGAGGCGTCAACGTCTTCCCGACGCAGATCGAAGAACAGCTTTTCAAATGCGCGGGGCTGTCCCCGCATTTTCAGATCGAGCTAACCAAGGACAACCGGCTGGATGTCATGACGGTGCATGTCGAGGCCCTGCCGACTGCGGCATCTACAGAGCAGCGTACCGCCTCGGCCAAGGAGCTCGGCCATCACATCAAGAGCGTCATCGGCATCTCGGCCAACATCGATGTAACCGAGCCAGGTCAGGTCGAGCGTTCCGCGGGCAAAGCCAAGCGGGTTGTCGATAACCGATCGAAGGTCTGACCTTCATTTGCCCTGTCACGCTCCTGCCGGCCAGTCCTTGGCAACAAGGGTCAGAACGTCATATTGCGCCACTGGATCGTCGTTCTGGTTGGTGACCAGACAGTCCCAGCGGACCTCGCCGTAATCTGCTGTAATACGCGGTGAAATCTCCTTGGCCGTCAATTGGACCGTCAACGTGTCGCCGGCGCTCACGGGCGTCAGGAAGCGCAGATTGTCGACACCGTAATTTGCCAGGACTGGTCCCTCATCCGGATCGACAAACAGGCCCGCAGCAAAGGAGACAATCAGATAGCCATGGGCCACCCGGCCTTCAAAGAACGGGTTTCTGCGAGCTGCTGCTTCGTCCATATGGGCGTAGAATGTGTCCCCGGTAAAGTCTGCGAAGTGTTCGATATCTTCCAGGGAGACCGTTCGGGATTTTGTTTTCAGCTGATCGCCGACCTTGAGGTCGGCAAGGGATTTGCGGAAAGGGTGCCGGCTGTCCTGTTTGCCAGGCGAGCCTTGCACCCACCTGCCGGTGACCGCTCCCAGCAGGTTCGGGGTTCCCTGAACCGCCGTTCTCTGCATGAAGTGTTTGACCGATCTGAGCCCACCGAGTTCCTCGCCGCCTCCTGCCCGTCCAGGCCCGCCATGAACCAGCATCGGTAGAGGTGAGCCGTGTCCGGTAGAGGATTTGGCGCTGCGGCGGTTGCCGATCATTACGCGTCCATGGAATGGCGCCATGCCCAGCACCATTTCCTCGGCCACGGACGGATCGTCGGTAAAAAGGGAAGCGACAAGCGAGCCCTTGCCCATGCGAGTCAGTTCGATCGCTTCTTCCAGATCGTCATAGGGCATTACGGTGGCGACGGGACCGAAGGCTTCAACGGAATGCACCGCTTCTGAAACCATAGGCTTGTCGCAGTGAAGCAGCACCGGCGCTGCAAAGGCGCCGCTTTCGGGGAATAGGCCGGCAGCATCGGAAATGACTTCAGCCTCTGCCTTCAGGGCCTCCACACGGGTGCGAACCTCATCTCTCTGACTGATGGAAGCAAGCGGCCCCATGGTCACCGCCTCGTCGCGCGGGTCGCCGATCGTCAAACGGCCCAAACGCTGGTTCAGTGCGTCTGCGGCGGCACTTGCAAGTTCACGAGGAACGATGATCCGGCGGATCGCCGTGCATTTCTGCCCGGCCTTGGCGGTCATTTCCCTGGCGACTTCTTTGATGAACAGCTCGAATTCCGGCTCGTCCGGTTTGACGTCGGGCGCCAGGACGGCCGCATTCAGACTGTCCGCCTCCATGGAGAACCGGGTCGCGTTGCGGATGATTGCCGGATGCTGACGCAGCATCTGGCCGGTTGCGGCGGATCCGGTGAACGTGACCACGTCCTGCCCAGTGACATGGCCGATGAGATCGCCCGCGGAACCGCACAACAATTGCAGGGAACCTTCGGGCAAAATGCCCGTGTCCAGGATATATCGAACCATCAACTCGGTCAGATATGCGGTCTGGCTGGCCGGTTTAACCAGGCATGGAACGCCCGCGATTAAGGCGGGTGCGATCTTTTCCAGCATACCCCAGCAGGGAAAGTTGAAGGCGTTGATATGAATGGCAATTCCACGCAAGGGCGTAAGAATGTGCTGGCCTGCAAAGCTGCCATCGCGGGACAGCGGTTCAACAGCGCCTTCAACGAACACCCGTGTGTTCGGCATCTCCCGCCGGGCCTTCGAGGAGTAAGCGAACATCGTGCCGATACCGCCCTCAATATCTATCCAGCTGTCCTTGCGGGTTGCGCCGGTGGCAAAGCTTTCCTGATAGAATATTTCTTTCTTTTCCATCAGAGCCTGAGCCAAGGTCTTCAGCATCAGGGCACGCTCATGATAGGTCATTTTGCGGAGCGCATTGCCGCCGGTATTCCGTCCGTAGGCCAGAGCTTCGCCAAGGTCGAGACCGGAGGCATCTATGCGCGCAACAGGCCGGCTGTTCGATGCATCCAGAAGCGCTTTGCCGTCGCCCTTCCCGGTCTGCCAGTGACCGGCCAGATAACTCTCCAGTAGGCGAACGTCTTGCACGGGAACAGTCATGAAATCGCTTCCAGTTTCGGGTGAAAACAGGCCTTGCGTCAGGCGTCGTAGGTCACAATCAGGCGCTTGGTCAGCGGTCTGGACTGACAGGTGAGAATGTAGCCGTCACGGATTTCGTCATCTTCCAGGGAGTGGTTGGCCGACATTTCCACCTCCCCCTCCAAAAGTTTGCCCCGGCACGTGGAGCATACGCCGGCGCAACACGAGTATGGTGCGTCTATGCTGTTCCGGTGAGCTGCCTCAAGAACGGTCTCTCCCGGCAGCATATGAATCTCGCGCGTTGTGCCGTCGAGTGTCAGCTTCAGATCGGCCTCCTTGGCCTTGTCGCCCGTCGGCACTGGCCGTTGATTGGTGGGCAAACGGCCCGGCTGATCGGATTTGAAGAGTTCCTGCTTGATCCGGTCCGCGGGAACGCCATGGCCTTCAAGGCCCTCGCGCACGCTCTTCATCATGCCATGGGGGCCACACAGAAAGGCCTGGTCGATATCCTGTGGGTCGATCAGTGTTTCGAACAGTTCGTCCAGTTTTTCCCGGTCGACCCGGCCTGAGAAGAGTTCCGTGTCCTGTGCATCGCCTTTGAGAATGTGAATGATGTGCAGACGGCCCAGGTAGCGGTTTTTCAGGTCTTCAAGCTCTTCCCGAAACATGATCGAGGATACCTGCCGGTTGGCATAGACCAGAGTGAATTGCGCCCCGGGCTCACGGGCAAGCACCGTTTTCAGAATTGAGAGTATGGGCGTGATGCCGGAACCACCGGCAAAACCCAGATAGAACCTGTCTTTATCCGGTTCGATAGCGGCATAGAAGCTGCCCCTGGGCGGCATGGCCTCAACCATGTCACCCGGCCTGAGGTTTTCGTTGGCCCAGCAGGAAAACGCACCGCCATCGACGCGTTTGATACCAACTTTCAAGTGGCCGTCTTCGGTCCCCGCGCAGATCGAATAACAGCGGCGCACTTCATGGCCGTCGAAATTCCGCCGGAAGGTCAGATACTGTCCCTGGAAAAAGCGGAAGATATCCTCTTCGCCCGGCTGAGGTTTCAAGGTCACGATGACCGCGTCACGCGTATCCGGCACGACTTCCGTAACTGTCAGGGCATGAAACCGCGACATCTATTTCCTCCCGGGACTCCTGCGTGCCTTTAGTGGCACTTGAAATAGTCGAAGGGCTCCCTGCACTCCCGGCAGCGGTAGGCCGCCTTGCAGGGAGTGGAGCCGAACTGGCTGATTTTTTCCGTATTTTCAGAGCCGCAGCGGGGACAGGCGACGACCGGCGCCTCTCCACTCAGAAGCTTTCCGATCCGGCCGGAATTGCTTGTTCCGGCAACCGGCGGAGCAATGCCGTACTTGCGCAGTTTTTCCCGGCCTTCCGGGCTCAGCCAGTCCGTTGTCCAGGGCGGGCTGATGCGTTGCTCCAGCCGGATGCTGTCAATGCCGCAAGATCTGAGTTTGGTTTCAATGTCCAGATTGATCACCGAGGTGGCAGGGCAACCCGTGTAAGTCGGCGTGACGGTGACCACCAGGGTGCCCTGCTCCCAGCGAACATCCCTTATGACACCGAGGTCGGTCAGCGACAGAACCGGAATCTCCGGATCCGAAACTTCTGACAACCACTTCCACACGGTATCTGTCGGAACATGCATCACTTCACCATGTGGCGCCGGGATAAGCCCGTTGGAGAAACTGCATTTCCGCCAGCAAATGACCGAGATGTTCGCTGTGCCGGCCGGTCAACCCGCCGGAATGAGCAAAATCGGATTGCGGCGGCGTTAGAGTTGCTTCTTCGAGCACGGCTTCGACGTTAGACTGCCATTCGGGCCGCAGGTCCTCCGGGTGTGGTGCCAGCCCTGCGGCTGACATGGCTTCGTCAACGGCATCACCCTTGAACATTTCACCGGTATAAGGCCACAAAGCGTCGAGCGCGGACTGCATGCGCTGGCGGCTTTCCGACGTGCCGTCGCCGAGCCGGATCACCAGATCAGTTGACCGGTCCAGATGATAGGCAACTTCCTTACCTGTCTTGGCAGCGATGTCGGCGATCCGCTTGTCTTTTGACTGTTCCAGCGCCTTCAGGAATATCGATTGACAGGCATCGTTCAGGTATTGCCGCATCAGGGTCTTGCCGAAATCTCCATTCGGCTGTTCGGCGAGCAGGAAGTTCCGGAAGTCCCAGGCATCACGCAAATAGGCGAGTTCGTTCTCGCCGCGCCCCTTGCCTTCCACCTCGCCGGCCAGAGACAGCCACAGGCGCGCCTGACCGATTAGATCGAGCGCGATATTTGCGAGCGCGATATCTTCTTCCAATACAGGCGAATGGCCACACCATTCGGATACCCGGTGACCAAGAACCAGAGCCGTATCGCCGCGCCGCAGCAACCACTCAAACAGAATATCGCTCGCGATATGATCGTCCTTTGATGCCATCACATCTTTCCGACGTCGTCCGGAATGTCATAGAAACTTGGATGCCTGTAGACCTTGTCCAGGGAGGGTTCGAACAAGGCATCTTTCGCCGCCGGATCGGATGCGGTGATCTGCGCGGATGGCACCACCCAGATGGACACGCCTTCCTTGCGGCGGGTGTAGACATCCCGGGCATTCTTGACCGCCATTTCTGCGTCCGGAGCATGCAGCGACCCCACGTGGCGATGATTGAGGCCGTGCTGCCCGCGGATAAATACCTCCCAGAGTGGCCATTCCTTTTTCATCCTGGTTTCCTCCACCGGAAGCCTGTCAGGCTGCCGAATTTGTGCAACGGGCCGAGCGCCAGAGATTGGCACTTTTCACGTGATCCCATCCAAAAGCATGATCGGTGGGACCGTTCGCATTGAGATGGTCCAGGCGCTCCAAGGCTTCTTCAAGAGCCGGCTCATGACCAGCCGGAACCATCCACATGACGAAGTGCATTCTTTCCATGACTTCAAACCATTCGGCCCGTCGCTGATAGATCCGCTTGTGAACGGTTTTGAAGACGAAATTTTCCAATGACTCCACATCTGTCCAGACCGACAGATTGGGTATGATCATCGGGTCGCCGGCTGACGGCATGGAAAAGGCGTTACCGGCCTCGTCCTTCAGGCGCCAGACAAATCCCTGACTGCGTTCGGCGGCGAAATTGACCCGGTTCAGATTGTTGACGAAATCAGCAATGCGCGGGTCATTGATGTCATGTTTCAGACGAGCAACGTTCAGTTCGGCAATATGCAACTCAGTCATTCAGTTTACTCCGCAGCGCTTCGGGCAGCGAACCGTTTATCCGCATGTGCCATAAGCGCATCACGCACCCAGGCACCATCCTCCCAAGCCCTGACCCTTGCCTCCATACGTTCGCGGTTGCAGGGGCCATTGCCTTTGAGCACATCAAAAAACTCATTCCAGTCTGGTTCGGAGAAGTCGTAACCGCCCTTGTCTTCGTTCCACTTCAGATGGTTATCCGGAACAGTGAGCCCGAGATACTCAGCCTGCGGAACCGTCTGATCAACGAACTTCTGGCGAAGTTCATCATTGGTGTTGATCTTGATTTTCCAGGCCATGGATTGTGCGGAATGCACCGAGTCCTTGTCGGAGGGACCGAACATCATCAGCGAGGGATACCAGAAACGGTTAAGTGCATCTTGCGCCATCCGGCGCTGTTCCGGAGTGCCCCGAGCCATCTTCATCATGATGTCGTAGCCCTGGCGCTGGTGAAAACTTTCTTCCTTGCAGATGCGCACCATTGCGCGCGAATAGGGGCCGAAGGACGTCCGCTGCAACGGCACCTGGTTCATGATCGCCGCGCCATCCACCAGCCAGCCGACCGCCCCGATATCCGCCCAGGTGAGCGTCGGATAGTTGAAGATCGAGGAATACTTCATCTTGCCGGCGTGCAGGAGTTCGATCAGTTCGTCCCTGCTGACCCCGAGCGTTTCCGCCGCGCAATAAAGATATAGCCCGTGTCCCGCTTCGTCCTGAACCTTGGCGAGCAGGATCGCCTTGCGTTCGAGTGTCGGTGCGCGTGTGATCCAGTTGCCCTCCGGGAGCTGGCCGACGATTTCAGAATGGGCGTGCTGGCCGATCTGGCGGATTAGGGTTTTGCGATAACCGTCAGGCATCCAGTCGTTCGGTTCGATCTTTTCGCCACGGTCGATCCGCTCCTGAAAAGCGCGTTCCTCTTCCGACATTTCAGACGTGTCGCGAACTTTGGTCGCGTCGGTCGTTACCATCTGGGCATACATGACGCCTCCTTCCGCCATGTGAACTTTCCGGAAGGATACTCCACAAAACGTCACAGAAGAAGTTCAATATTTGAATTTTTTGTGATGCTTTGCGTGCCGAGCTGTTTTTCACCGCCGGAAGTCAGGCCCATTCAGGCCCGCAGAGCCAAAGACCCCAGCCGCGCCTGGACAGCTTGGGGACAGGCAGGCAGAGGCCCGTTCCGACTGAGGAGGTGCTGACCGATGTAGGCATCGGCCGCGGGCGACAGGTTCCTGTACAATTCGGCAAACAGACGGTGTGCCGCGTGACCGGGCCAGTCAGCCGGCATGACCGATTGGGGCAGTCGCGGGTCACGAAGCCTGATAGTGCGATAGTCGTGAACGAGCGCGAGCCTCGCCAGAAGCGCAGCCTGTTCCGGCAACTCGCCCTGCCGGTCATCCGCCATCGGCTGGAACCTCGCAGAAAATCCGCGGTAGTCTTCACCGAGCTCGTCAAGTCTGAAGGCGGACTGCAGCAGCTTCCGCAAATTGGTGCCATCCGGCTCTATCGCTACGGAACGGAACGCGGCGCCAGCAATCGGGCGCCCCGGGCGGTCCGCGCCGGCATAGACATCGCCGCCGAGGCAGACGTAGCCGTTGCGCAACAGGCCAGCCTGCGCGGCAGGCTGGGAGCAATGTGTGATCAGCCAGCCGCAGTCTCCGTCTTCCGGACCGAAAAAGAGCTCTGCTGCGAGATGGTATTCATCGCGGGCTTCTTCAGTCAGTGCGTAGAAGCTGCGCCGCCCTTCCCGCTCTCCCTTCAGCTGTCCTTTGGACACCAGCCGCGACACCGCCGTGCGAACCAGAGACTCGTTGACGCCAAACCCGGCACACAGGCTGATCAGATCACCCATCCAGAGCACGCCGCCACGCGGCTCGACGATGTCGCCATAGATGGTGACGATCAGCCGGGCCGCCTTTGGCGGATAGGGTTGCAGGTAGTGCCTTGCCAAAAACTCAGCGCTGGTTGCTTTCATGAAGCATTTGATCCGTTTGTATTTTTCCGACTTTAACCGCACTACAATGGCAAACCAAGGCTATTGGAAACACGAAAATCGAGATGACCGGGAAACATACTTGCGGACCTTGAATGTGAACGTTATACAGTAACGCGTTACATAGTTACACCCAGTCGGACGTTTTCTTATGAGCTCCCAGACCTTTTCGAAGAACATCCTCAGCGCGAGCCAACCGCTCCTGCGGACCACCGCACTGGCAGGCGTTGCTGGACTTTCGCTGCTCGCAACACCGGCGCACGCCGCAGCACCCAATGTCGTTGCCACAATCAAACCGCTTCATTCGATCGCGGCCGCCGTCATGGAAGGTGTCGGCACGCCGCACATTCTTATCGACGGAGCAGCTTCCCCTCACGGATTTGCTCTCAAGCCATCACAGGCTTTCCTGATACAGGGTGCCGATGCCGTTTTCTGGATCGGTCCGGAACTTGCCCCCTCCCTTCAAAAGCCGATTGAATCGATGGCTGACGATGCAGCCGTAATTGAGTTGATGGACGCGCCCGGAGTGCACCATCTAGGTGTGCGGGAAGGTGCGAACTTTGATGCGCACGACCATGATCACGGTGAGGAGCATGAAGGTGACGCACACGAAACTCATGCCCACGAAGGTGAGGATGATGAGCGTGGACACCAGTTCCACAGCCATGAAGAACCTTCTCATGATCACGGACATGACCTCAGCGAAATCCGTGATGCGCATATCTGGCTAAACCCGGAAAACGGCATTGCGATTGCCGAAGTGATGGCCGAAACGCTCGCAAAACTGGATCCGGAACACGCGGTGACATACCTGAAAAACGCTGAAGCCTTCGCCCGGCGGATTGTAGACCTTGAAAAGGAAATCAAGGGTCAACTTGAGCCGGTCGCGGGTAAGAAATTCATCGTCTTCCACGACGCCTACCATCATTTCGAGCATCACTTTGATATGGAAGCCAGCGGTGCGATCACGCTGTCTCCGGAGGCTCTTTCCAGTGCCGACCGCATTGCGGAAACTCAGGACCGGATCAACGCGTTAGATGTGACCTGTGTTTTCCAGGAGCCACAGTTTGAAACGAAGCTGGTTGATGTGGCCCTTGAAGGAAGCGACGCGCGAAAAGGCGTCCTGGACCCGCTTGGGACAGAACTTGAAAACGGCCCCGGTCTCTATCCCAAGCTTTTGAAAAACATGGCGGCCTCCCTCGTGAACTGTCTCACGGGTCAGTCCTGAAAATGCAAAACCGCCGGACCAGGGTCCTGCGGTTTTTTATTGTCAAGAATTTACAACAGCTCAGGACGTCCTGGCTTTTGCCCTGGCCGCTTCGGTTTTCTCAATAGCTTTCAGCAGATAGCGGTCGCGGTCGTAAACGTCCGAATAGTAGGCCATGCTGCCGTCAAGTTCCGGCCAGGCGGTGAAATAGGAGACATAGACCGGAATATCGCCGGTTACCTTTTCCTGCTCGTTCTGGCCGCCCGAAATACGTGACGAGACATAATCCTTCGACTTGCCGAGAACAGCGGCCGCCATGGCCTTGGGGTCATGCAGGCGGATACAGCCGTGACTGAAGGCGCGCATGTCCTTCTTGAACAGGCTTTTGGACGGCGTGTCGTGCATGTAGATGTGGTGTTTGTTCGGGAAGAGGATCTTCACTTCGCCGAGCGCATTCTTCCGACCCGGGTATTGCCGGACGTTGATGGTCTGCTTCTTGGCCGCGACAGCGTACCAGTTGACAGCGGATGAAGAGACGCGGCGTCCACCGGGCGTTGTCACTTCATAGCCGGCCCTGTCGAGATAGCTTGGGTCGTTTGCCAGTTTCGGCAGCATCTCGTTGACGATGATCGAATAAGGAACGCCCCAGTAAGGGTTGTATTCGACGAATTCGATCTTGTCGTAGAAGAAGTTGGTCTGGTTGGATTTCTTGCCGAC
>JBNLAU010000384.1:0-32185 GCA_050302295.1 Roseibium sp. | reverse complement strand
CTTCGGTGACAGGATCAAGGAGTTTGATTTCTTCAAGGTGCCATCCGCCGAGCTTTTGAACGACGACCTCATCTCGTCGATGGCCGGGCTCGGAAAACCATTGATCCTGAGCACGGGGGGGCACAGCGAAGAAGACATCTTTCGGGCTATCGAGGCGACGAGCTCCATTCCTGACGTTACCTACCTGCACTGCATTTCGAACTACCCGGTGCTGCTCGGCAACCAGCAGATGCGGTTTATTCAGACCTTGCGGGGAAGAACTGATGCGCCAATCGGCTACTCGACCCACGATCAGGACTGGGAAGTCTGCCTGGTCGCCGCCGCCTACGGCGCGACCGTGTTCGAGCGGCACCTTACTATGGACAAGCACGGAAGAGGCATCGACGATAGTTCAAGCTCAGATCCGGAGGAGTTCCGGCGTCTTTGCAAGCTACTCAATGCTTTTCCCGCGGTACAGGGCAGTGGCCGGCGCGAGATCAACCAGGGTGAGCGCATCAATATGCAGAACCTTGGATCGTCGCTCTATGCCAGCCGGGACATTGTAGAAGGCGAGACGCTTTCGGCGGACAACACTGTGGTGAAAGCGCCGCGCAAGGGCTTGACCTGGGCGGATGTGAAGCGGCGCGGCGCGTCGACCGTCAAACGCTCAGTTGCCGCAGGCTCCGCGATTTCCGACCTGCACTTTACAAACGCAAAAGCGCCTCTTGAAAAGGATTTGGTAGATTTCTGCGACGAAAAGCAGCTTTCGATCCCGCTCCGATTGCACGATGCCAAGGTGCTGCAGACCAGATTTCCTATCCGCAACAACGAACTGCATCTTTCCTATGAGGAAGTCGGTGCTTTCGGTCAGAATATGGCAGAGAACCTTGCTCTGCTCGACCTGACCCGGCACTATTCCATACACATCCCGGACTATATCGACAGCAAGACACTTATCGACCCATTGGCAGAAGACGATCGCATTCGCTCTGGAAGCCGGCGGACCATCGATACATGTGTCGACCTGGCGTTGGAACTCGAATTGAAGACAGGGGCGGCCGTCCCGATTGTCGGAAGTTTTTCCCGGCTTTTGCCGGAAGGCAAAAGAGACACTTACCTGCGTCTCCAGGACTTTGTGGAGAAAGCTGGCACGGCGCGGGGAATATCGATCTACCCTCAATGGCTGCCCCGTATCGCCTGGTATTTTGGCGGAGCCGACGTGCTCGACATGTTCTGCGGCGATGATGACATTCGCATTGTCGAGGAGATCGGCATGGAACTGTGCCTGGATCTATCGCATCTGATTTTGTCTGCCAATTATTCAAAGACGGACTGGAAAGGCTGGTGTGACCGGCTGATGCCGCTTGCCCGGCACATTCACATTGCCGATGCCACAGGGATCGATGGCGAGGGCATTGAGTTCGGCCAGGGTGATCTAGGTGACCCCGGTGCCTATCTCGATGGGCCGCAGCGCAAGGTTCTGGAAGTCTGGCAAGGCCATCTGTCCGAAGGGGACGGTTTCGACAACGCCATTCGGCAACTAGGAGACAAACATGGCTAAAGTGCTGATCACCGGGATTTCCGGGCAGGACGGCGCCTTTCTGGCGCGTACGCTTCTGGAGCGCGGCGACGAGGTCTGGGGCGCCATGCGCCGCGGCAGCACATCGAAAACAGGCCGCCTGAAAGAGCTGGGCATTCGTGAAAAGGTTAAGTTCTGCACGCTTGAAGTCACAGAGTTTGCAAATGTCCAGAATATCCTGAACGACATCCGGCCTGACCTGATTTTCAATCTCGCCGCCCAGAGCTTTGTCGCCGACAGTTTCCAGTTTCCGCACTATACGTCCGATGTGAATTATATGGGCGTCCTGAATATCCTGGAGGCCATGCGTCTGCTCAAACTGGACGCGCGGCTCTACCAGGCCTCGACTTCGGAGATGTATGGTGACGTTCTGGAAAAGCCGCAGTCGGAAAAAACACCGTTCAATCCGCTCAGCCCCTATGCGGTTTCAAAATTGGCTGCCCATTCTCTCGTGGTGAACTACCGTCAGGCCTACAGCATGTTTGCCACGTCCGGTATCCTGTTCAATCATGAATCAGAACTGCGCGGCTATGAATTTGTCACCCGCAAGATCACCAGTTGGCTGGCCCGGCTCAAGCTGCAAAATGTCGAGGCGATGCCGCTTGGCAATCTGAGCAGCGTGCGCGACTGGGGCTATGCACCGGAATATACCGACATGATGGTCAAGATGCTGGATCACGATGAGCCTGACGATTTCGTGATTTCCACCAATACGGAATATACCGTGCGGGAGTTTCTGTTTATGGCGGCGCAGGAAGTTGGCTTCGACCCACATTCGGAAGGCGAGGGGCTTGAAGAAAAAGTCTACGATCGCAAGACCGGTCAACTGATCGCATATGTGGATCCGCGCTATTTTCGGGCGTCTGATGTGGTCTATCTGCGAGGGGACAACACCAAGGCCCAGAAGATCCTCGGTTGGAAACCGCAAGTTTTGGCGCCAGAGATCGCGCGCCGCATGGCCATTTACGATCTCAAGAAAGCCGCCGTTGCTATGCCGGGTCTTTAAGGTTAGGTGGACCTGCGATGTCCGAACGTACTGTTGCGATCATTCCGGCCCGGGGTGGTTCCAAAGGAATTCCAGGCAAGAACACAAAGCTGTTTCTCGATCTGCCTCTGGTTGCTCATTCCATTAGGGCGGCGCTTGCTGCGGTAACGGTTTCGCAGGTGCTTGTTTCGAGCGACGACTACGCCATTCTGGAAACTGCGGAAGCTTACGGTGCTGTGCCGCTTCGGCGTCCCGCCGGGATTTCGGGAGACGAGGCTTCATCGGAATCGGCTGTGTTGCACGCAATCGAAGCCTATGCCGGCTGCGCGGATGCGGACACACTCGTCATGCTGCAATGCACCTCGCCGCTGACCACGGCAGACGAGATCGACCTCGTGGTGAATGAGCGCGCGAGGCTCGGTGCTGACACCGCCTTTTCGGTGGTCGAAGTGCATGCCTTTCTTTGGGAGATTGCAAAGGACGGCACCGGCATCGGTATCAATCATGATGCATCGAAGCCTCGCCAGCGCCGACAGGACCGTCCGCGGCAGTTCCGCGAAACCGGTGCCATTTACGCCTTTGAAAAACATGGTTTTGCAAAGGAGGGCGAGCGCTTCTTTGGCAAAAGCGTACCTGTCGTTCTGCCGGACGCAACGGAAATTGACCTGGATACACCGCGGGACTGGATCGCGCTGGAAGCCTATGCAAAAGCAGTAAGCAAGGCACCATGACCCGGCCTGTTCTGCAACTGCGCTGAGAGGCACGTTCAAATGGCAAGTATCTTTGAAACCCTGTCCGAGATTGGGGTCGCCTCGGAAGACGACCGGGAGGTTTATTCGGTCTGTACTCGCGACAGGGACGACGTGACCGTTTATAGGGATCGCCGATCTGGTGTCATTTACATCGACGGCTTCTACGGCGGGGATGCTGTCTATGAAGAGGGCAGCTATCGTGACATCAACCTGGCCGAAACCGGTTCCCGTGATTATGAAATTTCAAGGGACGCCGAACGCCGCGCGGCAGCTTATCTGCCCCATGTCTGTGGCCGCAATATAGTTGATTTCGGCTGTGGAGACGGCGCTTTCTTGCGGGTGGTGCGGAACAGGACTGCATCCTGCTGCGGAGTTGAATTGCAGCGTGACTACGTCAATGCGCTGAACGGCGAAGGAATTGCCTGTTATACCTCACTGGAGGCGCTTGCGGATAACAGCCAGGACACCGTGGTCAGTTTCCACGTCCTTGAGCATCTGCCAGCCCCACTTGATCTGCTTCACGACCTGCGACGCGTCCTTAAACCAGGTGGCACAACTGTTCTGGAAGTGCCGCACGCAAACGATATTCTGCTGAAGGATTTGCATTGCGATGCCTTCAAAAAATTCACGCTGTGGAGCCAGCATCTTGTGCTGCACACCCGTGACAGCCTTCAGCGGCTTCTGGCCGCGGCGGGGTTCGATCGGGTCATCGTGGAGGGCGTTCAGCGCTATCCGCTCTCCAATCACCTGACCTGGCTGTCGGACGGCAGGCCCGGCGGCCACAAATCGGCGCTGTCCGCTTTGGATACGCCAGAATTGCGCGGGGCCTACGAAGCGGCGCTCAGCCGCATCGACGCGACTGATACGCTCGTTGCGATCGCAAGAAATCCCGACTAATACCGTAATGCAAGGATATCGCTGCGTCACAGTTCCAGCCGCTCGTTGCGACGCTGCGGCGTCCAGTTTTCCAGCTGGCGGTCCAGTTCAGCGATTATCTCTGGCACGAATTCCGAACAAGGCTTGTCTTTGTAAGGATGCATATAGGTGATGGAGGGATACCAAGGCGGGTTCTTCTGGCCTAAAAGCAGAGTCGGTTCCTGCTGACCAAACCGAATGCCGGATACGTTGAGGATGCCCGCCATATCGGCCACGCTGGTATTCGCGGAAACAACAAAGTCGCAGCAGGCTGTTAACGCAGCCGCGCCCAGAAGATCGTTGAACAGGTCAATCTCCTCCAGAGCCTGGAACCGGTCTGGAAACTGCGCCTGGAAATACTTAAGCTCTTTGTCGATTGCCGCATATTGCAGGTTCACAAAGATTGCGTCGCGCGAATTTAGAACGGGAGCGATTTCAGGGGCCGAAAGGTAAAACCGTGCGCGGTTGGCGGCGAGGTTTTTAGAGCGCCACGAAAACCCGATCACGGGTTTGTCTTCGTGCCCTTTCAGACGCCGCAGATAAGATCGGGCCCGTTCTTTCTCAAAGGAATAGACGGGGCAGGGAGCTTCGTGGAAAGCTTTAAGGTTGGGCCGGAACAATTCAGCCATGTCCCCGATATTGACGTGAACGTCATAGTCCGATGCGGTCGCCTTGAAGTCTTGGTCCATCCTGGAAACCCGGCATTCCGCTTCCGGAAAGGAGTACTGAAGGAACTTCGCTCCTTTTTCGGAGAGTTCGACGATGACCTTGCCTGCTCTGGATACTAATTCCGGCAGCATCGTGCCACTTCTCAAGGCGTCGCCGAGCCCCTGATCCGTCCACACCAGGATGGTCTTATCCGATATGTCTTCACCTTGCCATTGGGGAACATCGAAAGTTCGGCGGTGCACTTTGGAAGACGGGTCCTGAAAACGTGCCTTGTGGAGTTTCCAGCCGTTCTCAAGTTCGCCGTTGCCGAGATACGCGAGCGATAGGTTCCACTCAACAGTCTTGTTGTCCGGTGCGAGCTTGCGCGCAGTCTTCAACACTTGCAACGCTTCTGCTGCATCGCCGTACATCAGTAAGCTGACGCCGAGCGTTACGTGCTTGTGAAAATTCTTTCGATCAGAAGAGAGGGACTTGCGGGCGTATTCGACGCTCTTCCTGGATTCGTTCATCGAGAACAGAAGTCGAGCTGCCTCGTGTTCCACTTCACTGTTTCCCGGGAACTTTTCAAGCGCTTCTGACAGTTCATACTGCGAAGGCTCAAACTGCTGAAGGTTCATTCTGCAGCGTGCGCGCAACACATAATTCTTTGGATTGTTAGGATCGAGCATAACCGCTTTTGTGAAGAAGTTTATCGCATGCCCTTCCTGCTTGGCTTCCGCGAGGAGTGTTCCGAAGTTCTGATAAACGTCCATATCGTCTGGATAGTCGACCACAAGTCCCTGGAACAAATACTCGGCTTCCTGGAACTGCCTCAGTCGCGTGAGGGCGATCCCTTTGATATTCCGCGCTTCCCGCTCTTTCGGGTTGAGGGATAGGGCCTTGTTGCAAACTGCGAGCAGACTTTCCGCATCCGCCTCCAAGTCCAACATTGCGCGCGCAAGATTTGCATAGAAAACGGCCTGTGTCGGATTTGCGGCAATCGCTTGACGAATGTAGTCGATGGCTTTTTGGGCATTTCCAAGTTGGCGGAAGGTAACCCCTAGTAGGTGGAGGGCATCGGCGTTATCGGGTGCTTTTTTCAGAACCTGCTTATAACAGCGATGAGCTTTTTCAACCTCTCCGGACTGCTGATAGGACAGACCTTTGAGCAATTTTTCCCGAATGGGGTTCTGTGCGGATTTGGTTGCCATGTCGACTCTGCTTGGTGAGAAATTCGGCTGAGAATAGCAGGGCGCTGTGGGAATAGCAGGTCGAGAGGGGCTTGGAACTGCAATTCTCTGGGGATTGGCGGCAATCTTTTCAGCTGCGTTTTCAAATCTGCCTGTCGGACCTCGGCAGTCACAGCCTACTGACGCGCGAACCCCTGAGGCGCGTAGCGCTTTGGCAAAAATCTTTGTGGCTGGTTGCGCGCGCGTCTGTATTGTTGCCGCCGGTATTGCTGGCGGCTGTACTGGCTCCGGTTGGTAGGTTGGCGGCTGTTTTGTTGACGAAGTTCCCGGGCACGCAGGCGTTGTTCGCGTGCCGCCTGCTCGCGGCGGATCTTCTCAAGTTCCTGGCGCTCTTGCTCCAGGCGCCGCCGTTCCAGTTCCAGTTGTTCCAGAAGTGCCTGAAATTCATTCTGGGCGGTTCGCCATGCTCCGATGGTTGTTTGGGAAAGTATCGCGGGTAGGGGAAGGACGTCAGGGGCTTGCGACCTTTCTGGCAAATCTGGCGGATCGCTTTCCGGTTTTACATGAGCAAAAGCGACCTGATGTGTCAGCTGAAAAGCGAAGGACAACAGAAGAACAGGTGTCGATTTGAGCGCTTTGAAGAACATGAATTGCCTGCCCAGCAGAAAGCTGCCGGGGCGCTGTTGATGTAGGGCCGTAAAACCGGCTGCTTGCCTGTCCAGCGGAACAGTCTCCGATTCCCTGATGGGCCATTCTAACCTGTCATCAGAAGAACGGATTTTCTTGAGGATCCAGTTACAAGTTTATGCCCAATTTTCTCGGAACTTTACCTGTTTGATCCGCAGCGACTGCTGGCCTCGCACACTGGTGCCCAGACGTAAATCACGACGTCGCATGTCAGAACATGAGATGAATGGAAAAGTGAGGAATGGTGGGCGATACTGGGATTGAACCAGTGACCTTTCCGGTGTGAACGGAATGCTCTCCCGCTGAGCTAATCGCCCGAAATGATCAATTAAGATGGCGGGTGTCTAAGGGATCGGGCTGGCTTTGGCAAGACCTTTTTGGTGTTTTCCGGCTCGGCTGTTTCCCACAATGGCCGTAATGTTTGCCTAACGGTTTTGTCTCACCCGTGACACCGGAGTTCAGTCAGATGTTGCCACGCATTTCTTCCGCCGCCGTTTTCCTTCTTTTGCTGCCGATGACCGGTTGGGCGGCGGAGAATGGACCGATCACCAGCATCACGCTGTCCTCCGGCGGTCTTGCCGAAGTTGTCCGCAAGGCGAATATCGACAGCACCGGCCTCATCAATATGACCGTGCCGCTGGACCAGGTGAATGACGTTCTGAAAAGCCTTGTCGTCTTCGACGATAAGGGCGTTGTTGAGGGTATCACACTGCCGGGGCCGAACCCGCTGGCCGAAACTTTTAAGAACCTGCCGTTTTCCGTTGACGATCTTCAGTCGCCGGCCCTGCTGTTATCTGCCCTGCAGGGCACGCGGGTGCGGTTGACGAATGCCGGTTCGCAGGTTGAGGGCCTGGTGCTGGGCGTTTCCGTCCGGGATGAAGGGGACAAGGGCCAGGCCAATATCGTTTCGGTTCTAAGCGAGGGCGGCATCAAGAGTGTCGGGCTGAGCGCCGACACGGAGATCATCTTCCTGGATGAGGATATTCAACAGAAGGTGGCAAGGGCCCTGTCCGCTGTCGGCAAGGGCAAGTCCGACGGCGCCCGGGAGGTTGCGCTGAAGGTGGCGGGCGAGGGCGCCCGGGAAGTTGCCGTATCCTATGTTGTGCCGACGCCGATCTGGAAAACCGCCTACCGGGTCGTGACACTTGCCGAAGACAAGGCACGGCTGCAGGCCTGGGCGGTTCTGGAAAATGCCAGCGGCGAGGATTGGAAAGACGTCACGGTGACCCTTTCTTCCGGCGCCCCGGTGACGTTGAAGCAGCGTCTGCATGATCTTTACTGGAAGCAGCGGCGGGAAGTGCCGATTGATGTCTCTGCCGGCTATGTTCCGCGCACCGACACCGGTGCCGAACCGGAATTCGAGGTTGCCGAAGGCGAGGCGATGTTTGACCGCAGTTCAAGGGTCATGGCTTTGGCTGCCCCGGCTGCGCCTGCGGACATGGGGATTGGCCGCAAAATGGCGAATGCGAATGTGGGCGAGACAACGGAAGGCGCCGTGACTGCCTCCTTCAAGCTTCCCTGGCCGGTCAGCCTGGAAAGCGGAGAAACCCTGTCCGCGCCGATTGTCGACAAGATCGTCTCCGCCGAAACGGTATCCGTCTTTCAGCCGGAAAGCGGCCTCCAGCATCCGATCGCCGCCATTCTGATCGAGAACGAAACCGACACGAGTTTGCCGAAAGGAATTCTCACCGTCTACGACGAGAAGGAAGGTTATGTCGGCGATGCCCAGATCAACGGCATGCCCTCGGGCGAAAGCCGCATGGCCAGCTTTGCGACCGACAAGAAAGTCCGGATCGCGCGAACGGCCGACACGGATAATCTGATCACCTTGATCAAGGTTTCCGGCGGTGTTCTGACCGCCTCCGTCAAACAACGGGCGGAAACCCGCTACGCGATCAAGGGAGCTCCGGACGATGCGCGCACCATCGTTATCGAGCATCCCAAACGGCCGGGCTGGGAGTTCTCGTCGCCGCAGCACATGGATGACACGGCGACCCACAACCGGCTAAAGATCGAAGTGGCGAAGGGCGCGAGTGAAACCGTCTCGGTTCTTGAAGAACGGACGCTTTCGGAAACCTACAGGCTCGTTTCGACGGATGCACAGAGCTTGCTCAATCTGGCGGCAAGATCACCAGATGCCAAAACGGCGGCAAAGCTTCGGGAGCTTGCCAAGCTGCAGTCGGAAATCACCCAGATCGAGCGGCAGATCAATCTGTTGCTCAATCGGAAGAACGAGGAAACGTCCGATCAGGAACGTCTGCGCGCCAATCTGGCCGCCGTTCAGTCCGGAGCGGATCTTTACAAACGCACTACGCGGAAGCTTGAGGAATCCGAAACGCGCATTGAAGACATCGACACTGAGATTGCTGCCTTGAAAGAGCGCGGCGAGGAAATTCGGGCAAAGCTTGGGGATGCGATCAGAACGTTTTAGGCGGACTTGACCGGAGGCGTGGTAACCGCGGCGATGGCGTCTGCCAATTCGTTGAAATGAGAGATGATCCGGTCGGGACCAAGCTCCTGGACAGGGATCGGCGTATAGCCGAAGTCGACCGCAATAACAGGGATGCCAGCGTTGCGGGCGGCATTGATGTCAGTGCCGCTGTCACCAATCATGACCGAACCTTTCACCGAGCCGCCGGCCCGGCGAATGGCACCGTGAACAGGTTCGGCATCAGGTTTGGACACTTTGAACGTATCGCCGCCAACCACGGCGTCAAAATATTGCGCCAGGTCCAGCTCGGCGAGAAGCGGCAGGGTCAGGCGCTCGGCTTTGTTGGTGCAAACGGCCAGCTTCCAGCCCTGCTGCCGAAAGGCCTGCAGCGCGGAGACCACTCCATCGTACGGCCGGGTGTGAACCGCGATATTGGCCGCATAATGATCTAGAAAGTGCAGGAACAGCCGTTCGACATCGTCGTTCGTCCAGGCAGCGCCGTTGAAATCCAAACCGCGCTGGATAAGCACTTTCGCGCCCATGCCGACCATGTTGGCAACTTTTTCCTGCGGGATGGCCGCATGTCCGGCTTGGGTCATCACCACGTTTAGCGTGGCGACAAGATCCTCCATGGAGGACACCAGAGTGCCATCCAAATCAAATACCAGAACGGACATTACGGAAACCGTCGCATAATGAGGGTTGAATTGGTTCGCGGAGAGTTGCCGTTCTCCTACCCTGATCGGCCGACCGCTGCAAGCGTTGCGGCCGGAAATACGCTATGTATTACAGCTTGTAGGCTGTTCGGAAGCCACCCCAGTGGCGGCCCTGAATGATGATCGGGGCGTCGATTTCTTTCATCCAGACGATGTTGCCGCCGCCCATGTCCCGCGCGTAGGATTGGATGAGGAACGGGCGCGTATTGCGGGCGGCGCTAAGACCGGCGCGGTCGTCGAAGATCCGTTTGTTCCGGCAGTTGGCGGCGTTCCAGGTCGGGTCGTCGGGATTTTGAGGTTTGGAATAGATCAGATTGTGAACGGGCAAATAGCCGTTCCTGTCGACAGCGACGCAAAAGGCCATGTTCTGGCACTTGCCGAGAATGTCTTCCTGGATTTCCGGCAGCACCTCTTCCAGTTTTGCGAGGGCACGCGTCGACATCTGTTGCGGGTTGGTCCCGGCAATCGGCTGATACTTGGTGTCGAACAGATCGTCCTGGGTCAGCTTGCTCTCGGCCAGCAGGGTCTCCATGGCGTCGGTAACCCGTGCCGCGCCCGACTGGGCTCTCTCGACCTCTGTGGCATGGCTTGCATGAATGGTGGCGATCTTCTGTTCCAGAGCCTTGCGGAAATCCGTGTCCGGATTGATGAAGCACGAGTGGCAGCCGTATTCGGACACCGCGACAATTTTGATGCTTGTCCGGCCGATGCCGTTCAGGTCGATATTGGCGCTTGTTCCTGCGTTGAAAACGGCGTCACCTTCGGGTTTGAACAGCACACCGCCTTCGGAAATATCCAGCGTCTCCATGCGCGCACTGTCAGCTCCGCTTGCGACGGTCCCGGATATCTTGACAGGCAGGCGGTCGTGCTGGCGGCGGTCCCCCATTCCGTTTTGCCGGATCATCATGGTGAAACGAGACTGCAGCGAATTCGCGGCGGTGCTCATTTCCGTTCCGGTTTCGCGGGCAAGCATGCCGCCTTCCTCGGCCGCGGCAGCGGAATCGTTGATTGTCTGCGCCGTGCGGACCACTGCCTGCACGAAATTCGCCGTCTGATTGGCCTGTTCGCCGATCAGGTTTGTTGTCTCCACCTGTGTCTGCACCGCTTCTTCCACTGCGGCAAAGCTTGGCCGGATTTTGCCGATGACTTCGATGATCTGGCCGACGGAGCCCATGCTGTGTTCTGCAGACCGGTTGAGCCGGTCGATGTTGGCGACGATCTGCTCGGTCGCGGACTGGGTCTCGAAGGAAAGCGCCTTGACCTCGCTTGCGACGACCGAGAAGCCCTTGCCGGCTTCCCCGGCGCGCGCCGCCTCGATCGTGGCGTTCAGGGCCAGAAGGTTTGTTTGCTTGGCAATGTCTGAAATCAGGCTGACGACATTGGCGATGTCATCTATGGCGTGTTTCAGCTCCATCACGCCTTGATTGACCTGCTCGGCGACGTCGCGAGCCTCGTCGGCAAGTTGATTTGATACGCCAACCTGGTTGCCGATTTCGCCACTTGATGCCGTCAGTTCCTCAATGGAAGCCGCAAGGCCGGTTGCGTTTTCATTGGCCTCAGCTGACTGATCGGCCAGTGACTGGCTGTCGCCTCGGATGCCCTCAATTGCTTCCATCTGACTGCCGAGCCGGTCCTGCACCTTCTGTGCGGCCGTTCTGATTGTCTTGGCTGCAACCTGGAGGTCGTCTTCGAGACTATCGAGCACAAACCCCATTTGGTCCGCGGAACTCTGCGCGTCTTCGCTGTCGGAAATTACAGTGTCGATTTCTTCCGGGTGGGGCAGATCGGTGGAAATGGAAATGGTTTCCTGATTCCGCCACGGTTTCAGTCGAAGAATGTTCATCTGATTCTGTACTTTCCGGACCTCAGTCGATTTTTTGCACTATCCGTGATCAATCTAAAATGATGGTTAACAAATTACGTCGGGCGGTCGGGATGTGCGGAGCCTGTTTCCCCTGTGAAGTGGGAATGTCACTGGACCGGCGGACGCGGGCCATGTTAAGCACCCCGCGGCCAATTGGAGACAGCCGGTCTTGGCGCAACCTCGCGTACATTGGCCGAGGAAGGGTAAATGAGCGATCAGTTTAAGCAGGAGGCCGCGGAACGCGCGGCCCAGGATGTCACGGATGGAATGCGGCTCGGCATCGGTACCGGGTCAACAGCCGAGTTTTTTGTGCGGGCGTTGGCCAAGCGGGTGAACGAGGGGCTGAAGGTTATCGGCGTGCCGACATCAGAACGCACGCGCGAACTTGCATCGGATCTGGGCATCCAGCTGACGACCCTTGACGAAATGCCGGAACTCGATCTGACCGTTGACGGTGCCGACGAGCTCGATGGGGAGCTTTCTCTGATCAAGGGCGGCGGCGGTGCGCTATTGCGCGAAAAAATTGTCGCGGTGGCCTCGAAGCAGATGATCGTCATTGCCGACGGCAGCAAACAGGTTGCCAGGCTAGGCCGGTTTCCGCTGCCGATTGAAGTTGTTCCTTTTGGCCTGGAAGCGACGAAACGTGCGGTTCTGAAGGTCTTTGCCGATCTCGGCCTGCCGGACAGGCTGGAGCTCAGGGGTGGCGCGTCACAGCCGTTTGTGACGGATGGTGGGCATTATATTCTGGACGCACATCTCCAGGAAATCACCGACGCAAGGGTCCTTGCCAGCCGCCTGGTGGCGATACCGGGGGTGGTTGAGCATGGTCTCTTCATTGAAATAGCAACAAAAGCTTACGTGGCTGGCACAGATGGGGTAAAGACCGTCTTGCCCATCTAAGTGGTATGGATTTGGCTTTCCAAACACGAGAGGGAAGCCGCCTAGGAGTAGAAAAATGAAGCTTATCAAGTCATTCCCGCGGGCCGCTGTAATGGGTGCAGCCATGATGGCTGCCGGATGCCTGGCAACTGCCGCGATGGCACAACAGGACGATATATCCGAAAGCCACCTGGCTGCGGCAAAGCAGGTGACGGCAGCGACCAAGATGCTGGAACCGTTCGACAATATCCTGCCGCTTCTGGCGGAACAGACCCGTACGACCTTCATTCAGTCCGACCCGGCCCGTGCGGAGGAAATCATCGAAGTCACTCAGGATGTTGCCCTTCAGCTCGCGCCCAAGCGGACCGAATTGAACCAGAAGGTTTACAGCCTCTGGGCCGAAAGTTTTTCCGAGGAAGAACTCAAGCAGCTGGCAGAGTTCTACAGCACCGACCTTGGTCAAAAGCTGACCAAGACCATTCCGCTCGTCACCTCCAGATCCGTTGCCGCCGCACGCGAGTGGCAGGACAAAATCTCCACGGAGATGGTGGCCATGGTGCAGGAAGAGCTTTCGCAACGCGGCAAAGCCGAGTGAGATCACGGGTTCCGGTGAGCAAGTTGAGCGCCGCTGGAGCTTGAACATCACGTAATTGGTTAAGGCCGGCCGTCGATCGGCTTTAACCATGTGCAGCGGACCTTGGCTTGTCGGACCTGTTTACGGGGTGGTCGGCGAAGTGAGCGTTTCAAGTTGATTGCGGCATTGTGCTGCGGCGCGGCGTCCTTAGTCCCGAAAGCCGACGGCGGCCATCAGATAGGCCGTAGCCTGGGTGTGGAATGCGGGCCGCGTGAGCGGCCCAAATCGTCTGGATAACCTGTTCGTGAGTTGCAGCGGCCCGCCCGGATCTTGTTTGGCGCGGATGGCCGCCTATGTGCGGTGCGGGTTTAACTCCGGCCACGCGACCGGTTGAGCAGACATTTGATGAGGCATAGATGACCGATTACAATTACGATCTGTTTGTTATTGGCGGAGGCTCCGGCGGTGTGCGTGCAGCGCGGATTGCGGCAACCCACGGCGCCCGTGTCGGCATCGCCGAAGAGTACCGGTACGGCGGAACCTGCGTGATCCGGGGCTGCGTTCCGAAAAAACTGTTCGTCTATGCTTCCAAGTTTTCTGAAGAGTTTGAAGATGCCGAGGGTTTCGGCTGGACGGTCGGCGAACGCGGTTTTTCCTGGGAGAAGCTGGTTGCCGCGAAGGATCAGGAAATCACGCGGCTGGAAGGTATTTACCGGCGCAATCTTGAGCGTACCAACGTTGAGGTTCACGACAGCCGTGCTGTCGTCGAGGACGAGCATACCGTCCGCCTCCTGTCCACGGGCCAGACGGTCACAGCGAAATATATACTGATTGCCGTTGGCGCTTCGCCCAATGTCGACAACGGCCTGCCGGGGGCTGAGCACGTCATCACGTCCAATGAAGCCTTCCACCTGGCGGAACTGCCGGACAAGATCGTGGTTGTCGGCGGCGGCTATATTGCGGTTGAATTCGCCGGTATTTTCAATGGTCTTGGCGTCGATACCACGCTGCTTTACCGGGGCGAGGAAATCCTGCGCGGTTTCGACTGGGACTTACGAACCACTGTGCGCAAGGAGATGGAGAAGAAGGGGATCAACGTCATCCTGCACGACACCTTCTCCAGCATCGAGAAACAGGCGGACGGTTCACTCGCCGGCCGCACCAAGGCGGGCAAACTTCTCGAGGCCGGCCAGATCATGTTTGCGATTGGCCGTCGGCCGCATACGGTGGATCTCGGTCTGGAGCGCGTCGGCGTGGAGATGGATGGCATCGGTGCCATCAAGGTCGGGGCGGACTCCCGGTCAAACGTGCCGTCCATTTATGCGGTAGGCGATGTCACCGACCGGGCCAACCTGACCCCGGTCGCGATCCGTGAGGGCCACGCATTTGCCGACAGCGTGTTTGGTGGCAACCCCTGGACGGTTGATCACAGCTTGATCGCCACTGCCGTTTTCTCCCAGCCGGAAATGGGGACGGTCGGCCTGACCCAGGACGAGGCGCTGGAGCGCACACCGAACCTCGACATCTACAAATCAAGTTTCCGTCCGATGAAGCACACGTTGTCGGGCCGCGACGAAAAGATGCTGATGAAGATGATCGTCGATGCGCAGTCCCAAAAAGTCCTGGGCGTTCATGTCGTCGGACCGGACGCGGGAGAACTGGCTCAGATTCTGGGTGTCACTTTGCAGATGGGAGCCACAAAGGCAGATTTCGACCGCACGATTGCCGTGCATCCGACAGCCGCGGAAGAGCTGGTCACAATGCGCGAGCCGACCGAAAAGCTGCGCGGCTGACACCTGCCGCAATACACTCGGAAAAACGAACCTCGTTTATCCCGCAAGACCCGCCTCGGCATTTTGGGGCAGGCTTGCCTGGTGCCATGTGGTTTCGCGATCGACGTCGAATATATCCGAATAGAACGAATACCGGCCGCGCCCCATCTTTTTGGAATAGTAGAGCGCGGCATCGGATCTCGCGACAATCTCCTCGGCTGTCGAACCATCGTAGGGTGCAACCGTTATGCCGGCGCTGAGCCCGATATCGACGACATTGCCGTCCTCAAGCGGGATCGGCTGGCTTCCGGCGGCGATCAGGGCCTTGCCCAGGGTGGCCAAGTTGCCTGGATCGGTGGCTCCGCGGTAAATCACCATGAACTCATCACCGCCGATCCGGCAGACTAGGCCGGGTCTGCCGACGGTTTTGTTCAGCCGTTCAGCCATTGTCCTGATCACCGTGTCGCCGGCGGCGTGTCCGAAGGTGTCATTGACCGCTTTGAACTTGTCGAGATCGCAGTGGATGACCGCAAATGGTTTCGCTGGCAGCGTCTGAAGGGTGGATTCCAGAACGCGATTGAATTGAAGCCGGTTTGCAAGTCCCGACAATGTATCGTGCAGGGCGAGGAAACGGTTCTGCTGTTCGCTTGCCTGCAGTGAGCTGGTCAGTTGCCCTATGCGCCAGGCGATCCCGAACGCAAGCGCCGCGAGGGCAATGCTGAGCAGTACGATGACCGGAATAACGGTTGGCCATATGGACATGCCGACCGTCTGGCCGGACCATTTGAAGGTTCCGACGGGAGTTCCCTGCTGGTCGGAGACCATGTGAAATGGTTCATTTGCCGTCGGATCGGAGCCCTCCACGAAGGTAAAGGCCTTGAAGTCGAGTTGGGCGTTCAAGTGACGCAGCATCGTTTCGTCCACATAGTGGGCGGACAACAGAACCGTTGGCGGCCCGTCCGGGAGCGTCACTTCGTAATCGTCCGGCATGATGGGCATCGCGCCATACAGAGCCGGCTTGCCGTCAATGCGGGCAAAGCCCATGATCGCGTATTCGTTCGGATTCAGACCCTGCAGAGACCGGTGGCCGTATCCTCCGGGCACGCGAACGCGATTGCGCTGGTACAGATCCTTGAGTTTTTCGTAAATGACTTCCAGGGCAGGGGTCTCAGCGATGGGCCTGCGCACAATGTGCGTGTAGTCCTCAAAGGACTCCGCGAGCACGTTGCCGTCACCTGAAATCAACATGACTTTGCTGTGGCGGTAGTCGGTCCAGAGCGTGTCGAAGCTTTTGCGCGCATAGCCCGGATTGAAGTTCCGTACCAGTTTGGCGACAGACTCGTCTGAGGACGTAATCCGGATCTGTTCACGCACGAGCGCGCGCAATTGATCGGCAAGAGTGCCTCGAAACAGCCGCTGTTCGTTGGCAATGGCCTGATTGTTGGATGCATGCGAGGCAACCAACCCCACGAAGACAAGCGAAATCGAAGTAACGGCAATCAGCAATCCGGCAAGAAGGAAGGCAAGCCGCGATATCTGCTGCCTCGGCATCTTTTTTTCTTGGTCGCTATATCTTCGCTTGAGCTCGGTCAAGTTGTAGTTCCGTAAAATGTTTCAACTTAATATTGATTGTTGATTGATTTCAGCTAAGGGAGTTAAGCAAAAAGACATTAATAAGTCGTGCGATTATTGAGAAATCGGTAGTATTGCGGACACGCTTCAACGTTTCTGGAAATGGGGAGCTCCAGAACAATTATCATCTCAGTTTAAGGCGTCCGATTTCGCTCAGGCATGCATGCCGGCGCCGGCGCGCCGGCCGGCGTGCGCTGCTTGAACGATGTGCGGTCCCGCAAACTCAAATGCGTTGCGGCCGTTCTCCTTGGCCCGGTATAGGGCCAGGTCCGCCATCCGGATCAGGTCCGTTTCGGTCTTTCCGCACCCCGGGGCAAGGGCAATGCCTATGGAGATTCCGATCTCTGCCAATTGACCGCCGCCGATGTCGATCGGGCTGGCGATCGCCAGCTTGATGTGTTCCGCGAGCGCCTCGAGCCGGTTCTTGTCGGAACAGTTCGTCAGCAGAATGATGAATTCGTCTCCGCCGATCCGGCTGACAATGCCCTCTTTGCCGATCAGGCTTCGCAGCCGGTCGGCGACACTGCAGATCACCCGGTCACCGGCCTCGTGTCCGTAGCTATCGTTCACGGGTTTGAAGTTGTCCAGATCGCAGGCAAAGATCGCAAAGTGGCGATCGGGAAGATTGTCCAGCGCGAGGCCCAGACAGTCGGAGAAATAGTGCCGGTTCGGCAGGCCTGTCAGAGCGTCATGCCGCGCAAAATGGTGGTTCTTGCGCTCGCTTTCTTCAAGGGAGGCCGATAGGCGGCTGATTTTGTTTGCTGCGGTGAAGGCAACTACGGCGATGATTGACGCCAGAAAGAATATGAGGGGTAGGGCCATCAGCCAGATCTCGCGGCCCGGCTTGGCATGATCCCAGCGGAGATAACCGAATACAGAGCCGTCTGCCGCCCGAAGAAGATAATTGATCGGGCTTCGGTGCTCCGGCGGGCCAAGATGCAAACGCAGGTCCTTGAACGAAAGACGTTCGTTGAGCTTGGCAATCCAGTCCTCATCGAAATAGGACGCGTTGACCAGGATGGCCGGATAATCCGCGTCCAGCGTGACATGGCCCTCATCGGGAAGAATGGGAATGGCGCTCAGAACAGCCGGCGTTCCGTCCAGGATTGCAAACGAGGACAGCGAAACGTTCAGCAGAGCGGATTGCCGCATATACCAGTCGGAGAAGATCGAGCTGGACTTCTGCCGATCTTCATCAAAGTTTGCGCGGGTTCGCTCCGCAAGTTGCCGGACAGGATTGCCATGTGCCAGTTGTCCGGAGCCGAACCGGGTTTCGTTTTCAACGGCTTGTGCGATCAGGTCGCCGTCTTTGCCAATGACGAAGGTTCTATCGAGCGTGAAGTCTTCCCACAGATCGGCAACGAGTTTGTCTTTGATGAAAGTCTTGTCGAGCGGGGCCTGCACGGACATGAACGTCTTGTCCGATTGCGCCAGCGCGATCTGGTCGCGCGCGATCCGACGGTGAAAGTCCCGCAGCGCGTTGTTCATCCGCAGCTGTTCGCTTTCCAATGCTCTCCGGTCTGCTTCGCGCCAGGCCAAATGTGCAATTAGGGTCAGTGATGCGGTCGACAGCACAATGAGCAGGGCCGCCAGGCCATAGATCCAGATGGTAATCCTTCGGCCAGCGCCGGATTCCGCCGCTCCGGGAGATCGTGCTTCGCCGTTGCTAACGCTTTTACCAAACAAAAAACCAGCCACCCTCTTTCAATACAGAGTGCAAGGCATCTACCTGAAGATGTTTAACACTGTGTATGACACCGCGTATTCAGGGAGGTGTTGCCTAGTGATTTTTTACGAGAGCCTTAATAAAACGTTCCAATTCATCTTCGGTATTGAACGCATGCACTGATGCGCGCACGACCGCGGCCAACCCTCGCTGGGGAAGATCAATACGCGCCGAGCCGGCGGTGCTGACGGAAACATTGATTTGCGAGGCGGAAAGCCTTGTTTTCGTCTGTTCCGGAGCTTCTCCCTCCAGCGTGAACGTCACGATGCCACTCTTGCGAGCGCCCTTGTCGTGAAGGGCCACGCCGGACAAGCCGGAAAGTCCGGATCGCAATTGCGCGCCAAGCGCGCAAATCCTGCTGCTGATCCGTTCCATTCCAAAGCCGATCGCATAGCTGACGGCAACGCCCAGGCCGATCTGCCCGGCGACATAGCGTTCCCATGTCTCGAACCGGCGGGCATGCGGCACAAGTTCGTAGGATGTCTCGTCGATCCACTCAGCAGACTGCAGGTCGATGAACGGCGGGTCGAGCTGATCGAGTACATCGTCGCTGACATACAGAAATCCGGTTCCACGCGGCCCGCGCAGGTACTTTCTGCCGGTTCCGGACAGCATCTGGCAGCCGATGTCACTGACATTCAGAGGGATCTGGCCGGCCGACTGGCAGGCATCAAGCAGATAAAGTACCCCTGCGGCTCTCGCGATGTCACCGACATCCTCCGCCGGATTTATAAGCCCGGAAAAGGTCGGTACATGGGTCAGGGCGACCAGGCGGGTTCTGGGCGTAATGGCGCTTTTGAGGGATTTGAGATCGATCTGGCCGTTTTCGTCATCTTCCACGATGTCGATCTCGACGCCCTTGCGGCGCTTCACCTGAAGAAAGGCGACATAGTTCGAGACATATTCGGCCCGCCCGGTGATGATCCGGTCGCCTTCGCGAAAGTCGATGGCATAAAAGGCCATGTCCCAGGCTCTCGTGGCGTTTTCGACATAGGCAATTTCATGGGGTTTGCTGCCGATGAGCGCTGCAAGGCCGGTGTAGAATGCGTCCGTGCCCGCCTTGGCAACCTCCGCCGCTTCGTAGCCCCCGAGCCGGGCTTCCAGATCGAGATGCTGTTTGACCGCATCCAAAACCGGCTTGAGGGCAAGGCCCGTGCCGGCATTGTTAAAGTGGATCAGCTGCCCTACACCGGGAGTATCTTCCCTCAAATGTTCGATATCCTGTTGGGACAAGGAAGGAACAGTCATGGTGACCCCCGGGTTGGCGTTGAAGGCAGCGTATAGACTCAAGACCGGCACAAGATGACGATCACATATTTTGGATATGGCTCTCTCGTCAACATTGACACCATCCCGGCAAACGCCGAAGTGACGCCGGGGCGGCTGCGGGGTTGGGTGCGTGAGTGGCGGGTTTGCGGTGTCGGCGAAGACGGGCAGGGACGGTGCGCCCTGAGTGTCCGGCCGGAAGCGGGAGCGGAAATCCGGGGTGTCATGGCCAGGGAGGCGCGCACCGGGCTACAGGCGCTGGAACACCGGGAACGGCGGTATGAAAAGGTTGAGGCGATCGGGACCGCCTTTTCCTGCGAGGCCAGGAATGAGCCCGGCCCGGTTGAGCTGTTTCTCTTCAAGGCGGCCCCGGACCATTTGCGCTGGGGAACGGAAACCTATCCCATCCTTCAGAGCTATCTCGACTGCGTGCTGGCCGGCTACTTCCGGATCTGGGACGAAGAGGGCATCGACCATTTCCTGGAAACGACCGAGGGCTGGCACGTGCCGGTGCTCAACGACCGGGCGAACCCGCATTATCCGAGGAAAATCGACCTGGACCGCGAGTTGGCTGACCTGATCGACAGCAAGCTGGCAGCTCTCGGGATCTCTTATTTGACCTCCCGGAAATAGCGGCAGCGATACGATTGCCGAGAGTACTGCCCAATGGCATGTGCCGAATTGTGCGCTAGACCAGCAGTGTCTGCAGACCAAAACCTACCAGAAACGCGATGGTCGCGGCCAGCATGCCGATGGCCGTTGTTTCCAGGCCGCAGGAGGCCCAGTGCCGCTGCGACCAGCGGGCCCGAAAGGATCCGATTGCAAAAAAGGCAAAGGCGGTCAGAACCGTAGCAGTTGCCGCATTTGCAGGAACGGGCAATACAAAGGGCAATAGCGGGATCGATCCGAACAGGACGAAGGCGGCGAATGTATAAAGGGCGGCCTTCAGCGGGCTGTGCGCCGCGTCGGACTTGCCGTATTCCGCCTGCATCATGGTTTCGATCCAGGTGGTCCGGTTGGAGGTCACCAGCCGCACAATCTCCTCCAGATCCGCTCCGTGATATCCTTTTTGGATGAATATCTGCCGGATTTCCTCCCGCTCACCATCCGGGGCGAGGGTTATATGTTTTTCTTCAACCGCTTTCAGCCTCGCGTAATCCTCGTTTTCGGATTTCGAGCCGCTATAGTTGGCGGCGGCCATGGAAAAACCGTCCGCGAGCAGGTTGGCAATGCCGAGGATCAGGATCACGCTCGACGAAAGGCTGGCACCAACGGATCCGGCCACGATCGCAAACGTCGTCACGGCGCCGTCAATGCCGCCGTAAATCCAGTCGCGCAGATAGCTTGTGTCGGGCCCCGAAGCCAACCGGTCAGCGATATCGGATGGGTGGTGGCTATGTTCCAATCGTGACTGCGCCATGGGGTGTTCCTGAGCTGTTTGCACTCAGGATGGGCGAATTCGGCGAGGTGCGCCATGATCAGTCTCAAGGAGTGATTGTTTGAAAGGGCAGGGAGTTGGAAAAACCTTCCCGAATTCAGGCGAGATTTGGCAGAATGGCCTGTGGCATAATCGGTACTTGGAGTGTATAAGGCCGCACGTTTGCTCTATTTGGGTGGGCGGCAGAGTATGAAAACGTCGTGGATCCCATGGCCGGTAAGGTGAACCGGCGGATCCCTTTAGGAGTAGGAAGAATGGCGGAGAAATGGAGCCCGGACAGCTGGAGGTCGAAACCGATCCTGCAGGTGCCGGAATATCCGGATCAACAGGCTTTGGCGGATGTGGAACAGCGTCTGTCGACTTATCCGCCGCTGGTTTTTGCAGGTGAAGCGCGTGCGCTGAAAAGTCAGCTGGCCGACGTTGCCCAGGGCAATGGTTTTCTCCTTCAGGGGGGAGATTGCGCCGAAAGCTTTGCCGAACATCATCCGGATCACATCCGGGATTTCTTCCGGGTGTTCCTTCAGATGGCCGTTGTGCTGACCTTTGCCGCCAGCCAGCCTGTCGTCAAAGTCGGCCGCATTGCCGGTCAGTTCGCAAAACCGCGTTCGTCCAATATGGAGAAGAAGGGCGATGTGGAGCTGCCGAGCTACCGCGGCGACATCATCAACGACATCAACTTCACCGAGGAAGGCCGTATCCCGGATCCAAACCGCATGGCCATGGCCTACCGCCAGTCCGCGGCGACCCTTAATCTTCTGAGGGCCTTCGCGCAGGGCGGTTTTGCCGATCTCGACCAGGTGCATCAGTGGATGCTCGGTTTCATCGCCGACAGCCCGCAAGGCCACCGTTACAAGGAACTGGCCGACCGGATCACGGAAGCTCTGGCATTCATGCGTGCCTGTGGCGTCAGCGGCGCCAGCGTCCCGCAGATGCGCGGAACCGACTTTTTCACCAGCCATGAAGCACTGCTGCTCGGCTATGAGGAAGCACTGACCCGCATCGACTCCACCTCCGGTGAATGGTACGCGACTTCCGGTCACATGATCTGGATTGGCGACCGTACCCGCCAGCCGGACCACGCCCATGTGGAATTCTTCCGCGGTATCAAGAACCCGATCGGCCTGAAATGCGGACCGTCACTGTCTCCGGACGGCCTGCTGGAGCTGATCGACATCCTAAACCCGGACAACGAGCCGGGCCGGCTGACGCTGATTGCGCGTTTCGGCGCCGACAAGGTGTTCGATCACCTGCCGCAGCTGGTTCGCGCTGTTGAGCGGGAAGGTAAATCCGTGGTCTGGTCCTGCGACCCGATGCACGGCAACACCATTTCCGCGGGCGGTTACAAGACCCGTCCGTTCGACCGCATCCTGAAAGAAGTGGAATCCTTCTTCACTGTTCACCGCGCAGAAGGTACGCATGCCGGTGGTGTTCATATCGAAATGACCGGCCGGAACGTGACCGAATGCACCGGCGGCGCCCGCGCGCTGACGGAAGATCAGCTCGGTGACCGCTATCACACCCATTGCGACCCGCGTCTCAACGCGGATCAGGCTCTGGAACTTGCATTCCTGATTGCGGAAAACCTGAAGAAAGAACGTGATGGACGTCAGGCTGAGCCCATGGTCGCCAGTGCCTGATCGGCAAACTTAATAGACTGACGTAAAGTTAAAGGGCGGCATTGGCCGCCCTTTTTCGTATTTCTTTGAAAATTCTTCAAAAATCCGAATGGCGGTAAGCCTCATTTAACACCCGGAGAGCATATCTGATGCGGGTGTTGGAAGCAGCCTTGCGATGGTCAACTGACCGCTGTGCGCTTCCGGGGAACGTCAAAAGGGGGACGGGTTTTGCGTGACAAGTGGGATCTTTCGAAGGTCTCCTGCCTCATTGCGGAAGACAATCCTCATATGCGCGCGATCCTGCGCTCGGTCCTGTCCGGCTTTGGCATCCGAACCGTTTTCGAAGCAAGTGATGGCGCCGAGGCACTCGAGCTTGTCGTCGACCGCAGGCCTGACATCGTGCTGTGCGACTGGGTGATGCACCCGTTTGGCGGCAATGAGTTCCTGCGCATTTTGCGAGGCGACAGGGACGCGATTCTCAACACGACACCGGTGCTTGTGATCACCGCCCACGCCAAACGCGTCACCATTCTGGAAGCCATCGACATCGGTGTTCACGGGTTTGTCGCCAAACCGATCGCGCCCGCGATCCTGTACCGGCATATCGGGGATATTCTGGAACGACAGGACATTCATGGCCGCTCACAGGGGATACCAGGGCTCGGTCACCAGAAACCGGAGCGGACACTCAACAGTGCCGCGCTCCCGGGACTGTCCGGGCCGGCCTCAGATGCGGATGAAACCGGTCTCGCGCTTCTTTAGTGATACGCGTTCAACGGCTTTTCCGACGGCGCGAACGCCACAAATGCCCTGGAATTCATGACCCTGGTCATTTTGCCTCGTCATTTTGGCGTGTGTTTCAGCTAACTCGGCGATTGCAACCTCAGAATCTTGCCGCTACATCATTGAGGCAATGACACCACTTGGTTCTTCTCCCATGATTTCAGACCGTTTTAGACTGGCTGTCGCACAGCTGAACCCGACCGTTGGCGATGTTGCCGGCAACACTGACCTGGTTCGCAGGGCGCGCGCTGAGGCTGCCGAAAAAGGCGCCGACATCGTTTTGTCCTCCGAACTGGTGTTGGCGGGCTATCTGCCGGAAGACCTTGTGTTGAAACCGGCTTTCGTCCGCAGCTGCATGCAGGCGGCCGAAGCGCTGGCGAAGGAAACCGCTGATGGCGGTCCTGCACTCGTGATCGGTACGCCGTGGAAGGGGGAGGACGGCAAGGTCTATAACGCGGTGCTTCTGCTCGATCAGGGAGAAATCCGCGCCGTTCGCTACAAATACGACCTGCCCAATTACAGCGTCTTTGACGAAAAGCGCGTTTTTGCTGCCGGCCCTCTGCCGGGGCCAGTCGACTTCCGCGGCGTGCGCATTGGCCTGCCGATCTGTGAGGACATCTGGAACGACGAAGTCTGCGAGTGTCTTGAGGAAACCGGCGCCGAAATGCTGATGGTGCTCAACGGCTCGCCTTATTGGGAGAACCGGGCCGAGGAACGCTTGCAGGTGGTGGTCTCGCGGGTGGTTCAGACAGGGCTGCCGCTCGTCTACTGCAATCAGCTCGGCGGACAGGACGAACTTGTGTTCGACGGCGGCTCCTTTGCGCTGCAGGCAGACAGGGCACTGGCGTTTCAATTGCCGCAATTCACGCCCGCGCTCGGCATCAGCGACTGGAAGCGCGAAGGCGATACCTGGATCTGCGAAAGCGGCGAAGTGGCCAAACTGCCGGATCTGGATGAGGCCAACTGGCGGGCATGCGTCCTCGGTCTGCACGACTATGTGAACAAGAACGGCTTTCCCGGTGTTGTCCTGGGACTTTCCGGCGGGATCGATTCCGCCATTTGCGCCGCAATGGCCGTCGATGCGCTCGGGCCGGAGCAGGTTCATGCAATCATGCTGCCGTATCGCTATACGTCCGAGGAGAGCATCAAGGACGCGGCGGACTGCGCCAAAGCGCTGAATATCCGCTACGACACCGTGCCGATTGCCGAACCCGTCGACGGGTTCATGAGTGCTTTGGGCGATCTCTTCGAAGGCACGAACGAGGATACCACCGAGGAAAACCTTCAGTCGCGTACGCGCGGTGTGATCCTGATGGCCGTTTCCAACAAGTTCGGCAGGATGGTCCTGACCACCGGCAACAAGTCGGAAATGTCGGTTGGTTACGCGACGCTCTATGGCGACATGAACGGCGGCTACAATCCGATCAAGGATCTCTACAAGACGCAGGTCTTCCATCTGGCCGCTTGGCGCAATGCCAACAAGCCGGAAGGGCTGCTCGGACCGGAAGGAGAGGTGATCCCCTCCAACATCATCACCAAGGTGCCGACGGCCGAGCTGCGCGAAAATCAGACCGACCAGGATTCCCTGCCGCCCTACGACGTTCTCGACGACATTCTGGAATGCCTGGTCGAAGACGAAATGTCGGTGGCCGACATCGAAAAGCGCGGCCATGACAGGGCTTTGATCCACCGCATCGAGCATTTGCTCTACATTGCCGAATACAAGCGCCGGCAGGCCCCTCCCGGCGTGAAGATTACCGAGCGGAATTTCGGCAAGGACCGCCGCTACCCCATCACCAACCGGTTCCGGGACCGCTCCTGACGCGGACCGGAACCACGCCGTCAGGCAAGGCTCCATGACGTTTCTGACTTTCCTGCGTGATAATGCGCGCTGGCTGCTGGCGAGCTATCTGCTGACGGTCTTTTCCGGTTTCGGGCAGACGTTCTTCATCTCGCTGTCCGGCGGCGACCTGCGCGCGGAATTCGGATTGAGCCATGGCAATCTCGGGCTGATTTACATGCTGGCGACGCTCGGCAGCGCACTGACTTTGCCTTACGTCGGCAAAAGCGTGGACCACTTTCCCGTTCAGCGGATCGCGGCGGTGGTCATGGCCGGCCTGGCGTTTTTCTGCATTGTCATGGCGACGTCCTTCTCGGTCTGGATGGTCGCCATCGCCTTTTACGGCTTGCGCCTATGCGGTCAGGGCATGATGACACACACGTCCGTCACCGCGGCCGGCCGGTGGTTTTCGGCACAGCGCGGACGGGCGATGTCGGTGTCGACATTGGGCATTCCGACGGCCGAAGCGCTGTTTCCGCTCTGTTTTGTCGTGCTCAGCGGCGCCTTCGGCTGGCGCGGGGCCTGGTTTGTTTCCGCTCTGGTTCTTGCCCTTGTTGCCATGCCCGTTCTGCTGACGCTGCTTGCCAGGGAAAGGGTGCCAAGTGCCAGGGAAGTCGCCTCCGCCAAACCCGAAGGGCGGCAATGGACCCGTAAGGAGGCGGTCCGGGATCCAAGGTTCTGGCTGGTGTCTTTCGGTGTGAACGCTCCGGCCTTCATCGGCACGGCGATTTTCTTTCACCAGGTCTATATGGTTGAGCTGCGCGGCTGGTCGCTGGAGCTTTTCGCCAGCGCCTTCATGGTCATGGCCGGTGGTGTTGTGTGCGCAACTCTGATCGTCGGTCCGCTCATCGACCGGTTTTCCGCCCGCCAGCTGCTGCCGTTCACGTTGCTGCCGCTGACGCTTGCCTGCTTTTTGCTCGCCAACATTCATGCCCAGGCAATTGCCTTTGTCTTCATGGGGCTGGTCGGCATATCCAACGGCTTCAACAGCACCCTGGTCGGCGCGCTTTGGCCGGAAGTCTACGGAACGAGACACATGGGAGCGATCAGATCGCTCGCCTTTGCCGGCATGGTCTTTGCCTCCGCTGCCGGCCCCGGCCTGATGGGCTGGCTGATCGACCTCGGCGTTTCTTTCGATCTTCAGCTCATGGCCATGGGAACTTACTGTCTGATGTTTTGCGGGATCCTCGCGATGACGGCGCGGGCCTACAAAACAAACTGACAAACATGAAGCGGAGCGCAGTTTGGGGTTGCCGTCTGGCTGATCCCCGGCTAACTCAAGCGCCATGACTGTTACTGTTCGTTTCGCGCCGTCGCCGACCGGCCACATTCACATCGGCAACAGCCGTCCCGCCCTTTTTAACTGGCTCTTTGCCAGAAAATCAGGCGGGCGGTTCATCCTGCGTTTCGACGACACCGACCTTGAGCGCTCCAGGGCCGAATATGCGGAGTCGATCGAAAAGGATTTGCGCTGGCTGGGCATCAATCCGGATCTCATCGAGCGCCAGTCCGAGCGGGTTCCAAGCTACGACGCCGCTGCGCAGAAGCTGAAAGACGCCGGTCTTCTTTATCCCTGTTACGAAACGCCGGATGAACTGGAACGCCGCCGTTCGCGTCAGCGGGCGCTCGGCCGCCCGCCGGTCTATGACAGGGCCGGGCTCCGGCAGACGGACGAGGAACGCGCGGCTCTCGAAGCGGAAGGCCGCAAGCCCCATTGGCGCTTTGTGCTGCCGAACCATGACGGTGATCCGTTCGAGACACGGCGCTCGGAAGTGTCCTGGACCGATCTTTGCAGGGGCGATCAGGCCGTGGATCTGGCGTCTCTTTCCGACCCTGTCCTGATCCGTGAAGACGGCACCTATCTTTATACGCTGCCGTCAATCGTCGACGATATCGACATGGGCGTGAGCCATGTCATTCGCGGAGAGGACCATGTCGCCAATACCGGCGTGCAGATCGCGATATTCGAAGCGCTCGGGGCGAAGGTGCCGGTGTTTGGTCATCATAACCTGCTGACGACGCGGGATGGAGAAGGCCTGTCGAAGCGCAAGGGCGCTCTTTCGATCGGATCGCTCCGGGAAGCCGGATTGGAGCCGATGGCCGTTGCCTCGCTCGCAGTTCTCACTGGCACCAGTCAGGCAGTAGAGCCGCTGCCGTCCATGGACGCGCTGATCGAGAAGTTCGACCTTGCCAGCGTATCGAGATCATCCGCAAAATTCGATCCGGAAGAGTTGAAGACCCTGAATGCGCGCCTGGTGCACGAATTGCCGTTTGAGGCGGTGGAGGACCGGTTGACCGCTCTTGGTGTCCGCTGTGGCGCAGAGTTCTGGGAAACGGTGCGCGGCAATTGTGAAACCGTTGGCGATGCGAAGGACTACTGGCAGGTCGTGGTCGGTCCGGTGGAAGGACGGATCGAGGATGAGGACAGAGACTACCTGGCCAAAGCCCGCGAGCTGCTCCCCGAAGGCGACATCACCCTGGAGACTTGGGGTGTGTGGACATCAGCGCTGAAGGCGGAGACGGGCCGCAAGGGCCGGGGGCTTTTCATGCCGCTCCGCCGCGTGCTTACCGGGATGGACCACGGCCCGGACATGAAGGCGCTGCTGCCTCTCATTGGGCGACAAAATATTCTGGACCGACTACCCTGACAGAGGCTTTCCGTTCCTCCCCGGCGGGACGGAAACCGTCATCGGCGGTCTTGAAAATCGGCGAGGCTGCCGGCCTCTCATCTTCGTCCTCAAGGCCGGGGCGAATGGACAGAAGCGGCAGGCCGCTTTCCGTTAGCGATACGGACGCGATCTTGTTTGACGCGCCAGCGGACCGGGCCACGGCGCGGCTCAGACGGGCTGTAACTTCGAAACCCTTTTCCAGATTGAACCGCGTGTCCGGGTCAAGATAGTGCGGAAGCTGGGCGCGTTTCAGCGGTGTCCTGCCAAGCGGTGAGGAGGCAGCGCCGTCTTTTTCGAATGTGTCACCGAGGCTCGGCCGCAATGTTCGGCGCGGCAAGCCTGCGCTGATATCGGAAAAGAAAATACGATTGCCGGATCCGGAGGTAAGTTCGGTCCAGGACGAACGCATTTTGGACTGGCGGGTCCTGCGGCAGCTGCAGCCTTCCACATATTCGGATTTGTAGCGGTAAGCGAAAGGCTGTTCGGAATAGAGATCGCCTGCGAGCGACATCATCGCTGACTGGTCTCCGCCCGGATTGCGGTAGACATAAAGCTCTGTTTCGGAGGCAGGACAGATTTCCGAACAGCGGGCTTCATCGTTGACGAACTGGCTTTTCCCGGTCGAAAAGCTGATCGGAAAAAAGTAGCCATCGCAGGTTCTGACGCACACAGTCCGGAACTTGCCTCCCGAGGGAAGGTGCCTGCGGCTGGCCGTGCGGGTTGATTTCTTGCGGACAGTGGCGATTTCCTTATCGCCGGTCCTGGCGGAAACCTGCTCCACCCTCGATTTCGGGTTGAACAGACGCGAAAAAAGTCCGCCGGAATTCCTGTTGCCTGATGAAGTGTCCTGCTTGGCCTGCCGGCTTTGAGCCGGACCGCCGCATTTGGCAAGCGAAGCACGCACCTGACGGATACGCCTGGTGTTCTTCGCCGATCCGCCGGAGGCCTTGGCAAGCTGGCGCTCTATCTTGCCCAGATTGGCCTTCATTCGCTTGATCTTGCTGTTCAGGCTTTTGCAGCTGGCGGTCGGGGTGCTGCCACAGTTGAAGTAGCCGGCGTCACGCTCAGCCGCGGCGATCGCCTTTTGCTGCTGTTGCTTTGCGCTCGTCCATTTGCGGGCGGCGGGGCTTTGGGCGGCTGAACCGGATTCCAGACGGCGCAATTCCGCCTTCAGGCTGGTGCAGCTTGCGGCATGGGCGGCATTTAACGGCAACATGAAGGCTGCGCAGACCAACAGCATGCGCAACAAAACTCCAGACCTGGCGTTTCGGCAAAGTCTCACAATCCAGTCCCCAACAGCGCTTTTTTTACCCAACGCCGTATCGGCTTTTGCCTTCGGCATAACTATTGCTGCAACGCCTATTATTAGCAACGAAAGCGCTCACGTTCGGTTAATGGCGCGCGCCGTTGGTCCGCTTCCCGAAGTGAGGGTAAAGAACGGTTTAATACCAATCATGGTCAGATGGGTTCTTGTTTGTTGTGGTTGATATAAGAACCGGTATCAGCTGGAGTTTGAGAGGCCGCCGCCCGGTGGAGATTTCGGAATATGCCGTCCAGAGCGCTCTTCTGATCTTCCGTCAGCGAGTCGAGCAATCCTTGGGAATAGTCGAGCGCTTCCGGGATGATTTCTTCATACATGGCGGTTCCCGCAAGGCTCAGCTGAAGGGTCTGCTCGCGCTGGTCATCCGGGTTCTTGTCCCGGGTCAGCAGCTCCCGTTTTTCCAGAGCGGCGACCGCACGGCTCACCTTGGTCTTGTGCATGGACGTTGCCCGGCAAATGTCCCGCGCCGTCATGGCCTCATGTTCGCCCAAAGTGGCAAGAACGCGCCATTCCGGGATGCTGATGCCATATTTGTCCGCGTAGATTTTTGATAAGGAGCGGCTGACCGTTTCGGCAAGATTGTTGAGCTGATATGGCAGAAATTGCTGCAGCTTCAAAACGGGCCGGTCGCCGCCGGTATGTTTCGGCCTTGGCTGATTGGAGACTTGCTGATCGGGCATTGGCGCGGTGTTGCCTCATGTAGTTCGTTAAGCCTGCCAATAGGGCAGATGAACGCTGCCGTGTTCCGGCCATTTTCTGTGTCTAGCAAGTATAGCCGATCAAGGAGCTCGGGAAAGACAGGCGAAGCTTCTTCTAAAAATTAGCCCTTGTGCAGACAAGTGTGATGAAGAGCTTGTGCGAGTAAAGTGAAATGGCGGTAAAATTACGGAGCAATCTGTTGATAAAGAGGGAATAGCCTGAGAATAATCAGGCGAAAAATTGCGAATCAGAGACCGAAACTGAGACGCTGCAGTCAACAGGAAAAAGCGTGATACCGGCGCGGCAAATAGCCGGTGGGCGCGGGCATGAAAGCGAGGCCGCTATGGTGGACATCAAGAACAATTCCGAGGCCGTTCCGGGTGAAAACGAACGGTTCAAGGAACTGGGGCGCGGCTGTTATGCCTATAGCGCCGATGGCTGCTCAAACACAGGCGTAATCGTCGGTGAGCGCGGTGTCCTCATCGTGGACGGTCAGGCAACGCCTGCCATGGCGGAAAAGACGCTGCAGAAACTGCGCGAGATCACTGACAAACCGGTCAAGCAGGTCGTCCTCACCCATTTCCATGCAGACAGCTCATTGGGCGCGCAGCTGTTTGAGCCGGGCGATATCATCGCTTCGGATCTGACACAGCGCATGATCGACACTCGCGGTGCGCAAGACATCCAGGTCTCCCGGGAACGCGATCCGGTGCTTTTTGCGGATCTGGCCGCAGATGCCCGGGTTTGCAAGCCGAGCATGACCATCGCCTCGTCCATGACGATTGATCTTGGCGGCTTGGAAGTCAGACTGATGCATCTGGGCCGCGGTCACACAATGGGGGATCTGGTGGTCTGGGTGCCGCAAAGCGGCGTCATCTTTGCCGGTGATCTGGTTCAGAAGTCGGCCGCTCCTTATTGCGGCGACGCGCATCTGTCAGATTGGCCACGCGCGCTTGACCGGATCTCCGCGTTCCGGCCCACCGCGCTCATGCCGGGAAGGGGCAAACCGGCAATTGGCACCTCGGCGGTTGCCGCCGCCATTGAAACCACCCGCGAATTCGTCATCACCTTGCGTGACACGGCCGCCGCCTGTGTTGAGCAGAGCCTCGGACTGAAGGATACCTTCCTTGCGATCAAGGACGCTTTGGCTCCGCAATTTGCTTCCAAGCCGGATTTTGACTTTCATCTGCCGCTCAATGTTGCCCGCGCTTACGATGAAGCGCTGGGTCTCGATCAGCCGCAGATCTGGACCCGGGAACGTTGCGCTGACCTCATTGATGCTCTGAATGGCGTTATTTCCGCTGGCGAGGAAGTGGCGAGCGAAGAAACGCCGCAACCGGATACCGTGCCGGAAATGGAACCGGAAGTGGAAGAGGCTGCCGAGGAAGTTGATCAGGCGGACGCCTCTGGAGGGGAGGCTGCTGAGAGCACATCTCCCGAACTCGTCTCCGATTCCGATTTCGCAGCTTCGCTTGAGCTCGTGAGTGATGGGGATGAACCTGACGGCGAAGAAGTGCCCCTGGACCTTGCCGCCGATGATATCATTGAAGACGAGGGCGATCCGCAGGAAGAAACCGCTTCTGAGGAAGCGGAGGAGGCCGGTGGGAAAGACAGGAAGGTCCTCGAAGAGGTCCGCTGATCCCGCACATTCAATCAGACCGAATTTCGTATCGAACGCGCGCCTGACGGGCGCGCGTTTTCTTTTGCCTTGCGCTTGATCGAGGGAACGTGAGTCCCACATTGGGGACACTCAAATCCGGAGGTAATCATGCGTTTTTTCAAGGCCGTCCTGCTTTTTCTTGCTGTCGGAATGCTGGGGACGGGTGCGGCTCTTTCAGCCGACGAACCCGATCTGATCTTCAAGAAATCCACGGTCTGGAAGTTACTGACGCCGGACCACAAGCTGGCGACCTACGCGATCGATGACCCGCTTGTCGACGGCGTCGCCTGTCATTTCACCGTGCCGGAAAAAGGCGGGGTGTCCGGTTGGCTGGGTGTCGCGGAAGAGGTCTCCGACGTTTCGCTTGCGTGCCGCCAGGTTGGGCCGGTGACGATCAAGGAAAACTTCGAGCAGGGCGAGGAAATGTTCCGTCAGCGCCGCTCGTTCATGTTCAAGAAGATGCGCATCGTGCGCGGCTGTGATGCCAAGCGCAACGTGCTTGTCTATCTGGTCTATTCCGACAAGCTGATCGAGGGCAGCCCGAAAAACTCCACTTCCACGGTC
>JBNLAU010000383.1:0-2777 GCA_050302295.1 Roseibium sp. | reverse complement strand
GCAGACCTGGGCCTTTCCGAAGGAACGGTCGATTGCAAAGTCCGGATGGGGGCCATTTATCACGAGGTGATCGAAGAAGCCAAAAAGGCTGCGTGCGACCTCGTCCTGATGACTTCTCATAAGCCAGGCCTTTCCACGTACTTCATCGGCTCCAACGCCGCTCATATCGTCCGCCACGCGCCTTGTTCTGTCCTGGTTCTGCGCGGCAGTTGAACTGCCTGTTCCTGCTCGCGTTTCTCGCAATGCCAGCGTCTGGTGCCGGTCTAAACCGGCGCCAGGGCAGCTGATGGGCGTTAAAGCCATGCGATGCGGGGTCAGTCCGAAGCGCCGCGTTCGAGACGGAAGCCAAGCTTGACTCCAACCTGGAAATGCCCGACCGACCCGTCGGTGTTCACATGCCCCCGGATTTCCGTCACTTCAAACCATTCCAGGTTGCGGATGCTTTTACTGGCCGCACCTATGGCGTTGCGGACGGCCTGGTCGATCGAGTCCGGCGAGGAGCCGTAGACTTCGGTTACCGGGTAGACGTGATCCATTTTTCCTCTCCCTTGGGTTTCGAAGTTCCATAGTCCGTGTCAGGCCAAGCCGCGAGCGCGATTGCCCCCTTGGCACCATTGATCGTGACACATGCGAGGCGGCCTGTCAGGTTGTGGCCGGCGCGTGCCCGTTGGCGATCACCGCCCTGAGCCCTATACTATCGTGTAGGGAGACGAATGTGAGAGTTCTCAAGCGATTGCGTCGTCTCATTGCTGCGGCTGCAGCGTTGGTTGCGGCCGGAGTTCCCGTTTCGGCGCAGACCACTGACGCATCCGAAAGCGGTCCGGTGTTGCTCATGACCGCTATCGAAGGTCCTATCGGTCCGGCGACGGTGCGGCACGTCAAACGTGTCATTGGCCTTGCTGAAGAGCGGAAGGCGGAAGCCCTGGTGTTGCGCCTCAACACGCCGGGCGGCCTCGCCACTTCGATGCGCGAAATCATCTCTGGAATGCTCGCCTCAAAGGTGCCGGTAATCGGTTATGTCGCACCGTCGGGGGCGCATGCGGCCAGCGCAGGAACCTACATCCTCTATGCCGCGCATGTGGCAGCAATGGCTCCGGCAACAAACCTCGGCGCGGCGACGCCCGTGCAGATTGGCGGACTTCCAGAGGCCCTGCCGGGCAGTGACGGCAAAGGAAAGTCAGGCGAGGGCGGCCGGGATGCCGCGGACGACAAGGACGTCAATCAGGACAAGGGCGTTTTGGCGCCCAAAGACGCCCTGTCGGCCAAGGCGACCAACGATTCCGTTGCGCTGATCCGGGGCCTTGCCGAGTTGCACGGCCGCAACGCGGACTGGGCCGAGCAGGCGGTCCGTGAGGCGGCCAGCCTGTCATCCCAAAAAGCGCTGGAGATGAACGTGATCGACATCGTCGCTCCGGATCTTGATGCGCTCCTCAAAGCCGCCGATGGCCGCACCGTCAAAGTTGGCGGGACCGAGCGCACGCTTGCGGTCAAGGGGCTTCCTGTCGAGACCGTTGAAATGGATACGCTCACCCGCGTTCTGAGTATTCTGTCCAACCCGAACCTGGCGCTTATCCTGATGATGATTGGTGTCTACGGTTTGATCTTCGAGTTCTGGAACCCGGGCGCCCTGGTGCCGGGTGTGGTTGGCGCGATCAGTCTGATGCTCGGCCTTTACGCTCTCAATATGCTGCCGCTCAATTATGCCGGGCTGGCCCTGATCGCTCTCGGCGTTGCCTTCATGGTCACCGAGGCGCTGACACCGGCCTTCGGGGTGCTTGGCTTCGGCGGGCTGGTTGCGTTCGTCCTCGGAGCTTCGATGCTTATCGACACCGATGCGCCGAGTTTTCAGATCTCCTGGTGGCTGACCGGCACCATGGCTGCCGTCAGCGGTGCGATTCTGGTTCTTTTGTTGGGGTTTACGCTGCGCTCCTACCGCCATGAGCCGGTGAGCGGGCGTGCTGGCATGATCGGAGCAAGCGCGAAAGTGATCGAATGGCGCGGCGGCGAGGGCTTTGTCTGGGCGGAAGGCGAACGCTGGCATGCGACCGGCGCGGACGATCTGAGCACCGGCCAGTCTGTCAGCATTCGCGATGTCGACGGGCTCTCACTGGTCGTGAATGCCGCGTCTGAAGGACAGCCGGAAAGTCTTTAGACCCACGCTTTCAGAGATTGTTCTTCGGAAAGCGCAATACCGGCCGGGATACGAAATCCGGATCGTCTCAGGAAGGGGCGCAAACTGCGGGGCACCCGGCCGCCCAGACACATTCGAAGCACTTCAGTTGAAAGGTTCCAGCTATGCAGACATTGGTTTTCAACTCGATCAGCCCGCTGGTTGTCGTGGCGTTCATCATCTTCGTGCTCTACTACGCCATATTCATTTTCCGCGAGTATCAGCGCGGTGTCGTCTTCACCCTTGGCCGGTTCACCAAGGTCAGCGGGCCGGGCTTCGTGCTGCTGATCCCGTTCGTCCAGCAGGTTGTGCGCACGGACTTGCGCATGTTCGTGGATGATGTGCCCAGCCAGGATGTGATCAGCCGGGACAACGTCTCGGTGAAGGTGAACGCGGTGATCTATTTCCGCATCATCGATCCGCAGCGCGCCATCATCAATGTTGCGGATTACACCGTCGCGGTCAGTCAACTGGCGCAAACGACGCTGCGCTCGGTGCTCGGCAAGCACGAATTGGACGAAATGCTGGCCGAGCGTGACAAGCTGAACGCCGATATCCAGGAGATCCTCGACCGCCAGACCGACGCCTGGGGCATCAAGGTGGCCAA
>JBNLAU010000382.1:0-8992 GCA_050302295.1 Roseibium sp. | reverse complement strand
CTATCGGCGTTGAGAAGGCGGAATGAGATGCCGGTGAGATGCAATCCTTTCCGACTGGTACGCCGCGGGCCTCGGCGATTTCATTCGTTACTTTCGGACCCGGCAGGACACCGCCATGGCCCGGTTTGGCCCCTTGGCTCATCTTGATTTCAATCATCTTGACCTGAGGGTCGGACGCATGCGCCTTGAATTTGTCCGGGTCGAAACCACCATCCGCCGACCGGCAGCCGAAATAGCCGCTGCCAAGCTCCCAGACGAGATCGCCGCCGCCCTGCCGGTGGTATCTCGAGATACTGCCTTCGCCGGTGTCATGATAAAAATTGCCCGCCCTGGCTCCCTTGTTGAGAGCCAGAATGGCGTTGCCGGAAAGGGCGCCGAAGCTCATGGCGGAAATATTGAAAAGCGACGCGGAATAGGGCTGTTTGCAGTCGGGCCCGCCGATGGTGACGCGCAGATCGGCCTCCTGCTCATGTTTCGGGCGGATCGAATGGTTCACCCAGGCGTGGGAGATATCATAGACATCAAGTTCCGAGCCGAAGGGCAGGACGTCTTCAATGTCCTTGGCCCGGTCATAGACCATCGACCGGCGTTCCCGTGAGAACGGCCGTCCGTCCTGATTGCTTTCAAACAAATACTGGCGCAATTCCGGCCGGATCGCCTCAAACAGATAGCGAAAATGACCGATCACCGGATAATTGCGCAAAACCGAATGCCTGATCTGCGCCAGATCCAGCAGGCCGATTCCCGACAGCGCACCGAACACCAGAAACGGCCAGAAGAAATAGCCGGTCCAGGAAAACATCAAGACAAAGGAAATGAGGGTTAGGGCGAGACAAAGAACAAAAACTGTGTAGCGTGCAGGGAACACAGGCAGTGACTCCTCTGAAAAGCGGATTTTGATAGTTGTGTCAGGCCGCCAGCCAAAAGAAAAGGGCAACCATCGCCTTTACCGAAACCGGTAGCCTGACAACAGTGGCAGCACGGTGCTCTCGATTCTTATTTGGTGCGGGGTGTATTGGCTGGCAGGAGCGCCATTAGCCTTTCCGCAGTTCCCCGTGATCCGGGTTCACCTGCCATGATCCTGGCCGCCTTCGCTGCGGCTTGTCCGTAAGCCGGTTGTTCCAGATCCTTGAGCGCCGCCGCGAGCCTGCCGGGTGTCAGCTTCTTCTGCGGGATCGGGGCTGGCCCGGCACCAATCTCGTGAACGCGCGCACCCCAGAAGGGCTGATCGCCAAAGACGGGGCAGACAAGGGAGGGCTTTCCCCAGCGCACGGCTTCATGGGTGGTACCCGAGCCGCCGTGGTGTACGATGCCCGCGCACCGCGGAAACAGCCAGCTGTGGGGTGCCGTGTCCAGCAAGAAGATGCGCTCGGCGAGGTCATCCGCCAGGCTCTCTTTCACCAGCGCACCCCAGCCGGTGGCAAGGATAGCCCTCTGGCCGGAGATTTCGAGCGCCGCAAGCACGGTTTCCGTCATTTTTGCGGGATTCTTGCTGAGCATGGAGCCGAAGCCGAGATAGACCGGGGCAGGGCCGTTCTCCAGAAAGGCGCCAAGCTCGCGGGGAGGGCGATAGTCCGGGTCCGGCTCGCTCAGCCAATAGCCGCAAGGCCAGTATTGCGGGCCCCAGTCGTCAGGTGTGGGCACGAGTGCGCGTGAAAAGGCCTGCAGGTTCAGCGCCTTACCACCCGCAGGCCAATAACCGTCAATAATTTCGCCAGGCATGGCAAATTCCGCATTGGCTTCCGGCCTGATCGATTTGATCAGGGGCGAAAGACCGGCTCTCATCAGCGAGCGACCGAGCGTAAAGCTCTTGCGGTTCAAATAGGCGCCTAGATCCGGCAATCCGAACACCGGCAGCGGAAATTCGCGGGTCGGCGCCGTGACCGGTTGCAATGCCGTTGGCAGAGCGGGAACATTCAGCCGCCGCGCGACCAGCGTCATGACGACCGCCTTCAAATTGAACAGGATCAGGTCCGGCTTTTCGTCCAGACCGATGTCCCAGAGGGCTTTTGTCACGTTTTTCTGCAGACCAAGCGTTTGCCTTGCAGCGTTGATCTTGCCTTTCAGCGTGAACAACGCTTCCTTGAGTTCGGTGGTTTGCAGAAGCGTTTGAATGTTGATCGGTGCGGGCCGGGCCCTGGCGCCCGCGCTTTCGATCATGTCCTCAAATCCTTCACCGGTGCAAACCGTGACCTCCGCCCCCAACCGGGTCAGCTCCTTTGCGAGGGCGACGTACGGCTGGACATCACCGCGCGAGCCGAGCGAGGCGATCAGGACTTTTCTGGCGGAAGGGGACATGGCGGGTCCTGAGGCATGAGCGCGGGCTGACGGAAGGGGACACAGTTCAAATGACGTGTGTTACTCGTGTTTGCAACCTTTTTCGGCGGACCGGCAATCGGATCCGTGCAAAGCTCTGCGGTACATTCTGACCCGATTTGCCACGTCGAAACAGATGCCTTAAGCCTGAGCCAGTTTGATCTCCAGTCGCTTGAAAGCCAGGCATGCAAACCGTTTTTTCTCTTCGCACCCGGGGGCAGGGGCTTTATGAATTCACCCGCGAGGTTGCGGCCTGGCTCGCAGATCAGAACGCAGGCGACGGTCTCCTGACGCTTTTCGTCCGCCACACCTCCTGTTCCCTGCTGATCCAGGAAAACGCGGATCCCGATGTCCAGGTGGACCTCAAGGCCTATTTTGAGCGTCTGGTGCCTCCGGCGGACCACCCGTCCATGGATTACCTCTTCCACACGCTGGAAGGGCCGGACGACATGCCGGCGCATATCAAGGCAGCGCTCCTGCCCGTATCGCTGTCCATTCCGGTGTCAGGTGGCCTGATGGCGCTCGGGACCTGGCAGGGCATATATCTGTTCGAGCACCGGACACGTGCGCATCAGCGGCAGGTGGCGGCTCACTTTCTGGCAGACCGGTAGCCGACATGACTGCCGCGGTGATTGAAGGGACAGGGAAATTCCAGAAAAATGTGATAATCGTCACATGCGTAAACGAGCTTGTCGGTAGTCTGGCACAGTGCTGATCCAGCGATATTCGCCGCCCGCCATAACGGGCGGCCAGACCCCGGAGACCTGCAGATGCGTTTTAAACTGTTCCTGGCCGCTATTGTGTTTTCATTGCCTGCACTTGCCGATCAGGATCCAAACCGTCCGACGGCCAGTGTCGCCGCTGATCTTGATATTGAAGAAGCGGTTTTCATCGAGTGCTTCAAGCCGGTAAACCCGGAACCGGACAAATACCCCAGCGGCGCCGAGCAGCGCGCCAACAAGGCTATCCTCCTCCCGTGCCTGCAAAGGGCCAACCCGGCCATCACCAACGATCGCCTGGATGCGGTCATGGACAAGTACCGGCCGGAAGGTGCATTTCACAAATAGGCTGGATGCCGGTCCTTATTTGCGAAGGGCCGGCAATCCGACGCCGGTGCTGTCGAAGCCGCCATCCGCGGCTACGATCTGCCCGGTGACATAGGCCGCCTGATCCGAACACAGGAAGGCGATCACTTCGGCAATTTCTGTTTCCGTGCCATAGCGATTGAGCGGAATGGCATCGTGATAGGCGTCGATGATTTCCTGGGTGTGTACGGCCATGGCCAGCTTCGTCCTCACCGGCCCGGGGCAGACGCAATTTGCTCTCACGCCGTATTCGCCAAGTTCGGCGGCCTGCTGTTTTGTCAGTTGGATAACGCCGGCTTTCGACGTGCCGTAGGCAACGCGTAGCGTCGAGGCGCGCAGGCCCGATATGGAGGCAATATTTACGATTGCGCCGCGGGTTTCCTTCAAGGCTGGGAATGTCGCCTGGGAAACCAGGAACACACCGTCCAGGTTCGTCTCCATCACCCGGCGCCAAGTCGCAAAATCGGTCTCTTCGATGGGACCGAATTCCGCAACACCGGCATTGTTCACAACCGCGTTGAGCCGGCCGAAGCTCGCAAGGATCGCAGGGACCGTGTCCTGCACTTCCTCTGGAATGGAGACATCGCAGACGAAAGGCTCGGCGTCTTCCAGACCCGTCGCGGCCCGCATCAACTCATCCCTGTCGCGGTCGAGCATGGCAATCCGCCAGCCGCGGGCAAGCATCAGTTTCGCGGTCGCCAGGCCAATTCCTCTGGCAGCACCGGTTATCAGCGCAACTTTTCCCGTCATTTCCAGCCCTTCATCCGATCAGCGCATCGATATGCATATCCTGATCGCTCCCGTATTGTCCCACAGTGCCACATCTTTATCGTTGATGCGGAAGGAATAGGTGCCCGCCGGGTCTCTGGTATTGACGGCGAGGGCGGCGAATTCGGCAAAGGGCACGATCCGGCCGGCATGATCTCGCACCAGCATTTCGCCGAAAGCATAGGACTGATCGAATTTGTATCCGTAAAGCGGCCCGAGCTTTTGGGCTTCCCGGCCGGTGTATCCGCGCGGACCAACCGCTTTGTACATGCCATTGATCACGCTCCAGCCGCCGGAATAACTGACCTTGCGTATCCTGCCGTCAGGCAGGGCCAGTTGCTGCCAGCCCTTCTTGGATTGCACGTCAACGCAGAAGTCAGCCGCCATTGACGACATGGGCCAGAGGCAGATCAGATAGACGGCAAGGCGGGCAATAGACATGGCCTGATCCAGGAACGGGACTTTCAAGAAGAAGATCGCAGGGGGATTGCCGGGTCAAGAGAGAGATGCCTGGTACTGCGATCGTCCGCGCCCTGGCAGAAAGGCTCCGTTGAGAACATGAACCGGCAGATCCGAGGCTATCTGCCCAGGGATACCACTGTCTTGTCAGTTCCTGAGGAATCGATACGATCCCTAATCGATCGGTTGAACAATACGCCGGGAAAGCGCCTCGGTTTCCACACCCCAGCTGAAGTGTTCAGGCTTGAAGTGAGCAAATGACGGCCAAAAGACCCTTCGACAGAGTTTTGATTTTGGGCAATGGAGGATCCGGCAAGACTTGGCTTGCGGGAAATCTTGCTCGAATTCTGGGGCCTCAGGTGTTCCATCTGGATGATATGCATTGGGAACCTGGCCACTATGGCGTTGCGCGTGACAGGGTGCACAGAGACAGGCTCGTCATGGACGCAGCGACAGGCGACAGGTGGATCATGGAAGGGGTCTACGGGCAGCTTGCCAACATGGTGCTAAACCGTGTCACCACCCTGATCTGGCTGGATTTGCCCGTAGAAGACTGCCTCGCCAATGTCCATCAACGCGGCATCCAAGGAGGTGGCAGCGAGACCCGCTTCGAAGACCTCTTGACCTGGGTTGCAGAATACCGGTCCCGAAAAAACAACTGGAACTCGTTCGAAGCCCACCAGCGGCTATTCGACAAATACAATGGCTCGAAAGCACATCTGACAAACCGCGCAGGGATCACAGCCTACCTGAACGCTTTGTCGGCCCAAGGGCGGATATCGATCTAAAATCGGCTGGGTTCTCACTCAGCAAAACCTTTGTGCCCCTCACCCGCTTCCGGACGGGCTTAGCAACCCCGACCTGCACGCCTGTCCGTGGGCTGACATCCCCACCCGGTGGCGGACTCTCAGTCCTTGTTGCCTTTACATTTGAAGTCACACGGGAATGCGCCCTCCGAGGGGATCGTCATCAGCGAATTGAATCAATCTTTGAACAAGTTCATTCAACACATGAGTCGGCTAAAATGACCGAAAATTCAATCCCATGGAAAGAGAGTTTGATGTGTTCGTGAACATGGAAATCAATGAAGTGAGGGGGCGAAAAGCGGATGATGGAGCGCCGCCATTACGCCGTCGATTTAAGTGGCTGAGATTTCAGCAGAAGTTGAAATTTCTCGCGTCAGATCCGGTTTGTGGGATGTGAGCACGCCATTGGCCGGTATAGCCCGTTTCACGTATGGTTCACGCGGGTTTGCATTGTAAGTCCTTACAGTAGTACCCACATTGTTAGGTGAACGATGAGGGTCGTTCCTCCCCAGACTGGCGCCGGACTTCCATGAGGTTGCGGCGCCCTCTTTTTGTAAACGCGGGAAATATGAAGCGAGCGGAGCTCCGCCAAACCGGAAACGGGACGGCTTCACTCAGCTAATCCAGTCAGAAATCAGATTGCGGGAAATGCAGCCGAGGTGGCCCGCGCCGTCGGACGGTGACGGCGCGGGCGCTAACACCGGCCTGAAAAGGAGGGGCTCAGGACACGGTGTTTTCCGCAGCCGCCAGAAGGGCAGCGATCTGGTCTTTCAACTGAAGGCGTTTCTTTTTCAGGTCTTCCAACACTTCGTCTGAAGCCGGTGCCACGTCCGTTTCAATACGGTGCACTTCGCGGTTGACGGCATGATAGTCGTCGGCCAGGCGAGCAAAATGGGTGTCATTGGTCTTTAAGTCATGCAGCACATCAGCTGCTGCCGGGAATTCTTCATGCAGTTCGTGTGGAACGTGGCTCATTCTTGCCTCCTTTTAAGACCCACAAAGTGCCGGTAAGCCGATCCGGTTACCTTGAGCAAGATCAATCGGAGGCGCATTTGGGCAAGCGATTTTCATTCTCGTCAGGAGACAAGACGGCGATGTGCGACACTCGAGCAGACGGATGTGATGCGTACCCGGGATTGTCATGAAGGACACACCGGCAAAATGCCGCTTTGTTTTCAAGCGCGAACAGATGGTTTTGCCTTTCTCCTCCCGTGCGTACTCTCCTGACAGAAGGCTGTCAGGAGCCCCTTGATAAGGTGACAATCATTCACTTTTGACAGGAGAACTTTCATGACTTTCGCGCCCGCTAACTTCAATGTCTGGATGGAAATTCCGGTCACGGATCTGGACAAAGCGATCAGCTTTTACAATGGCGTTTTCAAAACGGAGCTTACGCGCGTCACCGACATGGGCCCGAACCACATTGCGATCTTTCCAACGAAAGAACAGGGTGGGGTTGCCGGGCATCTCTATCCGGGTAAACCTGCCAAAGACGGTTCCGGGCCGACGATTCACATTGCCTGCCCCGACAGCCTTGAAGAGACGATGGAAAGATTTGCCAAGGGAGGCGGTGAAGTTGTGTCCGATCCGATTGCGATTCCTGCTGGCCGTTTTGCCTATGGCGTCGATCCGGACGGAAACTCGATCGGCATGTTTGCTGCTTGATCCGGGGCAGGCGGGACGATTGCCTCTTGAGGTGTGGACAGCATGAGACGCGCCGATCGCCTTTTTCAGATCGTGCAATATCTGCGCGGCGGCCGGCTCGTCCGGGCCCGCCAGTTGTCCGAATGGCTCGAGGTTTCCGAACGCACCATTTATCGCGACGTCGCGGACCTGCAAGCCTCAGGCGTTCCCATCGAGGGCGCCGCGGGTGTCGGCTATATCATGCGCGATGGCTATGAACTGCCTCCTCTCATGTTCACCCGTGATGAAATCGTAGCTCTACTCGCCGGTGCGCGGATCATCCGCGCCTGGGGTGGAGCTGCGATGGCCCGGGCGGCCGAAGAGGCCATGATCAAGATCGACGCGGTTCTGCCGGACAAAATGCGCGTGCGGCAGAACGAGATTGAAATTCATGCTTTCGCGCCGGAAATGACCCCGCAGGTCCGGGCGCATATCGATTTTCTGGAAGCGGCCGCCGACCGACGGAAGAGGCTTTCCATTGCCTATTGCGACGTCAAGGGGGAGCCAACCACCCGCGTGATCCGTCCCCTGGGACTCTGGTTCTGGGGGAAGGTCTGGACTCTGGTCGCCTGGTGCGAATTGCGCCAGAACTTCCGCACGTTCCGCCTGGACCGGATCTCCGAGTTGCGTGAAACCGGGGACAGGTTCGATGCCGAACCGGGCAAAACCCTGAAAGATTTCTATCGGGCCATGGAAGAAAAGGGCATCAAGCGGCCAGGTGCCTGATACATGGCGTAATTCCGGCGGCAGCAATCAGCGCAGTGATGCGTAGCCGCTGCCGAAAATCTCTCTAATCAGCTTGCGTTTTATGGCGCGGGCGTAGTCGTCGTAATCCACCGCAACCTCCACGAAGGCTCCGGGCCCCTTGACGACATTGTTCTTGTAGTAGTCAACCGGCGCCGTGTCCGCTCCGGCAATCACCAGGCCATTGACGGTCACGCCCTCGAAATCGAACGCCCGGTAGGCGCTGGCCGGTTCGAAACCCTCATTGTTGATGCCGTCTCCCGCGACATCGATAACCTTGCGGGCGCAGGTTGCCGGAACCTTCTGCATTTGCACGGCGGCATAGCCGAGCGCGTAACCGATTGCGGTCGGAAATTCCGTGTAGCCGCGTGGCGCTTGCCGCAGCATGTCTGCGGCGGCTTCGGCGCTGGCGGTATCATGAATGTGTTGCCATTTCAGCTGAATCTGCTGTTGATGCCGACCGCTCCATTCAAAGCTTGTCACCCAGATTCCGCCAACGGCATCAATAGCCTGGACAACCTCGGGATCGCTCAATGCGTTTGCCAGACCGTTGAGCTGAAGAGAATGTTCCCGTGAATCAACGCTTGCCGAGCCGTCCATCGCGAGCACGAGGGACAGCGAGCAGGCCTCTGCTGGAAGGCCGGCCAAACAGATGGCGGCTGTCAGCACTCCCACGGCGGTTCGGAATTTCATCATTCCGAACCCGCATGAAGACGCCATATGTTCCGTGATGTTTGACATTGACCGACAACCGAGCATGTTTTTTCCGGATCTTATACCAACCACAACAAATAGGAACACATCTGATTGCACTGTTCCAGTTCGCTGGCAAGGCGCGTTGCGCAGGCCGCCTGGCTGGCCGTTCAAGCAACGCTACGCAGTCCCGGCGGGCTGGAACAGGCCATCGAAGGCCGCGTTCGGAGCTGTTCCTATTTATTGCGGTTGATATTAGCACTTTCGTGCAGAAATTATGACAAATCTGTGCCGGAGTGTCAGCAGCAGCTATGGGACCTGGGTTGATGACCTCTTCCACCCGGTATTGCTGCGCTGCGAAATTTATTGGCTGCAAGTCTTGCAGCATGAGAAGCAACTGGGGCAGGCTTAGGACATGTACGCATCCCACGGATTCTT
>JBNLAU010000381.1:0-6124 GCA_050302295.1 Roseibium sp. | reverse complement strand
CCGCGCGGCGCGTTGCCTCCGGGCCCGCGTCCTCCGGGCCCCTTGCCGCCGGGGCCCTTGCCGCCGGGGCCACGTCCGCCGGGCCCGCCACGGTCCTGCTGGGCCCGCTCGCGCTGACCCTGGTAGTCGGCCTGGGATTTCATGGTCATGGAGATGCGTTTGCGCGGCACGTCCACTTCCAGGACGGTCACCTTGACGATGTCGCCGGCCTTGACGATCTTGTGCGGGTCGTCGACGAAGCGGTCGGCCAGCTGCGAGACATGCACCAGCCCGTCTTGATGAACGCCGACATCGACGAAAGCGCCGAAGTTGGTGACGTTGGTGACCGTGCCTTCCAGCTTCATGCCCGGCTTCAGGTCGGAAATTTCCTCGACGCCTTCCTGCAGCGTGGCGGTCTTGAATTCCGGGCGCGGGTCGCGGCCCGGCTTTTCCAGTTCAGACAGAATGTCCTTTACCGTCGGCAGGCCGAATTTGTCATCGGTGAATTCGCCCGGCTCAAGGCCCTTCAGCAGAGACGCATCGCCCATGATCTGGCGCAGATCGCGGCCGCAGGCCTTCACGATGCGTTTGGCAAGCGGGTAGGCCTCCGGGTGCACGGACGAGGCATCCAGCGGCTCCTTGCCGTCATTGATGCGCAGAAATCCAGCGCACAGCTCGAAGGCCTTGGCGCCGAGGCGCGGCACTTCCTTCAATTGGGTGCGGCTGTCAAAGCGGCCGATGGCATCTCTGTGCTCGACAACGGCTTTTGCCAGACTGTCCGACAGGCCGGATATGCGCGACAGCAGGGCGGGGGAGGCGGTGTTGAGGTCAACGCCAACCGCGTTCACCGCGTCTTCGACCACCGCATCCAGGGCGCGCGCGAGTTTGCTCTGGTTGACGTCGTGCTGATACTGGCCGACGCCGATGGATTTCGGTTCGATCTTGACGAGTTCGGCCAGCGGGTCCTGCAGGCGGCGGGCGATGGAAGCCGCGCCGCGCAGGGACACGTCGATGTCCGGCATTTCCTTCGCCGCCAGTTCGGAAGCCGAATAGACCGACGCGCCGGCTTCGTTGACGATCACCTTCACCGGGCGCTGGGCGGCCGGAATGTCCACAAGGACATCGCCCGCAAGCTTGTCCGTCTCGCGGCTGGCGGTGCCGTTGCCGATGGCAATCAGGCCAACCTTGTGTTTGGCGATCAGGGCGAGCAGAGCGGCGCGGGAGCCGGAGACATCATTGCGCGGCTGGAACGGGTAGATCGTCGCGGTATCGACCAGTTTGCCGGTGTCATCCACCACCGCGACCTTCACGCCGGTGCGGATGCCGGGATCCAGCCCGAGCGTCGCCCTGGCCCCGGCGGGCGCCGCCAGAAGCAGGTCTTTCAGGTTTCGGGCAAAAACCTGGATGGCTTCTTCTTCCGCCTTGTCCCTGAGGACGCCCATCAGGTCGAGCTCCAGATGCAGGGCCAGTTTCACCTTCCAGGCGAAGCGGGCAACCTCCATCAGCCATTTGTCCGCCGGGCGGCCCCGGTCGGCGATACCATATGTGTCGGCGACCATTTTGACTGCGGGAAGCACAGGTGACACGTCATCGGCATCGACGGTCAGGTCGACGGAAAGAATGCCTTCGTTGCGGCCGCGGAAAAGGGCCAGCGCGCGGTGGCTCGGGATCTTCGACCATTTTTCGGAATAGTCGAAATAGTCGGCGAATTTCGCTCCCTTGTCCGCCATGCCGTCGATCAGTTTGGACTGCACGACGCCGCGCTCTTCAACGTAGCGGCGCAGGCGGCCCACCAGGGCGGCGTTTTCGGCAAAGCGCTCCATCAGGATCTGGCGGGCACCGTCGAGCGCTGCCTTGGTGTCGGCGACGCCTTTTGCCGCGTCGATGTAAGTTGCAGCTTCGGCCTGCGGGTCTTTCGAGGGATCGCCGAGCAGCAGGTCGGCCAGCGGTTCAAGTCCGGCTTCGCGGGCAATCTGGGCCTTGGTCCGGCGCTTTTTCTTGAACGGCAGGTAGATATCTTCCAGCTGCGATTTGGTTTCCGCCGTCTGGATGCTTTTTGTCAGCTCGCCGGTCAGCTTGCCCTGTTCGTCAATGGATTTGGTGATGGCGACACGCCGGTCTTCCAGTTCCCTCAGGTAAATCAGCCGCTCTTCCAGTTTGCGCAGTTGGCTGTCGTCGAGACCGCCGGTCGCTTCCTTGCGGTAGCGGGCAATTAAGGGCACCGTCGAACCTTCGTCCAGCATCTGAACGGTGGTATTCACCTGACCGGCCTGACAGCCGATTTCCTCCGCTATCCGGTGCGCGATGCGTAGCGCGGTATGGGAGGCGGGCATGGTTTTCTGGTTGGACTGAAGTGGGGCGGACCCTGTGACGCTGGCCATTTACGCAGTGACTTTCAATGGTGACAATTTCGAGACGGCCCGTGCGCTCAGGGACAGGCCGTTCCGGCAGTTTAATTCGATCGGTGGACGATAATACCACTCACAACAAACGCGGTCAGATCGGTTCCTGTTTGTTGTGGGCGGTATAAGCCGCATCAACATAGCGGAAAAGAGACAGATAGTATCCGTCCACCGGCAAATGTCTCCAGCCAGAATTCGGATGCTGTCAGTATCTACAATGCTTTCGCAATTCAGGGTTGCTTAAATAGTTCAACCTTGAATGAAATTCAGCTTCTTGCGTATAGTGCGCGGGACAGCTGCCGTATTTGCCCGGCCAATGGGCCGCGATTGACTGACCGGGCCGGCGGGTCCGGTTCGACGGGCCGCCAAAGGGAGAGCAGAGCGATGGCGCGCGGAAGGCCAAGGAAAGTCGAGACCAAGGACGCTCTTCACGCGATCATGATCGCGTTCTGGCAAAACGGCTATTCCAGAACGTCGATGAGTGATCTGGCAAAAATGTCAGGCATGGCAAAACCGGGTCTGTATGCGACTTTCGGTGATAAGGAAGTGCTCTTTGAAAGGGCGCTTCTGCATTATTTCCAAACCTACGGCGGGCCGATATTCGGGCGGCTGCAGGAAGCCGGGAAACATGTGGTGGACGATCTGCGCGACTTTCTGGGTGCCGTTGTCTGCCTCACCCTTGACCCCTGCACGCCTGCGGGGTGTTTTCTCGTCAACGCCATTGTGGACTGCACCTATGGACCGGAGCGCCTCCGGGACATCGTGCTGGGATTGAAGGACGCCCGTTACAACGCGATCAGGAACCGTCTGGTAAAGGCGGTTGCGGATGGGGACATTTCGGCCGATGCCGATATAGACAGGGCTGCGACATTCGTCGACGGCCAGTTTTCCGCCATCGCCCTTCTGGGGCGCGGCGGCGGCACCGATGCGGAATTGAGGATGTTTATCGAAACGGGGCTCAGGGTTTTGCCGGTCGTCAATCGCCCGCAGATGTTCGGCGAAGCCGGGCTCGAAACTTCTACTTCACCACGGTGATGCGTTCTGCGGCACGGGTGACGGCGGTATAAAGCCAGCGGCTCCTGTGCTCCCGGAACGCCCAGCTTTCGTCAAACAGAACCACGTTGTCCCACTGGGAGCCCTGGGCCTTGTGCACCGTCAGCGCGTAGCCGTAGTCGAATTCGTCGGCCTTGCGGCGGATGGCGTAGGGAATGCTCTCAGCACCATCCTCGAACATTGCGGGCAGCACTTTCACCTTCACCGCCATCTTGCCGATATCGTCCTCGGAGATAACGTCGAAGCGCAGCGTGTTGCCGCGCGGCGGGCGCAGCCGCTTGACGGTCCACAGGCCGCCGTTCAATAGCCCCTTGGTCTTGTCGTTGCGCAGGCAGACGAGCTTGTCGCCAACGGCGGGCATCGGCGTCGAAAAATCCTTCAGTTCGCGGATACGGCCGTTGTAGAGCCGCCGCGTCTTGTTGGTGCCGACCAGCACCTGGTCGGCGGACAGGATCTGGTCCTTGTCGATCTGCCGGCGGTTGATCACCTTGCTTTCACCGAAGTCGCCATAATCCAGCTGGCCGCCGTCGCGGATGGTCATGGACATGCGCACGATCGGATTGTCCTGCGCCTGACGGTGTACTTCGGTGAGCATCACATCAGGTTCCGCCTCGGTGAAAAAGCCGCCGCCCTTGACCGGGGGCAGCTGCGCCGGATCGCCGAGCACGAGCACCGGCGTGCCGAAGGACAAGAGGTCCTTGCCGAGTTCCTCGTCTACCATGGAGCATTCGTCGATCACGATCAGGCTGGCTGTGGCGGCCGCGCTGTCCCGCTTGATCGCGAACTGCGGTCCGGTGTCTTCCTCGTCGTCGTCCGTGTCCTCTTCTTCCTTGGCGGAGCGGGGACGGTAGATCAGCGAATGGATGGTACCGGCATCTTCGCAGCCCTTCTGGCGCAGCACGTGTGCGGCCTTGCCGGTGAAGGCGCCGAAACAGACATCACCGTCAATGCCCTCGGCCAGATGACGCGCGAGCGTGGTTTTGCCTGTCCCGGCATATCCGAACAGCCGGTACACCTGCCGGTCGCCGCGCTTCAGCCAGGCGGCGGCTTCTTTCAGGGCTTCGTCTTGTTGTGGGGACCAGGCCAAACGGAGGCTCCTATCAATAGAGACCCGGTTGCTTAGCCTGATTTGTGCGATTCTTCCATGGCTGAATTCCGGGGCTGAATTCCGGCGATGCCTGTTCATCTCTTAGCCACCGGGGCTGGAGGATTCGTTCAGGGTTCTCTCTCTTCAGGACTCGGCTTGAAGGGCACGTGACCGGTCAGAACAGTGCGCCGGATGGGACTTATCCAAAACTATATGCGCTCAATCCTGCTCAAATTCAGTCAGAAAATCGCAAGATTACAGCCGAAATGGTGATAGAAAGCTTACTTTGTTAATTTATATCATCATGATGATGACTTTTTGATACGATGTGGATTTTGTTCAAAAGTCTCCAATTGAAGTCCACAGTCCCGGCTCGCATAGTGAAAGTGGCTCCTGTCGGTTTTTGCCGTCTTATCAAACATTTGGAGAAAAATGTGCCGCGCGCAAATGCTTGCGAATGGCCGACGCTGGCCTTGATTCTGGCCGCAGCGGTGGCCTGGATACTGTTAGTCGGGTTTTACAATTCACTCGGCGGCTGGCTTGTCTGTCCGCTTGCCGCTGTTGTTGTCACTTTGCAGGCGTCGCTGCAGCATGAAGTTCTGCACGGCCACCCGACGCGGCATCCGGCGATCAACGAAGCGCTGGTCTATTGTTCGCTCAATCTCTTCATCCCCTACCGCCGGTTCAAGTCCCTGCATCTCAGGCACCACAACAACAACCGGCTGACAGACCCATACGACGATCCGGAAAGCTTCTATCTTGCCTGGGCCGACTGGCAGAGACTGCCGCGTGTCATACGGTTCATCCTGACGCTCAATAACACCCTGTGCGGCCGTTTGCTCATGGGGCCGGCAGTTTCCATCGCGGGGTTTTTCGGCTCGGAAATCCGGATGATGCTGTCCGGAGACAAGGCTGTCATGAAGGCCTGGGCACATCATCTTGCCGGGATCGCTCCCGTCCTGCTTTTTGTCAGCGTCATTGGCGGCATGCCGGTCTGGCTCTATGTTCTTGGGGTGTCCTATCCCGCGTTGAGCCTGTTGATGCTGCGCACCTTCGCCGAACATCGCGCCCATGAAGAAGCCGAAGCGCGTTCGATCGTTGTCGAACACAGCCCGCTGTTTGCGCTTCTCTTCCTGAACAACAACCTGCACGTGGTGCATCATGCGCACCCGAGAACGCCCTGGTACCGGCTGCCGGCAATTTATCATGCGGCACGGGAGGACTGGCGGCGCAGGAATGGAGGCTATGTCTTTGCCAGCTATTTCGATCTGGCCAAGCGCTACTTCTTCAAGGTGAAGGAACCGGTCGTGCACCCGATCAGGCACAAGGAAGAAATGGCCCTCGGCAGCGCGGAAAAACGCTCGCTCCGGCATGAGGCGGCGATTTGACCTCGGGCCGTTTGCATCCGGTTCGTCTGCCCATGTACGACTGGCCGGAAGTGCGCGCGGCGACAAAGGGGCTCGAGGCGTCGCTTGAAGCCGCACTTCTTGAGGTGCTGGGCCTTTCGGCAGCGGATCTTGATCCCTGGCCGGATGGTTTGCCCCTGGAAGAGAGCTGGCAATGGCCCGGTCTTCTGTTGTCACAAACCTGCGGTTATCCGCTG
>JBNLAU010000380.1:0-25816 GCA_050302295.1 Roseibium sp. | reverse complement strand
AGGGGGCCGCCGGCGGCAGCTTCCGTTGAAGTGTGCAGAACGACAGTGCCGTAAGCGGTGCCGGACATGCGCGCATCGGAAATGCGGACCATGTCGGTGATGCCCTTTTTCAGGACTTTCGGCGGCAAGCCCATGTTTCCGACTTCGGACATGCCGGGATAGCCCTTGGGTCCGCAGTTCTTCATCACCATGACGCATGTCTCGTCGATGTCGAGCGCGTCATCTTCGATCTTCGCCTTGTAGTCGTCGATGTCTTCAAAGACGACAGCCCTGCCCCGGTGCTGCATCAGGTGCGGCGAAGCGGCGGAAGGTTTCAGCACCGCGCCGCTCGGAGCCAGATTGCCTTTCAGGACCGCGATCCCACCCTGGGCTGTCAGCGCCTTTTCAACCGGCAGGATGACATCCTCGTTCCAGTTTTTCGCGTTTTTAACCTGATCCCAGATCGCCTCACCCGCAACGGTGATCGCATCCTTGTTGAGCATTCCGGCTTCGCCGAGACGTTTGATGACGACAGGAAGCCCGCCTGCGTAGAAGAACTCTTCCATCAGGTATTTGCCGGACGGCATCAGGTTGACGATCGTCGGAACGTCCCGGCCGAGCTGGTCCCAGTCGTCCAGCGAGAGGTCGAGCCCGACGCGGCCGGCAATCGCCAGAAGATGGATTACGGCGTTGGTCGAACCGCCGATGGCACCATTGGTGCGGATGGCGTTTTCAAAGGCTTCGCGGGTCAGGATGTCGGAAGGTTTCAGGTCATCCTTCACCATTTGGACAATCCGGCGTCCGGAAAGATGCGCCATCACACGGCGGCGGCTGTCCACCGCGGGAATGGCGGCGTTGCCGGAAAGCGCCATGCCGAGCGCTTCGGCCATGGAGGCCATGGTCGAGGCGGTTCCCATGGTGTTGCAAGTACCCGGCGAGCGGCTCATGGCGGCTTCCGCTTCCAGGAATTCCTCCTGGGTCATCTCGCCTGCCTTGACCGCTTCGGAGAACTTCCACAAATGGGTGCCGGAGCCAACACGTTCTCCCTGGAACCAGCCGTTCAGCATCGGTCCGCCGGTCACGACGATTGCGGGAATGTCCACGGAAGCTGCGCCCATGAGGAGCGACGGCGTGGTCTTGTCACAGCCGACCAGCAGCACGACCCCATCGAGCGGTGTGCCGCGGATTGCCTCTTCCACATCCATGCTGGCCAGGTTGCGGAACATCATCGCGGTCGGCCGCAATGTACTTTCCCCGGTCGAGAACACCGGAAACTCGACCGGAAATCCTCCGGCTTCATAAATCCCGTGTTTGACCCGCTCCGCCAGATCGCGCAGATGGCCGTTGCAGGGCGTGAGCTGGGACCAGGTATTGCAAATGCCGATCACGGGACGGCCGTCGAACAGGTCGTCCGGCAGTCCCTGGTTCTTCATCCAGCTGCGGTGGTAGATGTGATCACGGCTGGTACCGCCGAACCACTCGGTCGAACGCAGCTTACGTGGCCATTTTGCCGGCTTGAAAACCATGAGTTACAGCACTCTCACTTGGGTGGCGGCTGCTTCCGCGGGGCGGAACGCCAGCCGGTTTTTGAGCGGGACACCAAATCCGGGCGCGGAGATCTCGATCTCGTCCCCTTCCTTGCAGGACACTCCGTCCGCAAAGGAGAGTGTTGCCGTTCCGAACATGTGCACGTGAACATCCCCGGGCTGGCGGAATAGCTCGTATTTGAAGTGATGATGCTCCAGATTACCGAGCGTGTGAGACATGTTGGCCTCGCCTGACAGGAACGGCTTTTCCCAGAGGACCTTGCCGTTCCGGAAAATCCGGCTCGTGCCGTTCACGCTTTCCGGAAGCGGACCGATCAGCATTTCCGGTCCGAAGGATGCCGGGCGCAATTTGGAATGAGCCAGATAGAGATAGTTCTGGCGCTCCATGACATGATCGGAAAATTCATTGGCGAGCGCGAAACCCGCCCTGTACGGCGTGCCGTCTTCGGCGACGACATAAATTCCGGCGATTTCAGGCTCTTCGCCGCCATCTTCGCAAAAGCCGGGGCTGACAAGGTCATCGCCGGGAGCGACCGCGGCGCTGCCGTTGCCCTTGTAAAACCACTCCGGCTGCACGCCGGCATGGCCCGCCTCGGGACGACCGCCTTCCAGCCCCATCTGAAACATTTTCATGGAGTCGGTGACGTTTTCGGCGTCGTCGTTTGACTTGGCGTGCATCGCGTTACGGGTTGCGGCCGAACCGAGATGGGTCAGGCCGGTTCCCGTCAGGTGCATATGGGCCTGGTCCGGATGGTGGATCGGCAGCAGGAGGCGGTTTTCCTCGGCCAGCTGTTCCAGGTCGACGGCCGCGCCAAGCTCATGTGCCCGGACACATGCCGTCAGGCTCTGTCCATTGCTGATCGCTTCCTGAACCAGATGATACGTCGACGGAACACCCTTCAGGATGGAGGCTTCACTGCCGCTGCGGACGACGACAGCGAGCTGTCCCGCATCATCTTTTATCTGCGAGATCAGCATCGCGTTACCCCTGTTTGGTCTTGTTGTAGACATCGAAAATAACGGCAGCGAGCAGGACAAGGCCTTTGATCATCTGCTGAAAATCGATGCCGATACCCATGATCGACATGCCGTTGTTGAGCACACCCATGAGGAAGGCGCCGACGACCGCACCGACAATCGTGCCGACACCGCCGGACATGGATGCACCGCCGATGAAGACCGCGGCAATCACGTCGAGTTCCAGTGCGAACCCGGCCTTCGGTGTCGCCGTGTTGAGGCGCGCGGCGAAAACCAGGCCCGCCGCAGCCGCGAGGACGCCCATATTGGTGAATGCCAGAAAGGTCAGCCGTTCCGTCTTGATGCCCGAGAGCTTGGCTGCTTTCTGGTTGCCGCCGAGAGCGTAGACCCGCCGTCCGATCGTGGTAGTCTCGGTGATGAAGGCGTAGATCACGGTGAGAACGCCCATGGTGATCAGCACATTCGGCAGGCCGCGGAAGAGTGACAGCTTGTACATGACGAAGATCAGCGCCGACGCGACGATCAGGTTGCGGGCAATGAAGAAGCTCTTCGGCTCGTCCACAATGCCGTAAATCCTGTTCTGGGTACGCTGGCGCAGTCCAAGCCAGACGACGATCGCCGCGGCAGCAATGCCCGTGGCGAGGGCCAGCACGTTGACTTTGCGGGCTCCGAAAAGGTCGGCAAGCCCTTCGCCCAGTCCGGCAGGGAAGATGTCGGGCACGAAGCCGGTCGCGATAATCTGGAACTCCTTGGGGAATGGCCCCACGGACTGGCCTTCCAGAAGCCACAGCGACAAACCGCGAAACACCAACATTCCCGCCAGCGTCACAATGAAGGACGGGATTTTCCAATAGGCCACCCAGTAGCCTTGGGCCGCGCCCACGACCCCGCCAAGGACCAGGCAGGTCACAACGGTGACGAACATCGATTGATCGAAATTGACGATCATCACAGCCGCCAGCGCACCGATGAAGCCCATCACCGAACCGACCGACAGGTCGATGTTGCCCGAGACAATGACAATGAGCATGCCGAGGGCCATGATGACGATGTAGGAGTTCTGCAGCAGCAGATTGGTAATGTTTACCGCCCGCAGCAACGTGCCGTCCGTGACGATCTGAAAGAAGACCATCACCGCGATCAGCGCGAACAGGAGGCCGTACTGCCTCAGGTGCGAAGAGAGATACTCGCCGATGCCTTTGGTTTTCACCTCGGTCGCCGCATGGCTATCGCCTTGTGCCAGTTCCATGGGATTGCTCGCTATTCGTTGACAATGAGCGACATGATGCGCTCCTGGCTCGCTTCATCGGCAGTAAGTTCGCCGACGAGAGCCCCTTCGTTCATGACATAGATCCGGTCGCACATGCCGAGCAGTTCCGGCATCTCCGACGAGATCATGACCACGCCTTTGCCCTGAGAGGCGAGGTCGTTGATGATGGTGTAGGTTTCATATTTGGCGCCGACGTCGATGCCTCGGGTCGGTTCGTCCAGGATCAGCAACTCCGGCGCGGTGAACAGCCACTTCGCCAGAACCACCTTCTGTTGGTTGCCGCCGGACAGGTTGACCGTTTTCTGGAAGACCGAGGGCGTGCGTATCGCAAGCGCTTCTCGATATTGCTCGGCAACTTTGGTCTCTTCGTTGCGCTTCAGAACGGAGCCCGCCGAAACGCCCTTGAGATTGGCAAGGGTCGTGTTGAAACGGATCGTTTCGTCCAGCACCAGCCCCAGAGCCTTGCGATCCTCGGTAACGTAGGAAATGCCGGCGGAAATGGCACGGTCGACCGTGCTGACATCGATCTCCTGGCCGTGCAGCTTCACCGATCCGGAAATGTTGCGGCCGTAGGAGCGGCCGAAAATCGACATGGCGAGCTCCGTCCGCCCAGACCCCATGAGACCGGCAATGCCGACCACTTCACCGGCGCGGACATTGAAGGATGCGCTCTTGATGACCTGGCGTTCGGCATGTTCGGGATGCCAGACATTCCAGTCATCGACTTCCAGAAGCATCTTGCCAGGCGAGCGCTTGTGCTCGGGAAAGCGGTGTGTCATGTCCCGGCCGACCATGTCGCGGACAATGTCGTCCTCGCTGAGCCCGGCCTTGGCATCAAGGTTGGACACTGTCATGCCGTCGCGGATGACCGTCACGCTGTCGGCAACGTAGCGCACTTCGTTGAGCTTGTGCGAGATGATGATGCTGGTCACCCCTTGCGCCTTCAATTCCAGCATCAGGTCGAGCAGCTTACGGCTGTCGTTTTCCTGAAGGGCAGCGGTCGGTTCGTCCAGAATGAGCAGTTTGACGTCTTTGGACAGCGCCTTGGCGATTTCGACCAGCTGCTGTTTGCCGACGCCGATATTGTCGACCTTGGTGGTCGGCGCCTCGACAAGGCCGACCTTGGCAAGCAGCTCTTCCGTGCGCTGATTGGTCTTGCGCCAATCCACCACGCCCCTGGTAGCGCATTCGTTGCCCAGAAAGATGTTTTCAGCGATGGAAAGCTGAGGAACCAGAGCGAGTTCCTGGTGAATGATGATGATGCCGCGCTTTTCGCTGTCCGAAATGCCGGCGAAATGGGCAGGCTCACCTTCGAAGATGATTTCACCCTCGTATTCTCCGTACGGATAAACGCCGGAAAGAACTTTCATCAGGGTCGATTTTCCCGCGCCGTTTTCACCCACGACGGCGTGTATTTCGCCCTGTTTCACATCAAGATTGACGTTGTCCAGGGCTTTCACGCCCGGAAAAGTCTTGTTGATGTTCTGCATGGAAAGGAGTGCCATGGACCCCGTGCTCCAAATTCCGAATTCCGAGAAAAAACCCGCCCGCAAGATTCTTGCGGGCGGGAAGCCTAATGGAGCCTAAGGCTTACTGGACCTGGTCCTTGGTGTAGTAGCCGCTGCCGATCAGGATTTCTTCCCAATTGGAAGCGTCAACAGAGACCGGCTCCAACAGATAGGACGGAACGACCTTGACACCGTTGTCATACGTTTTGGTGTCGTTGATCTCCGGCTTGGAGTCCTTCATGATCGCGTCGACCATACCCACGGTAACGCGGGCAAGTTCACGGGTGTCCTTGAAGACGGTGGAGTACTGCTCACCTGCAAGGATCGACTTCACGGACGGAACTTCAGCATCCTGGCCGGACACGATCGGCATCTTCAGGTCGCCGGAGCCGTAGCCGACACCTTTCAGGGACGACAGGATACCGATGGAAAGGCCGTCATACGGGCTCAACACGCCATGGATCGGCTTGTCGGTGTAGTTTGCGGACAAGAGGTTATCCATGCGGGCCTGGGCAACGGCACCATCCCAACGCAGCGTACCAACCGTGTCCATGCCCATCTGGCCGGACGCAATAACGACTGTGCCGTCATCGATCAGCGGCTGCAGGACGGACATTGCACCGTCGTAGAAGAAATAGGCGTTGTTGTCGTCCGGAGAGCCGCCGAAAAGCTCGACGTTGTAAGGACCGTCGCCGAAGCGTTCCTTCAGGCCTGCCACCAGGGAGCTTGCCTGCTGCACGCCAACCTTGAAGTTGTCGAAGGTCGCATAATAATCGACATCACCGCTGTCGCGGATCAGGCGGTCATAGGCGATAATCGCTGTGCCGGCAGCAGCAGCATTTTCCAGTGCGTTGGAAAGGGTCGTGCCGTCGATCGCTGCGATCACGAGCACGTCAACACCCTTGGTGATCATGTTTTCGATCTGGGCAAGCTGGTTGGGAATGTCGTCTTCCGCATATTGCAGATCGACTTCATAGCCGGCTTCCTTGAACTGCTCGACCATGGAATTTCCGTCCGAAATCCAGCGGGCGGAAGATTTGGTCGGCATGGAAATACCAACAAAACCATCGGCGAAAGCAGGTGCAACAAAGGTGGTTGCGGCGATAGCAGCTGCAGAAACAGCCGTCAGAATCTTTTTCATCAGGTCTCCTCCCGATGGCTTGAACACTCAAGCCTCGAAGTTGGCGCCAGAACGCAAAGCGTTAGCAAACTAGGTTCGAATACTGTCCGGCTGTCTTGCCAGGGCTTCGAACGGGGGCGACCCTAGTGGAACGTCACATACCCTTCAATTGTGAAAATATAATATATACATATCAAAACTGATATAATACTCCTATTGAGAGCGCGGATCAGCGCCAGAGCGGGATGGAGATGATCCTCGGCTCGGTCGATTTCTGCCGAAATCCGATACGCTGCCTGCAAATCAAACGTGCGCACAAAATAAGCAAACCCAGAAAGAAAGCTTCATAAGTTCCCGCTTTCATTAACTTGCCCTTAGCCGACCAAGTATAACCTTCGTCTAATAGCTTTTGGGGGATTTCATGAACATGCCGCGTCGCTCCTTTTCGAATTTGAAAATCAGCGCAAAGGTCGGGGGCGGTTTTGCCGTGGTTCTGATCATCACTGCACTTGCCGGTGCGTCCGGAGTTTTCGCTGTCAGCCAGTTAAATGTGAAAGTCGAAAATTCCGTCAGTGCGACCAACGCCATGACGAGCTTGCAACAACTCTCCACGGCACGGGAAAACTATCTCGCCAACAAGAGGACGGAACAGGCCGAGCAGGTCTCTGCATCGATCGAGGCCTTGCACGACGATCTGGAAAGCCTGCGCATCGCTGTGCGGGGCACGGCCTCCTCCGAACGCGTTGAGGCGGCAATCGAGTCGGTCTCCGACATGGAGAGCGCCTTCGAGGAAGTGACCGCCAGCGCGGCCCGCGAAACCGAGGCATTGTCCGAGCTGACAGACCGGGACAGCAAGTTGAAATCCAGCGCGGGCACCGTCGCCAGCCAGTTGGACACGATCCTCGGCAACCTTGTCGGCGCCCTGAAGAGCAGTCGAAAAGAACGTTCGGCGAGCCTCAACAATGCCATGACTTTCGATCCCCTCGCGGACAAGGTGGCCGCGATCCGCTCCGACGTCTACGCACTGGGGCTTGGCGATGAGAGCGCCGCGGAACGGATCACAAAATCGCTCGATGCCGTTGAAGGTCCGCTTGCCAACATGGCGACCGCCATCCGCTCCAGCCGCAAGAGGAAGATTTTCAAGGCGAAGCTGGACATCCTGAACGAATTGCCTGGCGTCATTGCCAAGTTCGCCTCCTCCACGGAATCGGCCGCGCGTGCCTCGCTTGCCGCTGATACGGGAGCAAAACTCGCCGATGCGGTGAGCGCAGTCTCCAGACTGGCTCAGAACTCCGAAAAGATATTCCTCAATTCCGATGAGCTTTATCAGCAGACCGAGGTCAAGATCGCCAAGTATTCTGCGCTCATGACCCTGCTCGACCACTTCAAGGACAGGCTCGGCGCCGTGGAATCAAGCACATTGCAGGCACTTGCGAAACGCAATCCGCAGGCGATCTCGGATGTTCAGCAAAAGACTGAAGCGCTGTTGGAGGAGACTGCACGGCTTGCCGAACAAACGAGTGACGAGGCTCGGGTATCCAGCACGACCGGAAGCCTTGCCGGTTTTGTGAAGCAGTACAATGAATCGTTCCAGTCAATCATGACTGCGATCGAACAACAGACGGCCGCTCTCGATAACCTAACCAAGTTCTCCGATCAAACGCGCGACCAGGTAAGTGCCGTCGCGCGGGAAGAAGCCGTTACGGCAAAGGCAACAGGCCAGCGGGCGATCCTCATGATCGCGATCGCGGTTGCCTCAGCCATAGCTGCCGGCGCCGCTGTCGCCGTCTTCCTGTCCATCGCGATTTCCCGTCCTGTCCGATCCCTGACGCAGGTCATGACCGACCTTGCCGGTGGCCATATGAACGTGTCCATCGACGGCACATCGAGGCGAGACGAAATCGGCGATATGAGCCGGGCGGTTGAGGTTTTCCAGACCAACGCCATTGAACGGTCCAAGTTGGAAGAAACACAGAAAGCCGAGGAAATTCGGCGGGCGCAACGGCACGAGCGCGTGGAAACGCTGATTTCCGAGTTCCGCGCCGGGCTATCGGGAGTGCTGGAAACGGTTCACACCAATATGGAACGGATGAAAGACACGTCGGAACATCTGACCGGTGCTGCCGAGGCAACGTTGGAGCGCACCAAAAGCGCCCAAGGGTCGGCCACCGAGACGTCCCAGAACGTCCAGACCGTTGCCTCCGCCGCCGAGGAGTTGTCCTCTTCGATTGCCGAGATATCGCGGCAGATCGGAACAACGACCGACATCATTCATGACGCCTCGCAGCGAGCGGACGACTCCAATTCCAAGGTGGCCAGTCTTGCCACAGCGGCACAGCGCATCGGCGATGTCGTAGCCCTGATCCAGGCGATTGCCGAGCAAACCAATCTTCTGGCGCTGAATGCGACAATCGAAGCGGCCAGAGCCGGAGAAGCCGGCAAGGGCTTCTCGGTCGTTGCTGCGGAAGTGAAGGAACTGGCTAATCAGACGTCGAAGGCGACCGACGAAATCTCTTCCCACGTCGCGGAAATTCAGGCGGCCACACAGGAAACAGTCGGCTCGATCGAAACCATATCCAGGATCATGAGCGAGGCCAACGAACATACGTCCAGCATCGCCGCCGCAATGGACCAGCAGGGCGCGGCCACATCGGAGATCAACGTTTCCATTCAAAGCGCATCCAACGGCACGCTGGACGTCTCGAACATGATGCTGACGCTCGTGGACACCATGGACCGGACCAAGCAGGAATCCCAGCATGTCAGAGAGACGAGCGAGACGGTCGTCAAATCCAACCAGGACCTGCAGCAGTTGATCGACACATTCCTGGACGAAGTGACGGCTGCCTGATCCGGTATTGCCGGCGGCGTGCGCCAGAGGCATGGCAGAGCAGCTTCGGGCACACGTCCGGAGTTGCCGCTTGTAATAGACGGATTACAGGTTAAGTTCGCCTCCAACCGCTCCACAAGGCTCTTTCAAAGTCATTCTATATGCCGCTCGATCTGATCCGCCGCGGACTTAAAATCTCCCATTTGCGGCTTTTTGCCGAGCTGTCGCGAAAGGACCGACTTTCCGATGCCGCCGAAACGCTGAGAATTGCGCAGCCCGCGGCTTCCAGGCTGATTGCCGAGGCGGAGAACCTTGCAGGCGCCAAGCTTTACGAGCGGTCCGGCCGGGGCATCGAGCTCACACCCGCCGGCCGTCAGCTCGCCTACAGGAGCGTGCGGATCCTTCAGGAAATCTCCGACGCAGGGCGGGACATCGAGCAACATGTCTCCGGCCAGTCCGGCCATGTCAGCATAGGTGCGGTTACGGGCCCCGCGATTGAATTCGTTTTGCCCGCGCTTCGGCATATCAGGCTCAGCTACCCGGGTATTTCCATTTCGGTGGAAGTATCGCCGAGCCGCACGCTCGCGCCGATGCTGGTCGACGGAAAGCTGGATTTTTCCCTCAGCCGCATTCCCGTTGGAGAAAATGCCGAGCTGTTTGAGGAACGCCCGCTGCTGCGCGAGCCGGCATCGATCATCGGGCGGGCCGATCACCCGCTAACGCGCCGAACGTTCCCCATTCCCGGCAAAGCCCTTCTCGAATTTGACTGGGTACTTCCTCCGGTTGGGGCGCCCATTCGAACCACAACGGAACAGGAACTGAGAAACAAGGGCCTGCCGCTGCCCGACAGGATCCTGACAACTTCGTCGTTTCTTTTCATGCTGGCGACAATCCAGCGCACCAACGCTATCGGCCCGGTCTCCCAGTCCGTTGCCGAGAGTTTTGCGGAGAACAACGGCGTCTCGCCCGGCACCGTCGTCGTTCTTCCAAGCGACCTGTCCCTCTCGGTCGAAACCTATTCCTTTCTGACCCGAAAGGGCCAGACCCTGACGCCGGTCGCCCAAATCGTTGCCCGCGAAGTCTTGCGGGCGATAGACGGACTGGATCCGAAAAGCATGTAACAAACGGCAGCTCCCCGGAGCCATCACAGCCCTGGCAAGCGGCCTGCTGCTGCCATTGGCAGACTTTTTCTTTCCGATGCAAGACGGCCAGGCGTTGTGCCAACTGCCGCCAGATCGTGGCAGAAAAGTCTTGAGCGTGTGCGGAGGTCTGCGAAGCCGCCACGATTGAACGCCAACAAGCCCGTCTACGGATCGAACGAACCTGATAAGCGGTTGCATTTTTTGGGAAAGGAGTGGTGCCCAGAGGCGGAATCGAACCACCGACACGCGGATTTTCAATCCGCTGCTCTACCAACTGAGCTATCTGGGCATGCCCTGCGACAGGTTCGGAGCGTTGCTCCGTTCGCCGAAAGCCCGGTCCTTATAGAGGCTCGATCTGGCCTTGTCCAGCACCCCGGCGAAGTTTTTTCAATTCAGTGAAGCTGTCACGGTGGAAAACTCTGCGTGGCCGCAACTCACTGGAAAATCATGACTTTCAGAGATGAGATCCGCCTGCGAGCGCTGCCTGCCGGATTACTGAATTTCCCCCGCGACAATGCCCGTTGCCGACCAAGTTCCATCTACCGCGTTGAAGTCGCCGATGACCCCCTGGTAGTTGGAGTCGGGCCCGGAGACCACCGATGTGGCGATGGTGCCGGACAGGCTGCCGCCTGACAACGTTCCCTCGAACATGTTACCGCTGGAAACCGACGTTTCACTGATCGCGGCGTTCATGCTCCGGTTGTCGAAATTGGAGATGGTTGCAGTGCCCGTTCGCGAGGCGAAATCCAGCGACATGGCAAAATCGCCTGCCGCCAGATATTGCGCATCCCCATCGACGACATTGCCAACGGCGTGTCCCAGATAGTTGGCGCTGCCTGATATCGGCAGATCGGCGGAATTCGTTACATCGCCGGCAACCCAGGTACCCATGTGGAAGGTGTCGAACCTGTCCCCCTCCGCCAGCTTGGCATCGCTGGCTTCAATCTTGGTGCCCCAGTAGCCCCATTCCAGAAATTCACAGGTGCATTTGGTCTTGTCCACGAACAGCTTGTCGTCAGCGCCTGCAACCAGAGTATTTGCCACAAGGTAGCTTTCAGGCACGGTTCCGGACTTGGGAGTTATGGTATCTCCCGAATAAGTCGCGAGGGCCGTACCCGCACCATCGACCGATTCAATGGCGGCAAAAGTATCCTCGTCAATATAAACCGACTGTCCCGAACCGGATTCCTCTCCGAATATAATCCGGTATGCAGAGACTTCCTTGTCCAATTCGTTGGTGTCCTCCAGTTTTACCACCGCCAAGAGAGATTCGTTTTCGGCGTTGAATCTGATCTCGAATTGGCCGACTGAACTGCTGGTAAACGGTATAGCCCCGACGGATGGAGAGGCATAGTTGACACTGGATTCCAGCATGCCTGCCGCATAACCTTTCAGGGTTTCGGTCGTCCGTACCAGTGAGGAGACCTCTGTCTCGCTCGACAGCTCGGCAACATGCAGTGTTCCGCTCATCTGATCGGTTGACGCGATCCCGGACGGCACTTCGACATAGCCATCGGTGAAGGTACTGCCACTTTCCAGATCAGCCGGGCCAAGCAGCATATAGTCGGCATTGCCGCCGAAGATCGTGCCTCCCGTGCCACCTTCCAGGCTTTCGACAGAACCACCATAAAGGCCCGCCGTGTTTAAGGAGTCGGTGCGGTGCCCCCCTCGCCGCACGCCACTCAAGACAAGCGTGCCACCTTCATCCTCAATACTGCCCAGACTCAGGGAGACAAAAGACGTCTGCGTGCTGTCATCGCTCGAAATATACATGGAGCTGGCGACATACCTCGCTCCTTCCAACGTATCCGATGAGTTCTCAAGAACCTTCAAGCCGCTCGACTTAACGCTTCCGAGGAAATCCGCACCCAGATCTTCCGCTATGGACGGGTTCAGGAACAATGCGGAAGAGGTCGCCGGCGTCAGGTTGCCGGAACCATCTTCCGATGCCAGCTGAAACGAAGTGAGCGCATCGCCATAGAGCGTATAGGTTCTGAGTTTTTCGGTATCTGCACTATCGAACGTGTCGAAATCCGTGGCCTCACCGTAAAGACCGTAAAAATAGTCCGTGCCGCCGTAGTTGAACGCCGGCTCCACGCTGGGACTCGCGGCGACGAAGTGAATGAAATAGCCGAAGCCTTCACCGGTAATGCGCTGGCCACGTGCATTTTGAACAATGGTGCCGTCTATCGATGGCGTGGCCGGAGCGAAGCTCGAATTGTAGCTTTCGACAATATCGCCATTCTCGGTCACCGCCTGGGTGTAATACTCGTTCACAGAACCATCGGGATCGAACACGTAGATAGCTGTGCTGTCCGCGGTGCCGGCCCAAAGACGGCGGGTATCGTTCGCCGTATCGGGATCCTGCGTGAAGATGACGATATCGTCGTAGCCGTCCGTCCCGCCGACGACACCGAGCGTGCCCGGACTGAGGTTCTGCGGGCTGGTGCCGCTGAATGTGGTTCCGGCGCGCAGAACCCGGACACTTTCGGTCGTGTCCTCCGTTTCTGTCGTGTCCTCCGCCACTTCCTCTTCAAGTTGCTCGGTGTTTTGCTCCTGAGTCAGAACCTGGTTTTGAACCATCGTTTCGTCTGTATCGGTCAGTGCTGCCGATTGGACCGTGGACGGTTTGGGCGGCGGCGTTGTGGTCACCACACCCAGCCCGGAATTGACGCGGACAATGCCTGACTGGGCGATCAGCGTATCCGTCGGCGGCTGCCCGATGCCGCCGTTCTGATGCCCCCTGGTCAGAGCGCTTTGCACATTGGCCATATCGGCCTGCGTGCTGCGGCGGACCTTTGCGGACCCATCGGAACCGATTTCCATCGAGTAGCCTGCCTGGTGAATGCGGGTCTTCTTTCCGCTCGGACTGGTGAACGTCAGATCCTTGCCGAACAGGAACGAAAACACGGCCGGATCGCCCGAAAGGTTCAGGTTGGCGATCCCCCCGCGTATCCCGATCGTGCCGACCGCCGTCTTCACCGTGACGCCGCCTCGGTTCTTGCTGAGTTTGCCGCCGACAAACCGAGCAACGCCCTTGCCGAAGGTTGCCACAAGCTTGCCTTTGCCCGCATTCGGATCATAGACAAATTCATCAATGAAGAGGTCCGAATTGGCCCCGACCGTGAACGTCGAACCATCGACCAGGAGGACCTGCACGAGACCGGAACCGCCGGTTTCGATGCGTTCGTTGTAGATGACGTTGTCGCCCAGGATCTTGACCGTGCGCGCGCCGCCCGGGGGCGTGCCAAAGGCGCTGGAATTGACAGCAGCCGCAACACCTACTTCCGTCGCCTGCGCGCAGGGAGACAGAAATCCGGCGGCAAGGACCGCAACCGCGCAGGAGCGTACGAGTGATTGGCTGGATTTCAAGCTTTGGTGCAAGAACGTCTGCATGGGCCGTCTTCCTAAAAAGCCTTGGTCAGCGAAATCATGGCTGACGAGTTGGAGTAGGTTCCCAGATCGTAGTTGGAATATTGGCGCCGGAATTCGCCGGTGAACCCAAGCGCCACATCCTTCAGCAGCGGCACGGACAGTGCAGCACGGATCCAACCCTCGTTATCCCTTTGCGCGGTATCCGGATCCACCAGCGGATCGGGTTCCTGGTAAGCGCGGTGGATGTAACCGGCTTCCATGTCGAACGACCAGGGCAAGGAGAGCTTCTCGATCGGCGATGCGAACTGGACCGTAGCGCCGACACCGCCACCGATTTCCCGGCTTTGGGTCCACTCCTGTTTTGTCTCCTCGAAATCGGCCAGAAGCAGCATGCGCAATGTGACAGCGGCCGATATTTTCCGGGAGACGGTCGCCGCCAGGCGCCAGTAGGAGCCGTTGCGGCCGGACACGGTCGGGTACTCGGCCGTATCGTTGTACCACCTGCGGCGCCACTCGGCTTTCGCATCGATCCGAACGTCAGGCGAGACTTCGGAGACGAGACGCGCGCCGATGCCGAGCACTCCGTTGTAGTTTGCGTGGTTCAGCCGAACACCGCCCGCAATCGCGTAAATCCCGAGCGCTGAATCGTCGATATCGAAACGTTCCAGATTGAGCGACGGCCCAAACGTCAACTCCGCCAGCGCGGTGTCGAGCCGGACAATATCCGCATAGCGGGCGCTATAGAAAACAAGATCCGCCTCGATCAGGTCCCCCTGCAGGCCAAGGTCATAGGAACCGTGCGCACGGCCCGCAGCAAATGCATTGATGTCGGCACGGCCGATTCCCGTATCGTCGAGCAGGAATGTCCCGCCGTTCAGGTCGACCTGCCGGCTGCCTGGCGCGGCATTGGCATTTGTCTGATAGCGTATGCCGGTGACAACGACTGCACGATAATCGGCCGGATCTTCCTGTTCGGACAATGTGACGAGATAGGCCTTAACACGTGCCTCGACTTCCTGCGGCACTTCCGGCGCGTTCAAGGCTTCCTGAAAATAGAAACGCGCAGTCTCTGTGGACCCGAGGCGGAAATAGAGCACTCCAAGCTCCAGTTGAACGCGCGGCAGGCCCGGCGCGTAGATCAGCATCCGTTCGAGCGTGGAAATGGCCGCCTCGTAATCTCCGAGAAGCGACGAAACCATCGCGTATTCGAAGGCCGTGTCCAGATCGTCTGGGGAGGCAACCATGACTTCCAGCAGCGCGGTCTGCCGTGCGGCCAGGGCTTCAGGCGTCTTTGCTGTGGGGCTGCTGCCGTCTTCTTGAGCGATTGCCGCCGATACAAGAACCAGAATGAAAAATACAAAAGCGCATGCACCCGCAAAGGGTGCAGACCAGTCTAAACGGGTCAGCTTAATAGCATCCTTCAAACAACACATCTCCTACAGGAAAAGAGGAGTACTCACGCCACTGAAACAAAACAGACGAACGAAAACGCCCCGGAAACGCTCCCGACCATCCGAACTTCTTAAAATTCATTAGGGTTTTGGGCAATTCCTGCGGGAAATGTCAAGAAATTTGTTCCAGGAAAAGAAAAGGCACGCCGTAGAGCGCGCCTTTTCATGGCATTCAGAAAGCTGAAAAAGATGACCTATTTCACGGTGATGCGGTCGTCGGTATAGGCGGTGTAGCCGTTCTGCTTGACCAGATACTCCACCACCACGTCGGCGAGATCCGGGCCGAAGTCATAGGCGTTCAAGCCGTTGGTTTCAAAAACGTCATAACCGTCGCCGCCGCCGCGCATGTAGTTGTTGGACACGACGCCATAGACCTTTTCCGGGTCCAGCGGCACGAAGCTGTCACCTTCCTGAACCATGACATCCGAAATCCGTTCACCTGCCGGTTTGCTCTTGTCGAAGCTGTATTTCAGACCCGCAACTTGCGGAAAACGGCCGGCGCCCTCTTCCACCTGGCTGACACCGTTTTCAAGTGCGGCAATCACATCCGCGCCTTTCAGCTGGAAGGTGGACAGCGTGTTCTGGAACGGCAGAACGGTCAGGACTTCCCCCTTGGTGATTTCGCCGGCGTCGATCGACGCGCGCAATCCGCCGCCGTTCTGAACGGCAATCTGAACGCCCTGGTCTTTCACGCGGTCCAGCATCGCGTCGGCGACGAGGACGCCCATTTCACAGAGTTCCGCGCGGCAGACATCGCGCTCGCCCGAGATCGGCGCGGACGCCTGGGCAACGACTTCCTGGCGGATTTCGTCAAGCGGCTCGGCCAGTTCCTTGATGCGGGAGACCAGTTCCGGGTTTTCCGCAATCTGACCGTCAATGATAATCGGCTCACCGGCAGCTTCGGAAATAACCCCGTTGTCGTCGAACGTGACGTTCAATTCGCCCAGGAACTTTCCATAGGCATAAGCCTGGACAATCGCGGTCGGCGTGCCGTCCGGACCATCGATCATGGTGGGGTAAGGACCAGCCGCCTTGTCGGACGTATTGGAAAGATAGGTGTTGGAGTGACCGCCGACGATAACGTCGATGCCCGGAGCACCGGCCGCCACTTCCTTGTCGACGTTGTAGCCGGAATGGCTGAGGACGATGATCTTGTTGACGCCTTCAGCGGCCAGCTTCTCAGCTTCCCGGGTCACCGCTTCCACCGGATCGGTGAAGGAGACATTCGGACCGGGGCTGGACAGCTCGTCGGTATCCTGAGGGGTCAAGCCGATCAGGCCGATTTTCTCGCCTCCGCGCTCGATGACGATGGAGGGCTTCAGGACATCGGCCAGCTGCGGCTCCGCGGAGATATCCGCGTTGGACATCAGGACCGGAAACTCGACCGCATCCATGAAGCCGCGCAGCACTTCCGGGCCGTCGTCGAATTCGTGATTGCCGACGGTCATGGCGTCATAGCCGAGCTTGTTCATGAACTCGGCAGCGGCCTTGCCCTTGTAATAGGTGTAGAACAGGGTCCCCTGGAACTGGTCGCCACCATCGACGAGGATCGAGTTGTTGCTTGCCGCACGGCGGTCCTTGATCACCGTGTCGAGACGCGCCGTACCGCCAAAGCACTTGCCTTCGGCATTGTCTTCCGCACCACAGGTCGAGTCATACTTGCTGATCGGCTCAATACGGCTGTGAAAATCGTTGGTGTGCAAAATCGTCAGCGAATAATCAGCATAGGCTGCTGTCGACAGCGCTGTCGTGACAGACAGCACCGCGGCGCTCAGAAAATGTTTGTTCATCGGACCCTCGCCAATTGTATTGGTTATCGTGCCGAGCCTGGCCGGTTGAGGCCTGGTCTCTCACCTACCCAAACCACCCGAAATTCCAACAGCCCGCCGCAACATGAAGTGTCATCGGCCATGGCCACAACCGGAATCGGGCGACCGGATGTGCCGGTGTAAAGAGATCTTGGTGCAGTTTTATGACGGCTGCAAGAGAGATGATCGGTGCCGGGAGCAAGAAGGCCGGCCGGCTAAATAGCCAGAGCATTTGGCGCTCCGACCCGCTCAAGCCGGGAAACGGAAAAAGACCGCGCAATCCAGGCTCGTGCAGCCGCGTTGGCGCAGCCTTGCCGGCGGCGAAGGATCAAAGGCCCCGGACGTGGTCACTCGTCCGGAAGCTCACTTTCATCAATATCGTCGGTCTCGACCACAGGAATGGTGTAGCCCTCGGAAAACCAGCGGTTCAGGTCGACCTTGGCGCAACGGTCCGAGCAAAAGGGATAGTGATCCGGTGTCGACAGCTTAGAGCATATCGGACAGGGGCGCATACGCCGTTCCGGTTTCTGGCTGTTGGCCATGACGGCCTCCCGATATTGTTTGAATGTCCGCCGGCCGCGCTCAGGCGGCGGCTGTGGCCCAGCCCTGATGAACCGGGTACCCGGCCGAACTTAGCAGGTTCGCCGTTTCCGCCAAAGGCAGCCCGACCACCGCCGGATAGGAGCCGACCAGCTTGACGACGAAACTGCCCGCCAGCCCCTGGATGGCATATCCGCCCGCCTTGCCGCGCCATTCGCCGGAGGACAGGTAGTCGTCAATGTCCTGACGGGACAAGCGCTTGAACCTGACACGGGTTTCGACCAGCTTGGAGCGGACCTTGCCATTGGCCTCGGCAACGGCCACCGCGGTAAAGACCCGGTGTCCGCGGCCGGAGAGAAGCGACAGGCACATGAGTGCCTGATCGGTCAGCTCGGCCTTGGGCAAGGCACGCCGGCCGACGGCCACAACCGTATCCGCCGCAAGCACCACGCTGTCCCGCAGTTCTTCGGAGACGTCGACGGCCTGACGGACCACTTCCGCCTTGGCACGGGCCAGCCGCAGGGCAAGACTGCGCGGCGTCTCGTGTTTCCTGGGCGTCTCGTCGATGTCGGCGGGCAGGAGGTGGTCCGGTTCCAATCCGATCTGCTGCAGCAGCGCGAGGCGGCGCGGCGAAGCGGAGGCCAGAATCAACTGAGGGGCATTGGTCATGAACGCGCGAGCCTGATAGCCGGTGTCACCGGAAATTCCGCTTACTTGAAGCGGTAGGTGATCCGCCCCTTTGTGAGGTCATAAGGGGTCATTTCGACGAGAACCTTGTCGCCCGCCAGAACGCGGATCCGGTTCTTGCGCATGCGCCCGGCTGTGTGGGCGATGATTTCGTGGTCGTTTTCAAGTTTTACGCGGAACGTCGCATTCGGCAACAGTTCTGTTACGACGCCCGGAAACTCCAGAGCTTCTTCTTTGGCCATTTGATATCCTGAATAAAGCGGGACCTGCCCGCGGGTGCGGGGGAAACTAACGGATTAGCAGCAGAAAGTGAACCTTTCTTTCGAAGCAGGCCAAAGAAAGCTTGGCCCAGGTGAACGACAGACCGTTCCATGGCGTTTCAGACCGGGCAACAGCTGCAAATTCCGCCGGTTTTGCAGCCATTCATCTGCCCGCGGCGCGCCGCAAAACTCATCATCTTCGCCACCCCTTGGTGGCATTTTTCTCGATATAGGCGCCCCGCGGCTGCCGAAACGCATCCGAATACGCTCGATGACGGCAATGCAGGCGCCGCATCCGCACGCCCGGTAAAATCAGCCGCTCGGCGGCGGGCTCCAGTCCAGGCGTTTCTTGATGCGCATCATCAGTTGATCGCGCACGGCGCGGTATTCATCGAGGATCTGCTCCCGGCTGCCGGTGGCGAGCGTCGGATCCAGGGTCGGCCAGTATTCCACATCCACCGCATCGGTGCGTGTCATATCAAGGGCCTTGTGGTGGGCCTCCGGCGCGAGCGTGATCACAAGGTCGAAACCGGATTCATCCAGTTCATCAAATGTTTTGGGCTGGTGTCCGCTCATATCGACACCAACCTCAGCCATGACCGCATCGACAAACGGGTCGACCTTGCCGTGCCGCACACCGGCTGAGCGCACGTAAATCTGGTTCGGGAACAGCTTTTCGGTCAGCGCCTCGGCCATGGGCGAGCGCACGGAATTCATCCCGCAGGCATAAAGAACCGCTGTCGGACGAAGGCCCGGCCCGGTCATTCCGCTCTAGCCCTTCCAGTGCAGTGCATAAACGAGCGTGAACAGGCGTCTTGCCGTTTGCAAGTCCAGCTCGATCTTGCCTTGAAGGCGCTCCATCAGCACGGCGGACCCCTCGTTGTGAACGCCCCGCCGGCCCATGTCGATGGCTTCGATCTGGCTTGGCGTCGAGTGGCGGATCGCCTCGTAGTAGCTTTCGCAGATCAGATCGTAATCCTTGACGATCTTGCGCAGCGGCGACAGGGACAGAACGTGGGTGACGACTTCCTGATCGTCCTCCGTCTTGACGTGAAAGACGAGCTTCTTCTCGATCACTGACAGATTGAGGACGAATTTCGCCGGCGGATGCCCGACCGGCTGAAAGCAATTGTCCTCGATCAGATCGTAAATCGCGACGGCGCGGTCATGCTCCACTTCGGGCGTCGAGCGGGAGATGGAGCCTTCGTCCAAAACCACATCCACCAGCCTGCCACCGGCTTTCTGCTGGTCAGTGTCCGGTTGCGGTTCGCTCATCTTGGAAAAGCCTCGTTCGACGCCGGTTAAAGGTTCAGTCTGATGGAAACAGAGCGGGCGTGCGCCGACAACCCCTCAGATTCTCCAAGTGCTATCGCGGCCGGGCCGAGGAGCCGTAGATTTTCCGCGTCGCACTTCAGAACCGACGTGCGTTTGACGAATTCCAGCACCGACAGACCGGAGGAGAACCGGGCGGAGCGTGCCGTCGGCAGAACGTGGTTCGAGCCGCCGACATAATCGCCGATCGCTTCCGGTGTGTAGTGGCCGAGGAAGACAGCGCCCGCGTTACGAACCTTTTTCAGGAGCGCTTCGGGGTCGGCGACGGCAAGTTCCAGGTGCTCGGCCGCAATGCGGTTTGCCAGCGGCATGGCGGCGTCCAGATCATCCACCAGAATGACAGCGCCAAAATCCTGCCAGCTCGCCCTGGCGACTTCCTCGCGCGGCAGGGTTTTCAACTGTGCTTCGACGGCCTTTTCCACCTGCGCGGCGAGGTCCGCACTGTCGGTGATCAGGATCGACTGGGCCGCCGTATCGTGTTCGGCCTGCGCCAGAAGGTCGGCTGCCAGCCAGTCGGGATTGTTGCCGCTGTCGGCAATGATCAAGACTTCCGAGGGGCCGGCGATCATGTCGATGCCGACCGTGCCGAAGACACGGCGTTTGGCAGCCGCCACAAAGGCATTGCCGGGACCGACGATCTTGGCGACCGGATCAATCGTCTCCGTGCCGTAGGCCAGCGCCGCCACGGCCTGTGCCCCGCCGATGCGGTAGATTTCCGTAACGCCGGAAATTTTCGCCGCTGCCAGAACCAGCGGATTGAGCACGCCGTCAGGGCTCGGCACCACCATGACGATCCGCTCCACCCCGGCGACCTTCGCCGGAACGACGTTCATCAAAACAGAGCTCGGATAGCTTGCAAGGCCTCCCGGCACGTAAACGCCCACGGCCTCGACCGCCGTCCAGAGCGAGCCGAGTTCAACGCCGATCCCGTCGGTATAGCGGTCGTCCTGCGGCATCTGCCTTTTGTGGTGGGCGTAGATCCGGTCATAGGCCAGTTGCAGCGCTTCGAGCGTTTCGGCAGGCACTTCCTTCAGCGCCGCCTCGATCTCCGCGGAGGACACCGTCAGTTCCGCCATGCCGCCAGCGTCCAGACGGTCGAATTTCCGCGTGTAGTCCAGAACGGCGCGATCCCCGTTCAGGCGCACGTTTTCCAGAATGTCCCGAACGATGTGATCCACATCTTCCGACACTTCCCGCTTGCCGCCCAGCAGCGCCTTGAATTGCTCTTCAAATCGGGTGTCGGCAGTTGACAGGCGTAGAACCACTCTAGTCTCCATCTTGTCCGGCCGGGCGCCGGGTTAACTCATGTTCGGGCCTTCAGCCGAGATCGTGCCGAGGCAGGTTCGGGGTGGACCAGGCAGCCCCGAGATCAGAGAGCTGCGCTTCGATGCATTCCACTTCCAGCAACAGGCTGGCACCACCGGCAAAAGCCAGCTGGATCCGGCCCGCCGGCTCGTCGCCCGGCTCAAAGGTCACGGCCAGCAATTCAAGCACGGCGCCCTTGGCGTCCTGCCGGATGTTCTGTGCCTTCATGTTCTTGACCTGGGCAAAGGCCAGCGCAGACCGGCGGCGCTCATGTTCCTTCGACCGTTTGTCGGCTTCCTTGTCCCAGACAAAGCGGTTCATGACGAAAACCGCTTTCCTTTCCCTGGGCAGAAAGCGGATATCGGCAACGGTCAATACGGCGTCCTGCAAATGGGCGGAAAGAACCTGAAGATCTTCCTGGTCCAGAGCGGCAAGTTTCAGTTGATCCATGGTGGCCTGAATTCTGATCCGGTCGTCTGTGAATGGGGCATAAGTCCGGGTTACCCAAGTCCCAAGCTTGTTGACCTAATGGGGAATGGGAGATTTGGCAATGTCCAATGCGGTTTACCGGGCGCGCGAACCTGTCACGGCCCGCTATCCACCCGCTGACGCAGGTCCGCCTTGACCTCGTCCAGCGTCGCGACCCGCTTGAACACGCGCCGCCCGAGCCATAGGCCGAAGACCAGCAGAAACAAACCGAGGGAAGGCCCATAGGGCGAGGCAACGAAGACCACGGCGAGCAAGCCGGCAAAGGCGAAGGCCAGCTGGATGAGAAACCGGATCGTCTGTGCACCCATATTGCCTCAGCTCCTCAAGAAAAGTTCCAATACGTCGCCGCGCTTCGATGCGGCAAGACCCTGGCCAAGCGCATGGTATGGCGCTCATACGCATGAGCACAATGGGCGCATCAGCGGAATGGGGAGTTCGTCCCCAAACCGGCACAACTGAAATGCTCTTCACAAGTCAGCAGGGTTTAAAATGGACACCCTGCCGCGCGCGACTAGCCCGTTACGCGCTCGATCTGCGCGCCGCAACGGGTGAGTTTGTCTTCCAGGCGTTCGAAACCGCGGTCCAGGTGATAGACCCGGTTGACGGTGGTTTCGCCTTCCGCGGCAAGACCGGCAATCACCAGCGACACCGAAGCGCGCAGGTCCGTTGCCATGACCGGAGCGCCCCGCAATTCCGAAACGCCGTCGACGGTTGCCGTGCGGCCGTCCACGTGGATCTGGGCGCCGAGGCGGGCCAGCTCCTGCACATGCATGAAGCGGTTCTCGAAAATCGTCTCGGTGATCCTGGCCGAGCCGCCCGCCTTGGTCATCAGCGCCATGAACTGGGCCTGCAGGTCGGTCGGGAATCCCGGGAAGGGTTCGGTGGTCACATCCACCGGCTGAATGCCGTTGCCATTGCGATAGACCCTGATGCCGTCTTCGGTCGGGGTGATCTCGGCGCCGGTCTGGCGGAGCGTATCAAGAGCGGTTTCCAGAAGATCCGTCTGCGCGCCCTTCAAAAGCACGTCGCCGCCGGTCATTGCGACCGCCATGGCGTAGGTGCCGGTTTCGATCCGGTCCGGAACGACGGCGTGATGCGCACCATGCAGGCGCGGCACACCCTGAATGCGGATGGTCGACGTGCCCTCGCCCTCGATCTTCGCTCCCATGGCCCGCAGGCATTTGGCAAGATCGGCGACTTCCGGTTCGCGGGCCGCATTGACAAGTTCCGTTTCACCTTTGGCCAGGGTCGCGGCCATCATGATAGTGTGCGTGGCGCCGACGGAGACCTTCGGAAACTCCACGCGAGCGCCCTTCAGCCCGCCCGGGGCCTTGACCACCACATAGCCGCCTTCGATCTCGATATCGGCTCCGAGAGCGGCCAGCCCGTCGATGAAGAAATCAACCGGTCGCGTGCCGATGGCGCAGCCGCCGGGCAGCGATACGCGGGCCTCGTGCATGCGGGCCACCAGCGGGCCGATGACCCAGAAGCTGGCGCGCATCTTGGACACAAGCTCGTAAGGCGCGGTGGTGTCGACGATCTCGCGGGCGGTGAGGTTCAGGGTCTGACCGGCCAGTTCGTCCTGGCCGCTGCGCTTGCCGTTGACAGAATAGTCGACGCCATGGTTGGAGAGGATCTGCATCAGCTGCGCCACGTCGCGCAGGCGCGGAACATTGCTCAAGGTCAGCGTTTCGTCCGTCAGCAACGCGGCGATCATCAGTGGAAGCGCTGCGTTCTTCGCTCCTGAAATCGGAATGACACCGTTCAGCTGCGCACCGCCAACGACCTTGATACTGTCCATGTCGACCCCGACTCTCTTGCCCGGTGCGCCGCCGCTTTTGCGTGTGGCCGCACCTTCCCAAATCTCACATTCGTTGAGCCATCTATACGCAACTTATGGCCCATGCAAGGCAGTGCTCTGCCGCAGACCGGGCAATTTCATGGCAGCGAGCGGCGTATGCCCCGGCCGCTGCCACTCCGCTCAGCTGTCTTTTCGGGATTTTGCCGCGCTTTTCCGCCGGCGCAGATTGGCCCGCAGAGCCTCGGCCAGACGATTTTCCCGGCCGCTTTTGCCAGGCTTTTGCGCCGTCTTGCCCTTGCTGGTGGGCTCATCGTCGGCTTCAGGTGCAACGCTCTGGTCCTGCTGATCTTTTTCGCCCATTGCGCGGCCCATGCTGAAAGAGACAATTACCCCTGTTTAGCAACAGGGCGCATGGCTGCAAAGACCCGGAACAGCCTTTATGCTCCCCTTCCCCCGTCCGCAGGCGGCGCCATTCCGCAGACTTTCAATATCCAGCCCGGCAGCCTCATGAGCATCCGGGGCCGCTGGCACACAGGATTTGGCCAAGGTTTGAGCGAGGCTGAAAGTTCTTGTGGGCGGACCCCGAATTTTATTCCAAGCGCAACACCCCCCCGAGAACAACAAGCCCTGAAACGCCAATCATCCGGCATCTTGGCGAACGCTAGGTGACGGACCCATTTCATCCTCATTTATGGGGCCGTCACCTAATATCCACAGGGGTATCCGGCCTTTTTTCGCGGTGTTTGGCCGGTCAGCGCCGCCGTCGCGCGCACCCGGCCACCGCCCCGGATCTTCTTGGCGAAAAAATCCAAAACACTGCTTGCGTCCCCGAAGCTCTTATGGCAAAAGCCCCCTCATTCCGGTCGGCACCGCTGATCGGCACCAGCACTTGCGTCCTGAAACACACCGCTTACCCAGCCGTTTCGACGCCAGCGTCCCTCACCAGACGCACCAGATGCTGCCGTAGCTCAGGGGTAGAGCACTCCCTTGGTAAGGGAGAGGTCGAGAGTTCAAATCTCTCCGGCAGCACCATTCTAAATCATCGATTTCATACAATTCTTTGATATCAGCTGCAAGTTCACCAGCCGGTTTGAACATATGTCTGAACTACGAGGCCCTACTCTCAATCCCACCGCAGTATTCTGGTGCGAGCCGCAGTAGCCCATGGCGACCAGAAGGTTGACGATGAGCTTCTCAAAGAAGGCAGGTGAGTTCTGTCTCATGCTCCTTTTGGTTGACCTGAGCAGCTAGAATCGGCGCAACTAGATCTGACATAGGGGATTATCATGGCGGAAGAACGATTTCATATTGCGGAGTGGTATGGGCAGCCATTTCACACCATGACAGACGAGGAAAGACTTCGGCTCGCGCGACATCAAGTTGGTGGCGCAGCAATGAAGAAAGCCGAAATCAATAGGCTACTTGAGCTCGAAGAGAAAGCGCTCAAAGCTCCTCTCAAGCCCACTGAGGAAAAACGGCTCTCTAAATTGAGAGGTCTGTTGGAACGCCAGCGTGCGGAAGAGCTAGCGTGCCCATTTAGGACAGATTCAAGCTACGCCACATGCACTAAGCCAGGGGGAGTGTGCTCAATCCGCCTGTACAGCGATACCAATGGCGGCATTACACCACTGCATGGTGAAAGAGGCCGCATCCGCTCGCTATGTCCATGGAGATTTCATCAGGACAAGACAGCATTCAGGAAAGTGAGTGAGCGGCTTCTCGATGATCCTAATCCGATTTTTGCAGGTGAAGTTGGTTTCCTAGAATCAAGTGGCAACCTTGACAGCAAAGCCGGGAAAGATGTCGGACGAATTGACATGATCCTTGTGAAATCGGGGCTCAGTGGGAACACGCCAATGCAGTGGGTCGCTGTTGAGGTTCAGGCGGTGTATTTCTCTGGGAAAAAGATGCAGCTTGAATTTGACGAACTCGTTGCAAACAGCGGTGCACTCAAGATGCCCGTAGAAAAACGTCGCCCAGACTATCGCAGTAGCGGCGTCAAGAGACTCATGCCACAGCTCCAGATCAAGGTGCCGACCCTTCGCCGCTGGGGCAAAAAGATGGCTGTGATAGTTGATGCGCCATTCTACTACTCTATGGGCAAGATGAGTGAAACTTCCGATGTATCCAACGCCGATATTATCTGGTTCTTGGTCGACTTCTTAGAAGACGCCTCTGACGGAAAATACAAGCTGGCAGTAGTCGAAGAGCACTACACCACGCTTGAGAGCGCTACCCTTGGTCTGACTGGCGGCGATGCAGTGACCCAAAAGGAGTTTGAAGAACGTATAACGGGCAAGATCGGCAGGTAGGGATTGCTCGGTTTGCCCTTTGTTGATATGGATTAGTACAAAATGAGAACATTTGAGTCGGGCGGATGTAATGAAATACACT
>JBNLAU010000379.1:0-13909 GCA_050302295.1 Roseibium sp. | reverse complement strand
TATCCGCGCCCGCGAAATCGCTGCAGCATCTGGCCGTAGCCGGGCTGGTGGTCGGTCTGGCCGCCGCCTTCCTGCTCGTATCGGCCGAAGGCATCAACCGGTTCTTCGGCGTCGGCCTCGCTTTTTTTGCCGGTGGCCTTGCGGTCTGGCGCCTGTTTGCCGACGACATGCACCGGTCCGTTGCCGCAATCCAGGCAAAGGACGACAAGATCCGCCGTCTCATGGCCCGATGCGAGGAACTGGAAGACCGCGCCTGGGAACTGGGCGAATCCGACGAGCGCCATGCCAGCATTCTGGCAACGCTCGGCGACGTCGTGATCCGCCGCGATCAGGACGGCACCATTACCTATGTCAACTCGGCGGCGGACGATGTCTTCGGTCCGGACCACAGGCTGCAGCCGGGCAGCCCGATGCAATTGCCGCTCGCACAAGCGGCCAGCCGAAGCGGAGGGGACACCGCCTCCGCCGCCGCGAACCGCAACGAAGGCATGGGATTTCAGGATCTTTACATCGAGACCGCGCAGGGCCGCCGCTGGTTCTCGCGCATTGATATTCCCGTACGCGACTCGGCTACCGACCGCCAACTGGTGCAGACGGTGCTGCGCGATGTCACCGAGCGCCGCCTGATCGAAGAGGAACTGCTGGCCGCGCGGCACTCGGCGGAAAGCTCCAACGAGGCGAAATCCCGGTTTCTTGCGACCGTCAGTCACGAAATCCGAACGCCTTTGAACGGCGTTCTCGGCATGGCCGCCCTTTTGCGCGACACGCGCCTGACCAAGGAACAGGGCGCCTATATCGAAGCGCTTGAAACCTCGGGCGAAACGCTTCTGCTTCTCATTGACGAAGTGCTGGACTTCTCCAAGGTGGAGGCCGGCAAGCTGGACATTCAGGCGACCCCCGTCCGTGTGGGAGCGCTTGCCGAAAACGTCGTTGAGTTGCTGGCCCCCAAGGCCCACGCCAAGAATCTTGAAATCGGCGCCATGCTGGCCTTCGACCTGCCGGAAGAGGTGACAATAGATGCAACCAGGGTGCGCCAGATCCTGTTCAATCTGATCGGCAACGGCGTCAAGTTCACCGATGAGGGCGGTGTCGCCGTTGAATTATCCGGCAGGCCTAATCCCGATGGCGGCAGCTTCCTCGACATTGAGGTGCGCGATACGGGCATCGGCTTCGATCAGGCAGAGGCTGAACGTCTGTTTCAGGAGTTCGAACAGGTCGATCACGGCCCGGCCCGCAAATTCGGCGGCACGGGCCTCGGTCTTGCCATTGCGCAACGTCTGGCCGGGCTGATGGGCGGCATGATTACCGCCGAGCCGGCCGGAGACGGCGGGGCGCTGTTCCGGGTTTCCCTGCCGGTGCCTGAAAGCCTTTCAGCCGATGCCGAGCCACGCCTTGCCGGTGTCAAGGATCGCAAGATCGTCTTTCTCAGCAACAGCCGGATCGAATGTCCTCTGCTGGCAAAGCGCCTGGGTCAGCATGATGCGGATGTGACGGTTCTCGAGCCCGGCAGCTCCACTCTTGATGACAGCCTGATTTCGGCAGACCTGCTTGTCGTAGACAATGCCGCGCTTTCCGACAGCGGCGGCTGGCTCGCCTCCGCCCGTCTGACCGGCTGCAAAGCCCCGGCCGTCATCATGATTGCGCCGCCGGAACGGGAACGGCTCGATCACCTGCGCGAAGCCGGTTACGCCGCCTATCTGATCCGGCCGGTGCGCATCGAAACCGTCATCCAGATCTTTTCCGGCCTGTTGGACAATAGCGGTACGGAATACGCCTGGGACGTCAGTGCCGAACCGGTCAGCAATGGTTTTCTCGCGAGCAGGACACGGTTGCCTGCCCGTCCCTTGCGGCTGCTGGTCGCCGAGGACAACGACATCAACCGGCTTTTGAGCGAAGCCATGCTGCGCAAGCTCGGACATGTGCCGGTGATGGTGGTTGACGGGGAAAAGGCTGTCGAAGAAGCCGCGAGCGGCGCTTTTGACGCCGTTCTGATGGATCTGCACATGCCGGGCCTCGACGGCTTCCAGGCAATCGAGAAAATCCGCGAAGCAGAAAAAGCCAGCGGCCGCCCCCCGGTACCGGTGCTGATCGTGACAGCGGATGTGATGAAGGATGCCCGGGACAGGGCCACTGAAGTGGGCGCTGCCGGCTATCTGACCAAACCGCTGTCTGTGGAGGCCATTTCCGGCGCCCTTGCCGAAATCGGCCGGTCCTGAGCCGTATTCCCGGAAAAATCCGCGGCCGCTGCTGGCCAGCTGCCTTGCAGCCAGGACCGCGCCGGTTCAAATGCTTCAACATGGCTGGATAATGCACTAAGCTAAGCTTGATCCTGATGACCTCCGAATAAAATCAAGGGTGTCATCCGGTTGTTGAAATACTATGTTCTACGGCATGGCCGAAGCACATTGCCTGATCTGCAGGCCGTGCTCCGTCGAAGGCAAAGCGGCTGGTGAAACAGCGTCTGAACTGTGAAACCGGCCACAGTGCCCTGAAGGGAATACGCGAGGGTGGAATGTCCATAATGCGGCAAGGGCTCTTTTCTCCAAGAAAACTGGTCCGGAGATTTACACCGGCAATGCGCCCTGACGCTGCCGTGGCCAATGCTCCGCGCCCCATGCATCCTTTCCGCATGCCGGCGAAAACCGGTGAAACACTTGGCCGAATCGGACCTCTGGAAGTCCGCATGGCGCGGAATTTCAAGGAAATCAAAAAAGCGCAAAGCCTGCGCTATCAGGTTTTCTACGAAGAAATGTCGGCGATCGCGGATGCCCATACGCTGGCATCCCGCCGCGACGCGGATCCGTTCGACGCCTATTGCGATCACCTGCTTGTGGTCGACCACGCATCGCTGAAGCGCAACAGGCTGGGCCGGCTGAAGCCGGAAATTGTCGGCACATACCGAATTCTGCGCCAGGAAATCGCCGATCAGCACAGCGGTTTCTATACGCAGGGCGAATATGACATTCAGGCGCTGATCGACGCCAACCCCGGCAAACGGTTCATGGAACTCGGACGCTCCTGTGTCCTGAAGCCCTACCGTAACAAGAAGACCGTCGAACTTCTCTGGCACGGCATTTGGGCTTACGTGCTGCGCCACAATATTGATGTGATGCTGGGCTGTGCCTCAATCGAGGGCACAAATCCGGACGCCCTGGCCGGGCAGCTCTCCTTCCTACATCACAACGCCCGTGCCCCGGAGGAATGGCGCGTGCGTGCCGTCGAGGAGCGCTATGTGGAAATGAACCGCCTGCCGGCGGATCAGATCAATGCCAAGGAAGCCCTGCGCTCGCTGCCGCCGCTCGTCAAAGGCTATCTGCGCCTTGGCGCCTTTATCGGCGACGGCGCCGTGGTGGACCATCAGTTCGGCACGACGGACGTGCTGATCATCATGCCCGTTTCCGAGCTCAACACGCGCTACGTCAACTACTACGGCGCCGACGCGAGCCGCTATTCGAGCTGATCCTGTTTGCCGGCCTGGCAGTTCATTGATCCGGCTGAGAATCTCAGCCGGATGTTTTGTGCCAAATCCCAAGCCTTAACGCCCCCTTAAATTGCCGCATTCTAGGATCATCTCCGGGGAAACCGGCGCGTCGGGCGAATGCTCATTCGCTCAGGCCGGGTCAATACGGGACGGATGATCTATGGCGCAACGGGCGAAACGCCAGCCGCGGATTGAACCGACATTCGGAGAATCAAGCAGCAGCCTGCTTGACCTGCGCCTCAGCCCGCAGGACCGCCCCACTGCGCCTGCCGGCAAGAAGTCCTCCAAAACCAAATCCCGGAAATCCACCAAATCGGGCGGCACCAGGAAACCGGGTGCCAAAAAAACTGCGGCTTCGCAGCGCCGGAAGCCCGCCAAGGGCACATCCGGCAATAAAAGGGGCGGCCGCTCGGGTGCAAAACGGCGCAGCCGGAAACGGAAGAACCGGTTTCAGGCAAGGACCCTGATTGGCCGGCTGCTGAAGCGGGGCCTTTACTGGAGCATGGTGCTCGGCATCTGGGGCACCATCGCCGTGGCCTGCGTCGTCGGCTACTATGCCGCTTATCTGCCGCCAACCTCAGAATGGCAGGTTCCGGCCCGCCCGCCCAATGTCAAAATCGTTGCCGCCAATGGAAGCCTGATCGCCCATCGCGGCGACACGGGCGGCGAAGCCGTCCGACTGGAACAACTGCCTCCCTATCTGCCCAACGCGGTGATCGCCATTGAGGATCGCCGGTTCCGCTCGCATTTCGGTGTCGATCCTGTCGGCCTTGTCCGCGCGCTTTACACCAATGTTACCTCCGGCCGGCTTTCGCAGGGCGGGTCGACGCTCACCCAGCAGCTGGCCAAGAACCTGTTCCTGGAACCTGACCGCACGATCAAGCGAAAGATCCAGGAGCTGGTTCTCGCGTTCTGGCTGGAGGCGGAATATTCCAAGGACGAGATCCTGGAAATGTATCTGAACCGGGTCTATCTGGGCTCGGGCGCTTACGGCGTCGATGCCGCGGCGCGGCGCTATTTCGGCAAATCCGCGCGGCTGCTCACCGTGGCGGAGGCAGCCACCATCGCCGGTCTTCTGAAGGCGCCGTCGCGTTACTCGCCGGCCCGCAATCCGGACCTTGCCGAGGACCGGGCCCAGCTCGTGCTCGCCGCGATGCATGAGGAAAACTACATCACCGCCGACGAGGCGAAAAACGCCATCGCAGCACCGGCCAAAGTGGTGCGGCGCTATACCACCGCCAGCGACAACTATGCCGCCGACTGGGTGATGGATGTGCTGCCCCATTTTGTCGGATCCATCGAAGGCGACATCATTGTCGACACGACCATCGATCCCGCCATGCAGAGCGCCGCGGAAGAAGCGCTGCGTAAGGCGCTGAAGGAAAACGGCAAAAAGCTGGGGGTCAGCCAGGGCGCGATTGTAACGCTGGACACGGCAGGCGCGGTGAAAGCACTGGTCGGCGGGGCGGACTATTCCAAAAGCCAGTTCAACCGGGCGGTCTATGCCAAGCGGCAGCCCGGGTCCTCCTTCAAGCCGTTCGTGTACCTGGCGGCGCTCGAACACGGCTTTACGCCGCAAACCGTGCGCCAGGACAAACCGATCACCATCGGCGGCTGGTCACCGAAAAACTATTCCAAACGGCACTATGGCAACGTCACGCTGACACGGGCGCTCAGCCTGTCGCTCAATACCATCGCGGTCCAGCTGGCCTATGAGGTCGGGGCAGGCACAGTGGCAAACACTGCCAAGCGGCTCGGCATCACGTCCGACTTGAAGAAGAACCTGTCCCTGTCACTCGGCACGTCCGAAGTAACCCCTCTGGAAATCGCCGCGGCCTATGTGCCGTTTTCAAACGGCGGCTACGGTGTTCTGCCGCATGTCATCCGGCGGATCCGGACGGCTGACGGCAAAACGCTCTATTCCCGGTCCGGCGACGGACGTGGCCGTGTCGTGGCGCGCGACATGGTCGGCAATATGAACCTGATGATGTCGGAAACACTGCTCACCGGCACCGGCCGCAAAGCGCGGCTGGAAAGCGGCCGTCCGGCAGGCGGCAAGACCGGAACCAGCCAGGATTTCCGGGATGCCTGGTTCATCGGCTACACCGGCAATCTCACCACGGCGGTCTGGTTCGGCAATGACGACAATTCGCCGACCAGGAAGGCGACCGGCGGCACGCTGCCTGCCGGGGTCTGGAAAGAGGTCATGGACAAGGCTCACCAGAAACTGCCCGTGGCCAACCTTCCGGGCGTCCCGAGCTTACCCGCCAATGTGTCCGCGCCGCGTAAACCGGTGCCGAATGCGTCCATGGGCTCAAGCAGCAAACCTGTGCCGCCCGCACCCCTCGGCAGCCGCAGAGACCCCGGCGAACGCCGCGGCCCGCTCAACCTGCTGCGTAACCTGTTTGGCGGCGGCCAGGTGGCGGACCCATAAATGAAGTTGAAATGGTTTGAGTCGAATTGGTCTTCTTCAAGGAGCGAAAGCGCAGGAATGTGGTTCATTTTCAAGCCTTTCGCGACGCAGAGGAAGCCCAATTCGGTCAAATCCGAAGGACATGGAAATGGCTTCGCTCCGCGTCGTCAGCGCGCTTGACCGGGCATCAAGTCCGCTCTGCGCACCCTTCCTATCTGTGTTTCGCCACTTTCCATGCCATTTCATCTTCATTTATGGGGCCGTCACCTAGGGCGTTTCCCGAATTTCGGCCGGCATTCAGCCGAAGCCATGCAGACGAGTCCCGTTTTCCTTCAGCCAGACCCGGGCTGCCGGCGTTTGCGGTGCCAATTGCTCGCACAGACGCCAGAAGCGGGCGGAATGGTTCATTTACTGCAGATGCGCAACCTCATGCGCGGCGACGTAGTCCAGAATGTCGGGCGGGGCGAGGATCAGACGCCAGGAAAAGGACAGGCGGCCGTTGAAGGCGCATGACCCCCAGCGGCTTTTGGTATCGCGAATGCTGATCGCGGCAATTTTCTTGTCGATCGTTCCGGCATGCAGACCGGCCCTTTCCGTCAGATCGGACCGTGCCTGTTCTTTCAGCCAGTTCGTGACTTTCCTCGGAATATGATCCTCTGCTCCCGGTACGAACAACGCCGGAAAGCCCTCTTCCGTATGGCCTGCGGAAACAAGGCCGCGCAATTTGCCGGTCGGAACGATGACATGGTCCTCTCCGCGAAGGGGAAGAATGTCGCCAGGCTGAAAGACGATGTGATCCGGCCGGTCCTCAAGGCGCTCGACCAGCCAGTCGATGTGCTGGCGGGCAAAATGCTCGGCGCGTGCCAGATTGCCGCCCTTGGGCACGGTGAGGACGGGCCCCGACCTGTCGGCCGGCAGCCGCAGGAGATAGCGCCGCGCCTTTGGGTTGGCGCGCAGGCGGATTCGCACCGCATTTGTTCCGGTTTGGATGTCTATATGATCTGGCAGGCGCTTCTTGCCGGAGCGTGAAAACATGAACAGCGGGAATCCAACGAATCAGTTGCGCCCATTTTATATCACCCGGCACAGACCTGCCGCCCGTCCAAAACGACGAAAGCGGCGCTTTTTGAAGGCGCCGCTCTCAGTCAGGCCATCCAAGGACGGTCCGGGAGGAAAAGACTTATAACGGGGCGCTTTCGCTGCCGCCGGTATTTCGTCCCCGGTTGGCCATGAAGCGGTCGAACTCTTCCTGGTCGCGCGCGCGGCGCAGTTCACGCAGGAAGTCATCGAATTCGGCGCGCATCTTGTCGAGCTTGGCACGTTCTTCTTCCAGGCGCTTCAGTTCCCGTTCGCGGTAGTCGTCAAACGCAACGTTTCCGGTGCGCGCATAGCCAGCAGTATTTGACATCTGATCAAATGCTCCCTTCAGCGGACTGCCCCGCCATTGATCTTTCGCGTCCCGGAACATGTCCTCAAAACGGTCGCCCCAGAGAATATAGGCAAGCATGGCGAGGCCAAGCGGCCAGAAAACCATGAACCCGAGCACCATCAGACCGATGGTAGCCGGTGTCCAGGCAGGTTTGATCATGCAACTTTTGGTCGTCGTCATCGTCCTATCCATTTCAGACATCCACATTTCTCAAGTGGTGATTGCCGGTGAAAGCTTCAAGGATTTGTGATGTTCAACACAGTGCGCCAAAATAGAAAAAGCCCGGCGTAAACCGAGGTTCGCCGGGCATAATTTATTGAAATCGCGGCAATATCGCCACCTGTTCGTCAACCGGATTTCCGATCACTTGTTGCACGGAAAAGTTGGCCTCACAGGCATGGATGCCCGATCGGCATCCATGAACCAATGATCAGCCGACAGTCTCGGACAGCTCTCGAGCCTGCCTGATCCAGTTGTCGCGCGCGATCCGGCCGCGGAAATCGAGCTTGCCGTCAAGCGCCTCGATCTGCTCGGCGGTCAGGGAGGCGATTTGCCAGTAGTGGAAGATCCCCGCTTCGTTGAGAGCCGTTTCCAGTTTCGGGCCGACACCGCTGATGGCTTTCAGATCATCGGCGACACCGTCCGGCTTCGTCAGAAGTATCTCCTCAAGCGAACCGCCGCCGGTTGTTCCGGCCGCGAGTTTTGGAGTCTTCTTGCGAAGCGTTTTCGGCGCCGGTTGCTGCACGCCGTCCCGGTTGGAGCGGATGAAGTCCATGACACGCGGTGCGATTTCCGAGCGCCAGCGCGAGCCGTTGAAGACCCCGTAGTGGCCGACATTCGGCTGCTCGTAGTGCGTTTTCATGTCGTCCGGCAGGCTGGTGCAAAGAGCATGCGCCGCCCGGGTCTGGCCGCGGCCGGTGATGTCGTCTTTCTCACCTTCCACGGTCAGGAGCGCCGTGCGGGTGATCTTGCCGCAATCGACTCGGCGACCGTTATGCATCATCGTGCCATTGGGCAGTGCGTGCTCAATGAATACGGTTTCGACTGTCTGGAGATAGAATTCAGCCGTCAGATCCATCACTGCGAGATATTCGTCATAGAAATCGCGGTGTTTTTCCGCGCTGTCGCCATCGCCTTCCACCAGATGCTGGAAAAACTCCCGGTGGGCCGTCACGTGGCGATCCAGATTCATGCTCATGAAGCCGGAAAGCTGCAGGAAGCCCGGATAAACGTCGCGCATGAAACCGGGATGCGGGAAGGGCACTTTCATGATGACGTTGTTCTTGAACCAGTCGAGGCCCTTGGACATGGCCAGATCGTTCACCGCCGTTGGAGCCACCCTCGTGTCGATCGGCCCGCCCATCAGGGTCATGGTCGACGGCACATAAGGATCCTCGCGATCCTCCATGACGGCAACAGCCGCCAGAACGGGCACCGAAGGCTGGCAAACGCCGAGCACGTGGGTGTCCGGCCCCAGGAAATGCAGCATCGAAATGATGTAGTCGATGTAATCGTCCAGATCGAATTTGCCGTCCTGTATGGGCACCATACGGGCGTCGATCCAGTCGGTGATATAAATGTCCGAGTTGGGCAGCAGGGCTTCTACAGTGCCGCGCAGCAGCGTCGCATAGTGGCCCGACATCGGCGAGACGATCAGCACCTTCGGATCGTTGCGGTGCGAAGTGACGCCGCGCTCGAAGTGGATCAGGTCGCAGAAGGGCCGGTTCCAGACGATGTTCTCGCGCACCGGCACGCGGACGCCGCCAACCACTGTTTCCTTCAGGCCGAAATCCGGTTTGCCATAGCGGCGGGTCGTCCGTTCAAGCACCTCGCAGCCTGCCGCGATCTGGCGGCCGTAGCTGGTGTGGGTCAGAGGATTGAGCGGATTTTGGAAGTAGAGCCGCGTCATGTCCGCGACCGCCCTCAGCGGCGCCATGGCCGCGTGGTTCAGCTCGTAAAGGTGATAGAATGGCAAAGGCGCATCTCCTTTGTTTTTGAAGCCGCCGCTTGCCCCTTGACGAAGTTAAAGAACATCGTGCTGCGGCCCGTTCGTTATTGCACCGTCTTTTGCATTGCAACAGGATAGCCAGACGAGCAGCCCCCCGCAATACTGCTTATTGTCATGCAGTCGCGGGCAGTACCGCTCACAATTGGGCCAAGACTTACTTTGGCAACAATTCAAAGTGCATCGCACAAATGCGGATACGGCATTTAAATCAATTTGGTAGAGTAATAATTCGAGCCAGATAATTTCGCTCAGGCGGCGAGATCTGCAACCACCGCATCGAGAACAAAAAATCCTTCACGGGTCGCGCGAACGCGGTTTTTCCCCATTTGTTCCACCATTCCATGCTCCAAAAGCGCATTAAGCCGCTTCGGATCAACGGACCTATGGGCATATTTCTCATATCGGGTGAGATCGATTCCCTCGGTGAGTCGCAGGCCCATCAGCAGGAATTCATCGCCCTGCTCTTCTTCCGAAAGGCCTGAATTCTCCACCATGGCGTGACCATATTGCTCGACATTTTCGAGCCAGGTTTCCGGGTGGCGCTCGGTGGCAGTGGCCAGCCGGTTGACACCGACGGTCAGCCGCCCATGCGCGCCCGGTCCCACGCCCACATAGTCGCCATAGCGCCAATAAACCAGGTTGTGGCGGCACTGCGCACCGGGCCTTGCGTGATTGGAGACTTCGTAGGCCGGAAGGCCCGCGGCCGAGGTCACGTCCTGCGTGAGTTCATAAAACTCAGCACCCAGCTCCTGATCCGGCATCTTCAGCTTGCCGGCATGATAGAGGGTGTGAAACGGCGTGCCTTCCTCGATCGTAAGCTGATAAAGCGACAGGTGATCGGCGGCGAGCGCGATTGCCTCGCCAAGTTCCTGTTCCCAGCCGGCCAGCGTCTGGCCTGGGCGGGCGTAGATAAGATCGAAGGACAGGCGCGGAAAGGTGGCACGGGCGGTTTCGACGGCGGCGCGGGCCGTTTTGGCATCATGAAGACGGCCAAGCAGCTTGAGATCCGTATCGATCAGGGACTGGACACCCAGCGACACCCTGTTGACGCCGGCAGCGCGATATCCCCTGAAGCGCTCCGCTTCCACTGAAGACGGATTGGCCTCCATGGAAATTTCCACGTCCGTGTCGAGCGACCAGAGACCGGATATCACGGTCAGGATACGCTCGACGGTTGCCGGGTCCATTAAGGAGGGCGTTCCACCGCCGAGAAAAATGGACTGGACGGTCTTGCCGCCAGTCAGCTCGGCAAAGTGGGACAGTTCGCGTTCGAAGGCGGCGGCAAACCGGGCCTGGTCAACCGGCTGGTGACGGACATGGGAGTTGAAATCGCAATAGGGGCATTTGGCAGCGCAAAACGGCCAATGCACGTAAATGCCGAAGCCTCCGTCCGTTTTTCCCTGTTGCGTCACTGTATCTACCCTTCCAGGCAACGGCCGGCAAACACCTGGAACGCGCGCGCCCGGTGCGACAATGCCTGCGTGTCCCTGGACCAGCCATGTTTTTCGTCCGACGTCATCTCGCCAAAAGTCCGCTGATGTCCGTCCGGTTGAAAAATCGGATCATAGCCAAAGCCCTGGGTGCCTCGCGGCGGCCAGACCACATCGCCTTCCACTTCGCCGCGGAACATTTCCTGATGACCGTCCGGCCAGGCCACGCACAGAACCGCGACAAAGGAGCCGCGCCGCTGTTCGGAGGACGACGCCCCCATGGTCTGAAGCTTTTCCTCGACGGTGCGCATGGCCATAGCAAAGTCCTTTTCAGGACCTGCCCAGCGCGCGGAATAAATACCCGGATCGCCATTGAGGGCGGCAACGCAGAACCCGCTGTCATCGGCAAGCGCCGGCAGTCCGGAGGCCTCGGCGGCGGCGTGAGCCTTGATGGCGGCGTTTTCCTCAAACGTAAGACCGGTCTCTTCCGGCTCAGGCAGGTCAAGGTCGGCGGCCGACACCACTTCGAAGCCAAAAGGCTGAAGCAGCTCGTTTATTTCGCGGATCTTGCCCTTGTTGTGGCTTGCGACCACAAGCTTGCCGGGTTCCAGTTTCCGGTGGCTCATCGCCAAGGCTCCTTAAAGAATAGCCATTTTCTGCAGGTCGACCAGGCGGCCAATGCCCGATTTGGCGAGACCCAGCAACTGGCCGAATTCGTCCTCGGAGAAAGGAGCGCCTTCCGCGGTTCCCTGGATTTCGACGATGCCGCCGGAACCGGTGATGACGAAATTCGCATCGGTTTCCGCGGTGCTGTCCTCGGCGTAGTCCAGGTCGAGCACGGGTGTGCCTTCATAGATGCCGCAGGAAATCGCGGCGATTTGATCCTTCAGCACTTCGCGCGAAACCATGTCACGGGCTTTCATCCATTCAACGCAATCACGCAGGGCCACCCAGGCACCGGTGATAGATGCGGTACGGGTGCCGCCGTCGGCCTGGATAACATCGCAGTCCACTGTGATCTGTGCTTCGCCAAGAGCTTCCAGATCGACAACGGCGCGCAGGGAACGGCCGATCAGACGCTGAATTTCCTGGGTACGGCCCGACTGCTTTCCGGCGGATGCCTCACGGCGCATACGATCGCCGGTCGCGCGCGGCAGCATGCCGTATTCCGCAGTCACCCAGCCCCGGTTCTGGCCACGCAGCCACGGCGGAACCCGCTCTTCCAGGCTGGCTGTGCACAAAACATGCGTGTCCCCGAATTTCACCAGGCAGGAACCTTCCGCATGTTTGGAAACACCCCGCTCCAGGGTGACGGCCCGCAGCTCGTCGGCTGCGCGTTTTGACGGACGCATGAAAATCCTTTCGACCTTGGCTCAGTGGAAACCCCGGTTTCCCGTTAATGTTCGGGCCTTGTAGACCCCATTTTCACTTCAGGTAAAGGGGCAGCTTCACGACACGCCCATTTTGCGCCTATATCTTGGGTGTATCAGCAACTCAGTTGATCCCGCTTTGCGGTCAGCACACGGAGAACACGCCTTGAGCCTCAGCGACCTCGACAAGAGATCCCGCGAAATCTTCCGCTCGATCGTTGAAACCTACCTGGAAACCGGCGAGCCGGTCGGGTCACGCAACGTGTCCCGCAACCTGGCCATGTCCCTTTCGCCTGCGTCGGTGCGCAATGTCATGTCGGACCTCGAACATCTGGGGCTCCTGCATTCTCCGCATACCAGCGCCGGACGTCTGCCGACCGAAATCGGCCTGCGGTTCTTTGTCGACGCGCTTCTGGAAGTCGGTGACCTCACCCAGGACGAGCGCCGCCAGATCGATGTGCAGGTGCGGGCATCGCAGGAGGCGAATTCGGCGGAGCAAGTGCTGACCGAGGCAAGCCAGATGCTGTCGGGCCTGTCCCAGGGGGCAGGCGTCGTGCTGACCCACAAGTCCGACATGCGGCTGAAACACATCGAATTCGTCCGCATCGAGCCGCAAAAGGCGCTGGTGATCATGGTCAGCGAAGACGGATCGGTGGAGAACCGTGTGATCGACCTGCCCGCCGGCCTGCCGTCTTCGGCTCTTGTCGAGGCATCAAACTATCTGAATGCACAGATCCAGGGCGGCACGCTGTCCGAAATCCGCGGTGAACTGGAAAAGGTCCGCGACGCGGACCAGGCCGAACTGGACCAGATCAGCCAGAAGGTGGTCAACGCGGGCCTTGCAGTGTGGAGCGGGGGCCGGGCCAATGATCCTGGCACCCTGATCGTGCGCGGCCGCTCAAACCTGCTCACCGACCTCGACGCCTCCGAGGATCTGGAGCGGATCCGGCTGCTCTTTGACGACCTGGAAAACAAAAGGGATCTCATCCAGCTTCTCGGTCTTGCGGAAAAAGGCGATGGCGTGCGCATTTTCATCGGTTCGGAAAACAATCTGTTTTCGCTTTCCGGCTCGTCTCTCGTCGTCTCGCCCTACCGGGACAGCAACCAGCGCATCGTCGGTGTTCTGGGCGTCATCGGCCCGACGCGGCTGAACTATGCACGGGTAATCCCGATGGTGGATTACACCGCCCGGCTGGTGAGCAAGATACTGGGTTAGGGCCAGACACTTGATCGCACAGGCCCATAGCCCCCATTTACCGGTAGTGACCCCAGACAGGACCCAAGATGCTTTCGCCCGCCGAACTTGAACGCTATGCCCGCCACATCGTCATGCATGAAATCGGCGGGGCAGGTCAGCAGAAGCTGAAGAGCGCCCGTGTCCTGGTGATCGGCGCCGGAGGCCTGGGCGCGCCGGTTCTGCAATATCTGGCTGCCGCCGGTGTCGGCACGCTCGGCATTGTCGATGACGACAGCGTTTCCCTGTCCAACCTGCAGCGCCAGGTGATCCATGACACGGACCAGCTCGGCGAACCGAAGGTCGCCAGCGCCGCAGAAGCCATTGCGCGGCTCAACCCGAATGTGAAAGTCGAGCCGCATCCGACCCGCCTCGCGGGCCACAACGCCATGTCGCTGGTCACTGCCTATGATCTGGTGGTCGACGGGTCCGACAATTTCGACACGCGCTATCTGGTCTCGGATGCGTGTTTCTTTGCTGAAAAGCCGCTGGTGACGGCGGCCGTTGGCCAGTTCGACGGCTCCATAACAACCTTGCGGCCCTT
>JBNLAU010000378.1:0-20965 GCA_050302295.1 Roseibium sp. | reverse complement strand
CTCTGGGGAATGCGGTCGGGCAGAATTACGCCTGTGCCCCGTCATAAACGACAAGCGCGGCCAGCACATCTGACGCCTTGTTCAACAAATCGGGAAGTCGCTCCGGCAGGTCGTCAAACGGCACCCGATGGCTGATCAGCCGGTCGAGGGCCGGGTCCTCAAGCAGCGACAGCGCGGTTTCCAGACGGCGGCGGTACGTCCAGCGCGCCTGGCGCTCCACCGGAATGGTGCCGACCTGGCTGGAGACCAGCTTCAACCGTCGGCAATGGAAATCCGCCCCAAGCGGCACTTGCACATCCATGGCACCGTACCAGCTCAACTCGATAATCGAGGTTCCGTCCCCCGCGCACCTCAGCGCCGTAGTGAGCCCCGCGGACGACGCGCTGGTGTGAAAGACCAGGTCCTGATCGACCGGGGCATCCTCCGGCAAGGCAAAGCGCACGCCAAGGCTTTCGGCAATGGCGGCACGTTTCGGGTTCGTGTCGACGAGCGTCACCACTGATCCGGGAAGCTGCCCGGCGACGTAAGCGATCAAAAGTCCGAGAACTCCGCCGCCAACCACGCAGATGTGATCCCCAGGTGATGGTTTTCCGTCCCATATAGCGTTAAGTGCCGTTTCCATGTTGGCTGCAAGGATGGCCCGCTGTGCGGGAACACCGTCCGGCACCGGCACGCAACACTCGGAAGGGAGAGTAAAATCGCTTTGATGTGGAAAGAGCGAAAAGACGACACGGCCCGCAAGGCCGGGATCGCCCTCCAGAACCTTGCCGACATTGGCGTAACCGTATTTGACCGGAAACGGAAAGTCTCCGGCCTGGAACGGCGCGCGCATGCGCTGCCACTCGCTTTGCGGAACTTCGCCGCGGAAGACCAGGCCTTCCGTGCCGCGGCTGATACCACTGAAGAGCGTTTGAACGCGGACCTCGCCGGATTGAGGGCTTTCACAGCCGACGGTCTCGATCACACACCGCTCCCGGCTTGCGTACCAAAGCGCCTTCGTATTGCCTGTGATCCGCGTCACCGCAGCGTCGTCCGCCATCAGCTATCATCCCTTCCCGATCATCATCTTCTGTCAAAATTAGAACCTTTTGACATGCGCACTATTGCGATGATTGACATGAATGGAAGTCCAAAAAGTGTTTCGAGCCTTTGATATGTCCATTTCCGATAAAACAGCTGCCAATATGACCTCACGGCGCGTTGCCTTTGCCGGACTGTTGATCGTGAGCTTCGCCATTCTGACAGCGCTCATGGCCCTGACGCTGTCTCCGGGCGGTTATTCGGTGCTTGATGCCTTCATTCTCGCCTGTTTCATGATGACGTTGCCCTGGACCATTATCGGCTTCTGGAACGCCGTGATCGGGCTGCTGATCATGCGGCTGACGAAGAACCCGATTGAGACTGTCTGCCCGATCGAGCATGGCGACCCAGGCGCGCGTCTGAAAAGCTCGACGGCATTGCTTTCCTGTGTCCGCGACGAGGATACGGACAGTCTGGAAGTCAATCTCAGCGCGATGGTCTCCAATCTGATCCGGGCTGGCCAGGCGGAACATTTCACGCTTTATGTGCTCAGCGACACCTCCATGGAGGATATTGCCCTCCAGGAACAGCAGATGACGGCCAGATTGTCGGAGCGGTTCGAAGGCCAGATGGAGGTGATCTACCGCCGGCGCAGCGTCAACAAGGGCTTCAAGGCCGGCAATATCGAGGATTTTTGTGGCCGCTGGGGCGACAGGCACGATTTTGCGCTGGTGCTGGATGCGGACAGCTACATGTCCGTAGAAGCGATCACCGGCCTTGTCCGGCGTATGGAAGCCAATCCCAATGTGGGCATTCTGCAGAGCCTTGTTGTCGGCCAGCCGACGGACAGCGCCTTTGCGCGGGTCTTCCAGTTCGGCATGCGGCTCGGCATGCGCTCCTACACCATCGGCAGCGCCTGGTGGCAGGGCGACTGCGGCCCGTACTGGGGCCATAACGCGGTGCTGCGCCTGAAGCCGTTCAAGGAACACTGCCGGCTGCCGGAACTGCCTGGCAAGGGCCCTCTTGCGGGTTCGATCCTGTCCCATGACCAGGTTGAAGCGGTACTGATGCGCCGCGCCGGATACGAAGTGCGGGTCCTGCCGCTCGAGACAGGCAGCTACGAGGTTAACCCGCCCCACCTTCTGGAATTCGTGCGAAGGGACCTGCGCTGGTGCCAGGGCAACCTGCAATACCGGCGTCTGCTGACCATGCCGGGCCTCAAGCCCGTCAGCCGGGCGCAGCTGGCGCTTGCCATCCTGATGTTCCTCGGCTCACCGGCCTGGATCGGCTTCATGACCGCTGCCGCCATTCTCGGCATGACGACGGACTATGTCCCGTTCCGGACAGATACCGGTGCGTTCCTCTTTTTTGCGATCCTGACCATGGTATTCGCGCCCAAACTGGCAACGGTCGCCGATGTGCTCGCACGTCCCGACCTGCGCAGGGCCTTCGGCGGCACGGCCCGCATACTGGTCAGTGTCGGTGCCGAAATCCTCTATTCGGCAATGCTGGCGCCTATCATGGCCGTTGCCCATACGCTTTTCATGGGCGGGTTGCTGTTCGGCAAAACCATTGGCTGGGGAGCACAGGCACGTGGCGTCCAGCGCCTGCCGGTCCTGCTCGCCGTTCAGAAATTGTGGCCGCAGACCCTGTTCGGCCTGGCGGGTCTGTTCTGGGTATCGCAACAGCCGATCGAGCTTGTCTGGCCGGTCATCCCGGTTGCAGTCGGACCGCTTCTTGCCGTGATCATCGCAGTTGCAACTTCCACCAAGGCGCTCGGCAAGCTCGCCATCCGCTCCATGCTCTGGCGCATTCCTGAAGAGAGCGCCCCACCAGCCGAGCTCGCCGACCTGCACCTTCCCGCACTCAGCAAGGGTCAGATTCCGGCCGCCGGTCAGCAGGGTCTGGTTGGGGGCGACGCAAATCCCGCCGAGGTTTGATACCGGGCCTGCGGGATTCCGGGCGTTATCCGCCAAACAAAAAAGACCGGTACGAGCCGGTCTTTTTTGGTTTCAGGGTGTCTGAAATTCTGTCAGGCCGCGTTCGACGAGGCAATCGGCCGGGTCAGAAGCTCGTAGATCTCGCCGGCATCGGAAGATGCGCGGATGCCGCGGGTCACGTCGGAATCCCGCAGTTGACGCGCAATCCGGGCCAGGGCCTTCAGGTGGTCGGCCCCCGCACCTTCCGGTGCCAGCAGCAGAAACACCAGATCGACCGGTTCATCGTCCAGAGCATCGAACTCCACCGGTTTGGACAATTTGGCAAACAGGCCGACAAGACGGTCCAGCCGGGTCAGTTTGCCGTGCGGGATCGCAATGCCGTGACCGACCCCCGTGGAGCCCAGGCGCTCTCTCTGAAGCAGCGTGTCAAAGACTTCGCGCTCCGAAAGACCCGTCAGTTCCGCCGCTTTTGCGGAAAGTTCCTGAATTGCCTGTTTTTTGCTTTTTGCTTTTAACCCGGCAACAACCGCGTCTTTACCCAGAAGATCACCAAGATCCATTCTTTCGCCTACATGTTTCGGAAGCCGGCTTCCATGGGAAGCCGGTTCCGTCCGCATCATTACAAGGCGGCCTCAGTGGCCACCAGTGCTGGGTCTATCCACCCAATATTGCCATCCGACCTTCGATAAACAACATTGACACCGCCATTTGCCGCATTTTTGAACATGACAACCGGCGCTTCGGTCAGATCCAGCTCCATAACCGCCATGCCGACAGTCATGGTTTTAACTTTCGCAGAAGTCTCGGCAATGACGAGCGGATTGAAATCCGCCGGCACTTCCTCGTCTTCATCCGGTGAGGCCAGCACGTAAGACGCTGCCTCGAGAGCCTCCCGGCCATTGCCGTTGTGGCTGTGATGGTCCTTCAGCTTGCGCTTATAGCGCCGCAACCTTTTTTCGGCCTTGTCAGCAGCAAGGTCGAAGCTGGTGCGAGGTTCCTGATCCTGTGCGGACACCTGAAGCACAATGCCGGTGTCCAGATGCAGGCTGCATTCCGACTTGAAGCCGTTGCCTTCCCTGCTGAGCGTAACTTGGCCTGTGAAACCGCCAGTGAAGTATTTCGACACTGCGTCTTCAATTCGGTCTGTGATGTGCTCGCGCATTGCGTCGCCCACATCAACATGCTTTCCCGAAATTCGCAAAGCCATGGGGACCTCTTCTTTTTGTATTGTCCGATACACCGGCCAGTCTGCCGATGCTGAAACGCGGAACGTTTCAAGTCTACAGAATGGACCAGTCAGCGCCGAAGCGCCATCCCCTGTTTACGCCACGAGGGCGGTCCTATAATTGCGGTATCGCAAAGAGTCAATCGATTACGGGGAAGCTTACATTCCTCGCGGAACCATTGAGTAAACGGTTCGGGTTGTTTCCGTGGAAATCTCTGAAATATCTCAAAAATAGCTCGTGGCCGTCGGCTGAAAAAAAATCCTCGTAGTTTCAAAATTGCGCATTTTTCTCCCGTCTGCGCTGAACCGACGAGCCTATTTTCATGGCTTCCCGGTATTTCGCGACCGTTCTGCGGGCGATATCGACACCGTCGTCCTTCAGAATTTTGACAATCGTGTCATCGGAAAGGATCGCTTTTGGGTCCTCCGCATCGATCATCTGCCTGATCTTGTGACGAACAGATTCGGCCGAATGGGAATCGCCGCCGACCGTTGCCGAAATGGCGGAGGAGAAGAAGTACTTCAGCTCGTAAATGCCGCGCGGCGTTGACATGAACTTGTTCGAGGTCACGCGGCTGACCGTCGATTCATGCATGCTGATGGCCTCTGCAACGGTTTTCAGGTTCAAGGGCCGCAGATGCTGGATGCCGTATGTCAGAAACCCGTCCTGCTGGCGCACAATCTCCGTGGAAACCTTCAATATGGTCCTGGCCCGCTGATCGAGGCTTTTGGCGAGCCAGTTCGCCGTCTGAAGGGAATCCGTCAGGTATTCCTTCTCGCCCTCTTTGCGCGCCGTCTTGATGACTCTTGCATAGTAGGTCTGGTTCACGAGCACCTTGGGCAGCGTGTCGGAATTGAGCTCCACCGCCCAGGTGCCGTCATTTGCCGGGCGCACGAACACGTCAGGCACCACCGGCTGCACCAGCGACGATCCGAAGACGCTGCCGGGTTTGGGGTCCAGCGCGCGGATTTCCGCGATCATTTCGACAAGATCCTCGTCGTCCACGCCGCAGGTTTTCTTCAACCCGGCAAGGTCGCGTTTGGCGAGCAGCTCGATATTGTCGATCAAGGCTTCCATGGCCGGATCGAAACGGTTCTTGTCGATCAGCTGCAGCTTCAGGCATTCGGCAAGGTTCCGGGCAAAAACACCGGCCGGTTCGAAGGTCTGCAGAACGGCTAGCACACTCTCGACCCGTGACACGTCGACACCGAGCAGATCTGCGGTCTCGGGAAGATCCAGATAGAGATAGCCGTTTTCGTCCAGCGAATTGATCAGATGTCCTGCAATCAGCTTGTCCGCCTCATCGCTGAGCGCCAGATGCATCTGTTCTTCTAGGGACGCGCCAAGCGAGGCTTCCTCGGCAACGAAAGCCTCGAGATTGTAGTCTTCCGACGGGCCGCCGCTGGATACGTTCTTATAGCTGTCTCCAGCCTTCAGGAGCGCGGGATCGGGAGAAGCGGGAACGCCCGGTTCATCCGGAAAGACATTGCCGAGATCAGTGTCCATGCGCGAGGCAATCGCCTCCGAACCGGTTTCCAGGTCGTTCTGCATCCAGTCACCCGAGCCGGGCTCTTCGGCAGAGGCGCTTTCGGGCGCGTCGGCGCCATCAGCATAAGGCTCGCTCCGGCTGTCGGTCCCGCTTTCGCCTTCTGCGGGAGCGTCGCCTGCCTCGCCCTTTTCCAATAGCGGATTGCGTTCCAGCTCGGCCTCGACATAGGCGACCAGATCAAGATTGGACATCTGCAAAAGCTTGATCGCCTGCATCAGCTGCGGCGTCATCACCAGAGACTGGCTCTGCCGCATTTCCAGCTTTGTTGAAATGGCCATCTGTTTCTTAGGTGCCCGCTATACCCAGTTGGTCTGCTTTTTGCTTATTTGTTGCAGACCGAGTGTATAACCTAGCCGACCGCCTGTCATCAAAGCGTAAATTGTTCACCCAGATAAAGCCGGCGCACATCCGGATTGGTGACAATTTCCTGGGGCAGGCCTTCGGTCAGAACCTCCCCTGCCGCGATGATATAGGCCCTGTCGATAAGCCCGAGTGTTTCACGGACATTATGATCCGTGATCAGAACGCCAATGCCACGCTGGGTCAGATGGCGCACCAGTTGCTGAATGTCGCCGACGGCAATCGGGTCGATACCGGCAAAGGGCTCGTCCAGCAGCATGAACGAGGGGCGGCTTGCAAGCGCACGCGCGATTTCCACGCGGCGGCGTTCACCGCCGGACAGCGCGATGCTCGGAGACTTGCGCAAATGAGTCAGGCCGAATTCCGCCAGCAGCTCGTCAAGTTCCTCCCGGCGCTTCCGCCGGTTCGGCTCGATAACCTCCAGTACCGCGCGGATATTCTCTTCGACCGTGAGGCCGCGAAAAATGGAAGCTTCCTGCGGCAGATAGCCGATCCCGAGCCGCGCCCGGCGGTACATGGGCATGCGGGTGATGTTAAAGCCTTCGAGGGAGATCTGCCCCTGATCAGGGCGGATCAGGCCAGTGATCATGTAAAATGTCGTGGTTTTACCGGCCCCGTTCGGCCCGAGCAGGCCTACGGCCTCACCTGGCTTCACAGTGAGGCTGACATACTTCACCACCTGACGGCGGCCGTAGGTCTTGCCGATACCATCAACGACCAGGGCTCGCGACAGGTCTTCCTGCGCATGTTCCTGTCCCGGCATGTCTCCATGCAGTCCGTTGTAATCCGAAGAGGTTCTCTTCACCGGTGCGCCGTCCAATCGATCCTTGCCGCAGCTTCACATAAGGGCTGCGAGGGGAGCTGTCGAGTCAGGGTCACCTCACTCGCCCTTTACGCTATTGGGAAGAATCCGAACCTTCACCCGGCCGCTGCCGCCGCCCTGGCCGGACACTTTGCCCTGGCCGGCCGTCAAGTTGGCCTGACCGGTTTTCAGATTGACGGTGAGCTTGTTGCCGACCACCACATTGGGGCCTTGGCTGAGCACAACCTCACGGCCGGTCATGACCATGAGCTCTCGGTTCATGTCGAAACTCGCGGCATCGCCTTTTGCCGTCTGATCCTTGGAGGAAATATAGACGCCGCCAGCTGCCTCAAGACGGGAAATCCGCTGCTGTACCGCCGTTTCGGACGCTTTGGCGCCGGAACCGGCATAATAGACTTTCAGGCGCTGCGTCTTCAGGCTGGTGCCGCCCTGTGTCACCACCACATCGCCGACGAAGGTCGCAGTGTTATTGCCGTCTTCAACTCTCAGCTCGCCCGCTTCAATCTCGATCGGTTCGCCGTCATTGGAACCAAATCCGGCAAATGCGTCGGAAAATGTCTGTGCCACGGCCGCTCCGGCAAAAAGCGCAGCCATGGCGGCAATTGCAATCAACCTGAAAAATCTCATTTGTTACCGTCCTTGGCAGCCGGATTAATGGTCATCTTGATGCCGTCCATAAACCGGACGATTCCCTTTTTCTTATCATAGGTGAGTTTGCCGGCAGCAACACGCCCCTGATCGGAACGGATGGAAATAGGTTTATTGGTAGACAGGGCTCCATTGCTCAGATCGACCTGAACTTCGGACAGTTCCACCGTGTAGCCCTCGCTCCATTCGAGCTGGATCCCCTCATACAGGCGCAGCGTCTCCGCCGCATTGTTATAGATGCCCTTGAGCGCGACGATCTGCGCGCTCTGATCGGCACTCAGCACGATATCGGCGTGGATCGCCTCCAGATCGATGATCCGCGGATCGGATAGACGCTGAATGGCCCTGCGCGCCGTCACCTTGTAGGATCGTTCGCCGTCATGTCCGGAAAGTTCCGGGTGGTCCATGACCAGGCCTTCGCTGGTCAGCATCATGTTGGCGGCGCCAAAGCCGCTGAGCACATTGAACAGAACCACGGCACCGATCATTCCGCCGAGGATCAAAAGACCGATGCCGGGAAACAACCAGCGCAATGTCCGCACCAGGAGGCTGTGCCGGCGCGCGGCCCGCTGCGCCCTGCTCCATGCCCGGCCGGGGGCCGGACCTCCGGGATATTCACTGATCGCGCTCAACAAGGTCTCCGAAATTCAGGCATGCCGGCCACCGCTTGCGGCCGGTCTGCGAGGGTCAGGAATGGGCGAAGATGTCGGTTTCGTCCCACCCTTTCAGGTCAAGTTCCGAACGCGTCGGCAAAAAGGCAAAGCAGGCCTCGGCTATGTGCATCCTCTCTTCGCGCACAAGCATTGCTTCCAGCTTCTCCTTCAAGTCGTGCAGATGCAGCACATCCGAAGCGGCGTAGGCCAGTTGCGCATCGGACAGAGTTTCTGCCGCCCAGTCGGAACTCTGCTGCTGCTTGGAAAGATCCACGCCCAGGAGTTCCCGGGTAATGTCCTTCAGTCCGTGCCGGTCAGTATAGGTGCGCACCAGTTTGGATGCGATCTTCGTGCACCATACCGGCGAAACATGAATGTTCAGATAGTGCCGCAGAACGGCGACATCAAACCGGGCGAAATGAAAAATTTTCGGTTTGGACGGATCGGTCATGAGGGCAGCCAGGTTGGGAGCCTCCTTCTGGCCGCGTGCGATCTGCACCACATCGGCCGAACCATCGCCCGGCGACAACTGCACCACGCACAGGCGGTCCCGGTGTGGTTTGAGGCCGAGGGTTTCGGAATCGACCGCCACCGCATTCGCCGTTTCATAGGCCTTCAGGTCGGGAAGGTCGCCCTTGTGGTAGCGGATGGTCATGTCGGTTTGTCTCCTGTTCGGCCCCGGGATCAAATAATTTGACCGTCAGGTAGAACATGACGAGGGGTGTGGCAAGCCGAATGGCCACAGGTTCAGGCTCCCGAACGGCGGTACGCTGCTATTTCTTGATGCGAAACGCTTCGTGGCAGGCTTTGCAGGTGCCCGCGAGCGCCCCGAAGGCACCGGCAATCTCCTTCCTGTCCGCGCCGTCGTCGGCAAGATCCTTCAACGTCAGCGCCGCGACCTGAAGATCGCCGGCATACGCCTGAAACTTCGACCATTCCGTCCAGATGGCGGGACTTGCCTCGGATGGGGAGTGATCGCTGTCATCCGGAAAGAGCGTTACCAGCGCCTCGCCCGCATGGGATGCGATGACCTCGCCGGCGGAAGAGACCTGTGCGGGGTCATATGTGCCTCCCTTGAGCATCTTTCCGACGGTTTTTACCTGCTTTCCGAATTCCGACATGGTGTCCATGCGTTCCTTGACGACGCCTGTCGCGCCGCCGTGGGCGAAGGCCGCACCCGCTCCAGCCGCAATTGCCAGAAAAATCACACCAACGCGTTTGACCGCCATTATTATAAACTCCAGAGATATTCCGTTGACCCGTTAGCCCCCATGGGCACAGGCGTGTGTTCTCTAACTCTTCCGGATTAACATTTTCAAACTGCGGCAGCGGCCGGCATCTTCCTGCTCAATGCCGGCCCTTCTCCGCCACATCCCGGGATGTGGCCTTGCCGGACAAATCGTCGATAATCGGGCAGTCCGGCCGCTCGTCGCCATGGCAGGCATTCACCAGATCGCTCAAGACCCGCTTCAAGGATTGAAGCTCGGCGATCTTGCGGTCCATTTCGCGAATTTTCGATTGCGTCAACGCCTTGACATCAGCGCTGGCCCGGTGGCTGTCGCCATAAAGCGACAGGAGCTCGCGGCATTCTCCGATGGAAAAGCCAAGGCCGCGCGCACGCTGCAGGAACATCAGACGTTGCAGATCATTCGGAGAAAAATCCCGGTAGCCGTTTTCGCTCCGCTGCGGGCAGACCAGCCCGATATCCTCGTAGTACCGGATGGTCTTGACCGGGAGACCGCTCTGTTCGGATGCCGTACCGATATTCATGTGACACCTCACAGTTTCAGAGTGCGCAGGCGCAGGGCGTTGCTGATTACGGAGACGGAAGACATGCTCATGGCCGCCGCCGCCAGCATGGGCGAGAGCAGGATGCCGAACACGGGATAAAGGATGCCAGCGGCAACCGGCACACCGACCGCGTTGTAAACGAAGGCGAAAAAGAGGTTCTGACGGATATTGCGAACCGTCTCCCTAGCAAGCGTGCGGGCGCGCAATATTCCCTCCAGATCGCCCTTGAGCAGCGTCAGCCCGGCGCTTTCCACCGCCACATCGGCGCCGGTTCCCATAGCGAGCCCGACATCGGCGGCGGCCAGTGCCGGCGCATCATTGACCCCGTCCCCGGCCATCGCAACAGTGTGCCCGGCTGCTTTCAGGTCTTCAATCAGCTTCTGCTTGCCCTCCGGTAAAACGCCCGCGCGCACTTCGTCAATTCCAAGCGCCCCGGCCACCGCTTCCGCCGTGCGCGGGGCATCCCCGGTTGCCATGACGATTTTGACGCCATCCTTGTGGAGAGCGTCGATGGCCGCCCTGGCGTTCGGCTTGACCGGATCGGACACACCGATCAGTCCCTGCAACACGGCTTTGCCGTCCTCCTCCTTGACCAGGAACATGATCGTCCTGCCCAGAAGAGAAAGTTCCTCTGCCCGGTCGTTCAGAACGGCCAGATCTGCGCCGGTGCCGGCCGCGAAGGCGGCATTGCCGAAGAAGACCTTTTCACCAAGGACGCTGGCGGTCACGCCCTTGCCGGTCACCGCCTCAAAGTCTTCCGCACTTGGAAGATCCAGCGCCCGGGCGTTCGCGGCATCCAGAATTGCCTCGGCCAGCGGATGCTCGGAACCTTTTTCCAACGCGCCGGCCAGACGCAGCAATGTGTCTTCATCGACACCGGGCGCGGGCAGAATATCGCTGACCGAGGGCCGTCCCTCCGTCAGGGTTCCTGTCTTGTCGACGACAATCGTATCCACTGAGGCGAGCCGTTCCAGAGCTTCGGCTGTTTTCACCAGAACACCCGCCTGAGCACCCCGCCCCGTTGCGGTCATGATCGACATGGGCGTTGCCAGGCCCAGTGCGCAGGGGCAGGCAATGATCAGCACGGAGACGGCGGCAATGACCGCATGCACGAACGCGGGACTCGGCCCGACCAGCAGCCAGATGACGAAGGCCAGAACCGCGACACCGATGACGGTGGGTACAAAAACGCCGGCAACCCGGTCGGCCAGTCCCTGGATCGGCGCACGTGAGCGCTGCGCGGACGCCACCATGTCCACGATCTTGGCAAGCATGGTATCGGCACCGACCAGTTCCGCCTCCATGACAAAAGAGCCGGTCTTGTTGAGCGTTCCGCCGGTCACCGTATCGCCGGGCATTTTCTCCACGGGCACGGGCTCACCGGTCACCAGGCTTTCGTCGACCGAGGAACTGCCTTCCAGCACCCTGCCATCAACCGGCACCGATTCTCCGGGACGGACCCGCAGCCTGTCGCCGGCCAGGACGTTTTCAAGCGGCGCATCGTATTCATCGCCATCCGGCGTAATCCGCCGGGCCGTCCTGGGGGCGAGATCCAGAAGCGCTCGTATGGCATCGCCCGTACGTTCACGCGCATTCAGTTCCAGCACCTGGCCAACGAATACCAGCGCGACGATCACCACCGAGGCCTCGAAATAGACCGGCATATGGCCGCTCTCACTCTTCAGGGCGTCCGGAAACAGGAACGGAAGAAAGGCGGCGGCCAGGGAATAGAGATAGGCGGCCCCCACACCGATCATGATCAGCGTCCACATATTGAAATGCCGGGTAACCAGAGAGGTCCAGCCGCGCTTGAAAAACGGCAGCGCCGCCCAGAGCACCACGGGCGTTGCCAGCAGTGCCTCCAGATAAATCGCAAGGCCTTCGCCGATCCAGTCGCGGATAGGCACGCCGACCATTGGCCCCATGGTAAGGATGAGAAGCGGCACGGCCGCCAGGGCACTGGCCCACAGGCGGCGGGTAAAGTCGATCAGTTCGTGGTTGGGTTCGTCGGAAACGCCACTCATCGGCTCCAGAGCCATGCCGCAGATTGGACAGGTTCCCGGCCCTTCCTGAACGATTTCCGGATCCATCGGGCAGGTGTAAAGCGCGCCCGTGGCCGAGCGTTCCGCTTCCAGCGCCTTTTTCCTGTTTTGGTTTCCGGACAGGTAGAAATAGGGGTCTGCCTCGAACTTGTCGTGGCATTTCGGATTGCAGAAGTGATAGTCGCGGCCCTTGTAGGTGAGGGTCGGCTTGCCTCTGCCGAGAGATACGGACATGCCGCAGACCGGATCGGTCACTTTTGCGGCCTCTGACTGGACGGGCTGATCGATCGTATTGTCCATAATTTCGTTGGCTCCGAGAGACGGTGGTTGGACGCCAGTTAGGGCCTCCAGTCACTGGAAGGTCAAGTCGGAGAATTGCATAGGGTAGTTTTAAAGCTCCCCAGTCAGATGCGGCGACGCGCGCAAGGGGCAGGAAGCTGATCGAAAGCACCAACCAAAACTGACGCTACGTAAATATAAAATTTTAAATTCTCAAGTAATACTATGTAAATTCAATTTACCATTCCTGTTAATCTTGTTGTCAAAAAATTTCATTACTTAAAATTATAAAATATTTTTACGTGCTATTTGACCAAACAAATCCGCAAACCCACAAGCCGGCCAAAGACATTGCATCGCAAGGCTACATAATAAGCAAAGGGGCAAAAATGGACACAGGCAGTTCCCATTCACACCGTGTGATCTTGAAAAGCGCAATCGCTCTGGGCGTGGTGCTGTGCGCCTCCGGGACTGCGGCTATCGCAGCACATGTGGGGGCTCAAGCAGTCCCCGGAGGCATTTGCGGGTCTGTTTCTCCCGCGAACCTGATTTTTCCGCATTTGCAAAACGGGGCCCATTGCTGGGGCTGTCCCGCGGTACTGGCCGGTGTGTCCGCGCTGCTTTCCGCCTTGCTTATGGCGAACGGCGGCAACGAGGCCTCCGGGCCTGACGTGTTGTCCGGCACCGCACATGCGATCCGCAGCGCCCAGGCCCTTGCAAGATCCGGTTCCTGAGAGCGCTGCAGCTCAGGAACCCAATAATCAGAAATTCAGCCGAAAACAGAGTGTATTGAGTTATGGCGAACGCTACCGATTCTTCGATTGACAGAGAACAGATCAACGGCGCCTTCGCGCTGGCAGTGGAAGTTAATTTTCATGACCTGTCGGCGGGAGCCGGCCAGAAGGTTCTCGAGTTCTCGGGCCCTGAAGGTGCGAGCAAGATTTGGTTCGGTCAAATCGGCGAAACCAATGACGTGGAATTCGTCATCATTCAGGACGGCGTGGAATATCGGGTCGTCGCGGAAGACGCGATCGTGGAAGGTGAACTGGCGACCTGGCGTGTGGGGGTCGACCCTGAGGGCGTCATGCGCATTGCCAAAGGGAACGATCTTCTGGCAACGGCCGAGGGCGTTGTGCCGTCGGATATCGACCGGCTGAGCTCATTGATCGGCCAATCGAGCGATGACTCGGGATCGGACCTCGTAGGCTTCGTGGATGATCTGCGCATTGCCAACTACGGCAATTATGCCGAACTGAACGGCATCAGCGACGTCAGCCCTTGCGCGGTAACCGGCGAGGCGTCATGTGTCTGCGATCAGCTTGCCCCCGGCGGATTGTGGGAAAAGGGTGACTTCGGAGCCAACAGCATTTCCACGACCGATGCCGAAGGCGACGGCGAATGGAGCGGAGTTATCGCGCTCACCATCATCCCCCTGCACTCGATTGTCCTTCCGGACGGCAAGGTGCTTGCCTTCGGTTCAACGGAAGCAGGCGGGCAAGGCGGTCAGTTCGTCTATACGCTTTTCGATCCCGAAACAGGTGTCGAGAAGGTTCTGCCGAATACGACAGGCGTGAACACGTTCTGTTCGAACATGAGCCTCGACCCGGCGACAGGCAACGTGATCATCATGGGTGGTGACGGCAACGGAACCGGCGGGAAAGCCATTTCCGGGGTCAACGACGTCGTTGTGTTCGACTATCGCACACAAACAATCAAGGATGCAGACCAGGGCGACATGGCCTTTGCCCGCTGGTATCCGACCACGATCAATCTGCCGAACGGCGAAATTCTGGTGATCGGCGGCCGGGATGACGACTTCAACGGTGTTACGGTCCCCGAGGTCTTCAATTCCGAAACCGGCTGGCGTCAGCTAACCGATGCCGACATGCCGGATTTTGCCATCATCAACAATGAGGACCGCCTGAGCGAAAGCTGGTGGTATCCGCACACCTGGGTCAACAGCCGGGGTGAAGTTATCGTCGTGGAGGCACATGGCGACGACATCTATCGTCTGTCCACCGACGGAACAGGTTCCGTCGAAAAGATCGGTTCGACCGGCTTCAGCTCCTACAAGCTGAACACCTCCATCATGTTCGACGTCGACAAGGTCGCCATTATCGGTGATGACGGCGGTATTTATACTGCGGATATTTCGCAGGAGGTTCCTGTCTTTACCAAGGTCGCGACGATTGAAGGCGCGCGGACCAATGCCGGACTGGTGCTTATGCCCGATGGCCGGGTCGCAATTACGGGTGGCGGCAACGAAGGATATCAGGGCAACGATCTCGATTCCGCCGTCTACAACGTCACGATCTGGGACCCGGAGACCAACGAAACCATTCAGCAGGCGGACGCCGCTCTGGCCCGTCTCTATCACTCCTCGCATCTGCTGCTTCCCGATGGAACCATCTGGTCCGCGGGCGGCGGGGCTCCGGGACCGCTGACAAACACGAACGCGGAACTCTACGCGCCGAGTTATCTTTACGGTCCCGATGGTGAGCTCGCCGAGCGTCCGTTTATAACGGACGCTCCCGCCAATATCGAAGCAGGCCAGACATTCCTGATCACGGTCGACGACACCTCGGATATCTCGCAGATAACCGCTGTGAAATCAGGTGCCATGACCCATGCGCGGAACGCGGACGGGCGCTTTCTTTCTCTGGACTTCCATGTGGTCGACGGCACGACGATCGAGGTATCGACGCCTGCCGAAAACATCATGATCGGAGGGGTTTGGATGCTGTTCGCCGTCGACGCGGAAGGTGTCCCCTCCGAGGCCAGCATGCTGGGTGTCGACATGGCACCGGTTGTGGAAACGCCGCCGCTGGAGCAAACCTCGCTGCAGTACTTCAACATAGACGACGACCCGATTGACGGGGCATTCGCCCTGACCGTGGAGGCGCGTTTCGACGATCTGGACGGCGGCGAATGGCAGCGTGTGTTCGATTTCGGCAACGGTCCGAATAGCGACAATATCTGGCTTGGTCAGGTTGGCAACTCGGACGACATGGCCTTTGAAATCTGGCGCGATGGCGAGGCGCACCGGATTACGGCGGAAGACGTGATAACCGAGGGTGAAGTCGCCGAGTGGAAAGTCGATGTCAGCGATACCGGCTTCATGCGTCTCTGGAAGGATGACGTGCTGGTGGCCTCGGGACAAGGCGCTGTGCCGGCGGATGTGGACCGGGTTCAGAATTTCATCGGCGACTCGAACTGGACCACCGATTCCCGGCTGATCGGGCAGGTTCGGAACCTGGAAATCGTCAATGCCGGCGATGTCGCGGAAAACGATGGCCGATACGTGGTCAACACGCCGGACGCGCCTGATGCCGCGCTGGTGTTCGAGGCGGAAGCCAGCGCACGGTTTGATGATTTGGACGGCGGCCGATGGCAACGCATTTTCGATTTCGGCAACGGCGCGAATAGCGACAATGTCTGGCTCGGCCAGGTCGGCGACAGTGACGACATGCGTTTTGAGGTCCTGATCGGCTCCACCAAATACGCGATCACCGCGCCGGATGCGATTGTCGAGGGCGAAGTCGCGGAATGGCGCGCCACGATCGACACCGATGGCGTGCTCAGGATCTACAAGGACGGCGATCTGGTTGCTGAAGGGCAAGGACAGGTGCCCTCCGATATCGACCGCGCCGACAAGCTGGTGGGCGAATCCAATTGGGCGGCGGACACACCGCTTATCGGAGAGGTGCTGTCCTTCACGGTGAACGAGGACGGCGCGCTGACGCCGCCGGTTCTTTCCCTGTCTTCGTCACAGGACATCCTGGAGGGTAACGAGGGCGATTTCAGCTCGATGGTCTTCAATGTCAGTCTCGACAAGCTTTCGGCGGAAGATGTTACCGCTGAAGTCTCGATCACCGGAGGCTCCGGCCCGACGCAGGTAACCATTCCCGCAGGCCAGGCATCAGCAAGTATTTTCGTGCGCATCGAGGGTGACAATACCTTTGAGACGGATGAAACGGTAAGCGTGCAGCTGTCGAACCTGCAGAATGCCGACGCCGGAGAAACGATTTCGGCAACGGCCCGCATACTCAACGACGACGAGGAAGCCCCTGCAGATACTCCCGAGGATGCTCCCGATGCCGGGCCTGATGCCCCGTTGGTGTTCGAGGCGGAAGCCAGTGCCCGGTTCGATGATCTGGATGGCGGCCAGTGGCAACGTATCTTCGATTACGGCAACGGCGCGGATAGCGACAATATCTGGCTCGGCCAGGTCGGCGGCAGCGACGACATGCGTTTTGAAGTCCTGATCGGCTCCACCAAATACGCGATCACCGCGCCGGATGCGATTGTCGAGGGCGAAGTCGCGGAATGGCGCGCCACGATCGACACCGATGGCGTGCTCAAGCTTTTCAAGGACGGCGATCTGGTTGCTGAAGGGCAAGGACAGGTGCCTTCCGATATCGACCGCACCGAAAAGCTGGTGGGCGAATCCAACTGGGCGGCGGACACACCGCTTATCGGAGAGGTGTTGTCCATATCGGTGAACGAGGACGGCCCGCTGTCGTCGCCGGTCAATGTCATCACCGCTTCGGACGACGGCGGCTGGTATCAAGGCACCGATGGAGACGACGATTTCCAAGGTGGAGACGGCAACGACACTTTCCACGGCGGGAAAGGTGACGACATCTATGATGGCGCCGGAGGCGCTTACAATCAGGTCGATTTCGACGGCAGCCGCGACGAGTATCAGATTACCCGCAATGATGATGGCACCGTGACCTTCGAACACCCGACCTACGGCACGGATACTCTGCAGAATATCGATGGTGTCTGGTTCAGTGGCGAAAGCAAATGGTACGCGATGAACGATCTCGCGCCGCAGCCTATATCGGACGAGGTGAATATCATCGAAGCCGGGGACAACGGCGGATTCTTTGATGGCACCGCGGGACACGACGATTTTCGCGGCGGAGCCGGTGATGATGTCTTCCATGGCGGCACCGGCAACGACCTCTACGACGGAGGCGGCGGTAACTACAATCAGGTCAATCTCGACGGGAAGCGTGAGGACTACACCTTCATCGAGAATGACGACGGCAGCGTGACCGCGTCTCATGTCGATTACGGCCAGGATGTTCTGAAGGACATTGATGGTATCTGGTTCAACGGAGATGCCGAATGGGTGGCAACGGATGACCTGATCGGGACTTCCTGATTACCCAAAAAGACTGTGCGAAGGGCTTCGATTGAAATCCTTCGCACCAGCGCGGCGCCTGCACGAACGGCCTGCCAGGCACCGGCGACTGCGGAATGCCGCCAGCCCCGGGGCATGGCCGGCTTAACCTCGGTTTAATCGCAAAATGTTAGTACGACCTATAAAAAAATACTGGGGTTCGGGCGTTGCGTAAAAGTCCAGCAGGTGCCGTACAAGGCATCTCGTCATCTCATATTGCCGGCTTCCTGATGCAGAACGGATCGAAACATATCCGGGCACTGCTTCTATATTCCGTTCTGGTCAATATCACGCTGCTCGCACCATCGTTTCACATGATGCAGGTCTATGACCGTGTCTTGTCGTCGGGGTCCGGCGGCACCCTTCTTGCGATTACCGCGATCGTGCTGTTTGCCCTGTGCGTCTACGCTGTCGGCGAGACGGTTCGCGGACGGGTCTCACAAAGACTGTCCGCCGTTTACGCGATTGCCGTTTCGCGGAAACTGTTTGCCCGTCTCGGCCACCCATCAGCCATGGACCGCTCGGCAGCCTATATCCGCGATTTCTCGCTGGCGCGTCAGTTCTTTTCCTCGCGTATTTTCATAGCGTTTTTCGACCTCCCCTTCGTTCCGGTTTATCTGGTTCTGCTTCTCTTCGTTCATCCGACGATCTGTCTGTTGACCATGACCGGCCTCGGCGCGATGCTGGCGGCCGGATACCTGAATTACAAATGGACGGAAGCAAGCCGCGAACGCAGCCGCAGGATGGACAACGAGGCGGCTGGATTTGCGCAGAGCATTTTCTCAAGGAGCGCCGAAGTCAGATCGTTCGGCATGGTTCCTCATCTGCTGACCGTTTGGGGACAGAAGATGGCGGAAGTCCTGCTTGCGGGCGAGGATGCCTCGGCGGTTTCCTCAGGCCTTTATGCCGCCACCAGGGCCATTCGCCAGTCCATTCAGGTCGCAACGATGGCATGGGGAGCCTGGCTGGTTATCGGCGGCGACATGTCGGGTGGCATGATCTTCCTCGCGTCGATGATTTCGAGCCGGGCGCTGGCGCCTCTCGAACAGGTCATCGGAGGATGGGAAAACATTCTCAGGTCTTTGGACGCCTTCAACAATGTCGAAGAGCTGACCGGCCCCGACAAGAACCTGCAGAGACGGCCCGATCTGCCGCATCCCGAAGGCCATCTTCATGCGCGCAATCTTTACTTCCGCGGCAATAGCGAAAGGCCGATCCTTGCCGGAGCATCCATGGATTTATCTCCCGGCGAAGTGCTCCTGATCAACGGGGCACAAGGCGCGGGCAAATCGGTTCTGATGTCCATTCTGGCGGGCGCAAAATCGCCGGACGGCGGTGAATTGATGCTGGATGGCGCACCCCGGGAACGCTGGCCCCAGCACCAATGGGGAAGCGTCATGGGCTACAGCGCGGAGGAAACGGGCCTCCTTTCCGGCACCGTCGCGCAGAATATCAGCCGTTTCGAGCCCAATGCCGACCTCGAGGAGGTTTACCGGCTCGCCAAGGCGATCGGCGTTCACGAGCAGATTCTCAGGCTGCCGCAGGGCTATCAGACCCCTGCCTCCAATTCCCCTGACTTTCTGCCGGCCAGCGGCCGCAGGCAGATTGCCCTGGCCCGTGCGTTTTACGGACGGCCCAAGGTGCTGCTGCTCGACCAGCCGGCAGTCTTCCTGGACCAGAAAACCGAAGGTGCCCTTCTGAACCTTCTGGCGGATGCCAAGCGCGAGGGTGCCGCCATCGCCATGGTCAGCAGGTCCACGATGCTGTTGCGCATCGTCGACCGGGCCGTTTCCATCGAGAACGGCAGAATTGTCCCCGCGGATGTTCCGCAAAGCTCGGCATTCCAGAAGGCCTCGCAGCTGAAGCGCATGGCCATGCGGCCGCAGGCAAACAACTCGGAGGTTGCCTAGTGGCGCTTTCTTCCGACGCTGATGCCGATCCCTTCGGGAATGTTCCGACCACGCCTGGACGGGTGACGGGCAAGGCCGGGAAGCTGGTTCTTGCCGGTCTGGCCGTTTTCGTGTTGTGGGCCCTGTTCATTCCGCTCGATTCAGCGGTGATCGCGCCGGGGGAACTCGCGTCCAGTGCCCGAAACCACAAGCTTCAGCACGTCAGCGGCGGCGTGGTGATGGCGATGCAAGCGCGTGAAGGCGACCTGGTGGAGAAGGGCGATGTGATCCTGACACTGGATCCGGCGACCGATCAGGCCAGGCTGACGAAGCTGCGCGCCCAGTATGCTGAACTCATGGCCCTGAGAACACGGCTGGAAGCAGAAAAGGCTGGCGTCGGAATGGCCGGCGGCCCCTCGTCGGGGGAGTTCCTGCAGATGACACTACGCGGGCTCGAAGGCAGCGACCTGCCTATCGAGCAGGATGTCGCAGATCAGCCGTTCGCACAGAGGCTGAACTCCGAGCAGCTGCGTGAACTTGAAAAGGGACGCCAGGCAATCACCGCCGAATTGCGCGGGCTTGAAAAACGCCTGGACGGGCAGCAGCGCCGGCTGGCCGTGTTGACCACCCAGCTTCAAAACGGCAGAGAGCGCATCGAAATCCTGACCGCACAGCTGACCAAATCCCAGGCACTCGCCGAACAGGGATATATGGCGCGGCGGCAGGTTCAGGATCTGGAAATACGGGTTCTGGACGCCAGGAACGAGCTCTCGAACCTGCAGTCCCAGGTTGCCTCCACAGAAGGCGAAATCGGCGGCACCCTGTCGGAGATTGATCGCGTCAAGCTGCTCGACAGCCGCGAGACCTCCAAACAGCTGACCGAAGTGCTGGCGAAAATCGAGCAGATCAGTGATGAGCTGACCGCCGCGGAGAACGCCCGGTCACAGACCGAGCTGCGGGCGCCCGTCAAAGGCTATCTGGTCCATCTGGCGGCGGTGACCGTGGGCGGCGTCATCCGCCCGGGAGAGGCCATCGGAGAGATCGTGCCGGCGGATGCTCCGCTGGAGGTCAAGGCCCAGATTTCCCTGGACAAGATCGCTGGCATTTTCCCCGGTGAGGACGCGGAAGTGAAAATCAGCGCTCTCAATCCCAGAACGCATGACCCGATCCCGGCGGAAGTGACCTATGTGGCAGCGGATGCGACACAAAACGAGGTGACGGGGGAGCATTTCTTCGAAGTCCGCGCCTTGCTGGACAAGGAGACATTGCAGCAGCAGGGGCTTTCACTGAAACCGGGCATGGGCGGCGAAGTCTTCATCAAGGGCGAAGCTCGCACATTTGCCACCTACCTGCTTCAGCCCTTTCTGGACAGTCTCTCACACAGTTTCCGCGAAGTACGCTAGCAACGCGGCATGGCCCTTAGGTCCGGTAGCATTATTTGCTCTACTTCTCGTCAGACTTGGCAAACGCGTATCCCATAGCCCCCGCTATAAGCGTTGCGGCCTCTCCGGTCAGGACATTATTCAGAGCGAGAACGCCAACGATTGGCAGTGC
>JBNLAU010000377.1:0-4542 GCA_050302295.1 Roseibium sp. | reverse complement strand
CGGGCAGCGGCTTGGCCTGCAAGCTAAAATCGATACCCTTTACACTGGACTTGGGGATGTTGGTCGCTGTCGCAACAGGACCGAAAATCGGCACATTGACGTATGTATAGAGCTGCTTGTTCCCATAATCATAATAGAATGCAGACAGATCTACCTGCAGTTTCCTTTCGAGGAGAGAGAGTTTTGTGCCAACCTCGTACGAGGTCAGCCTCTCTTGATCGACATATTCAAACTGCGTTGAAAATGGCGCGACAAGCGCTGGGTAGACGCCAGCTTTGTAACCCCGGCTCACGAGACCGTAAATCAGGCTGTCACTGTCAGGCTTGTAATTAAGGCCTGCACGCCACGACCAGTTGGTGTCCTTCAGGCTCCCAATCTCACGCGAAGGCGCATAAGTCGGAGTCGCACCGCTGGAGTCCATGGTAGCGCAGACTCCGGGCTCGAAAGTGCCAGGCGGAAGCGGCGGAAGGCCGCTAACCAAGCCGCGAAGCGCTGGGGAAAAGACGTTCTCGGTGAGTGCCAGAACTTGCCCGTCCACGATCCAGCCGCAGGCGTCGTACTTTTCAGTGACCTCTGTGTAGCGCGCACCGGTAGTCAGTGTGAGACCGGGGGCGAATTCCCAGTCAAGATTCCCGAAAGCCGCGATGCTTTCATTGCTTTCGCGCAGGTCCCCGGCGACCACTTCGCTGATAGGATAAAACGGAGTGTAACGAACAAGGTCGTAGTTCAGCGCGTTATACGGTGAAAGGTCCTGGTAATTCCCACCAATAATATAGGTCAAGCCAGCACTGGGGATCGATCCATTAAGGCGGAGTTCCTGGCTGAAACTTGTTGCCGAGGCGACATTATCTACGAAAAATACTGGCAGGAACGATCCGGTAAAATTATTGAGCTGCCGGAACTTGGTATCGATGTAATTCGAAATGGACGTGATTTTGTTATTATCGTCGAGGTCGAGTTCCGCTCGCAAGACCGCCTGATACTGGCGGTGATTGTTCTTCGGCCCTCTGAAATCCGCCGGTATGTCAGCGACACGGATTTTATCGGCAGGCAGCTGATCGAGATAATTGGGCCAGGGCGAGCCGGCCGGATTGGCCAAGGCCCACTGCACGAACTGAGCTGACTGCGGTTCGCCGTGATCATAGTTGGCATTTAAATTCAAAGAGAATTTGAGAGAAGGGGTGGCCTCCCAGTCAACGAGCAGACGAGCCGCACCCTTGTTCTGATCACCGTTCTTCCTGCTATTATAACGGCTATACTGCCATTCGCCGAACTGCGTGGTCTGGCCAGAGAGGCGGACCTTGAGGGTATCGCTCAGCGGGCCGCTGACATAACCCTCGACAAATACCTGGCCGAAGTTGTTGACTTCGCCATGTCCGCCAACCGCCAGCGTAGATGTTGGCTTGGCCGCGATGACGTTGATCGAACCACCTGTTGCATTCTGACCGAAAAGGGTGCCCTGCGGTCCCTTGAGGATTTCGATACGCTCGACGTCGAGAAGCAGCCCCCCATTCATAGCCGGCAAAGGCAGCGCCGCTTCATCAACATAGGTGGACACCGTCGGCGCGGCCGAAATCTGGTTGGAGTTGAAGTTTACGCCGCGGATCGAGAAAATGGGAAATCCATTCTGACTCTCAGCGGCGGCAAAGCCCGGGGTCACCTTGGCCAGCTGCAAGGCGTCTGTGACGCCGGCTTTCTGCAACTGCTCAGCGCTCTGGGCGACGATCGAAATGCCGACATCAGAGAGCCGCTGCGACCGTTTTTGCGCGGTGACAATGATTTCCTGAATGCCCGTGTCAGCCGAAGCGTCGCTGCCAGCATCATCTTGCGCCAGCGAAGGCGAGGACCAGCCGCAGACACAAATCAGCGCCGCCAGGCTTACTGACGCGCGTAAATATTCAGCTGATTGTTGAAGCTTCATGACCTGTTCTCCCTTGCAGCGACAATTTCATTGCCTGTCGTTTATGTTGGTTTGTTGGACAAAAGCACCCAGCTGTCAATCGATATTTCCAGGGACGCATTTGTTGGAAACCAAGAGTTGAGAGATTTGAGTGGGCGCGATTCACAGTCACATCTCGGCCGTAGGATTTGCTCCTATCAACGCATGTCGGTCGCATGCTCTTCGACAAAGAACATGGGATTGTCAGCGCGATCCAGGAAATTGGGCGTATCTTCGGCGACACGTTCCACCAGATCCGGATCCTGCCATATCTGCATTGCGTTCTCGAGCTGGGCCTGATCCTCGAACCAGATTTCCATGATTACATCGTAATCGCCTTCGCTCGCCTGGCCATCCGGGCCCGGAATAGGCGTCAGGTATCGCCGATGATGCGAAATCGCATGACCTTTGAGCTGCGGGAGACCGATCGGAAGATGATTGGTTTCGTAATATTCCTTGAACTCTTCCATCGACATGCCCGGCTTCCGCTTCAACAAGGCCACAAGCTTCAACATGGATTCTCCCCTCCAACTTTCCTGCTTCACATCTGCTCGGATGACCCATTGTGCAGCATGAACTGAGGTTCAAATCTTATCGTATGTTGGTTTGTTGGACAAGCGCTATTACGCGTACCTGTCCATTCCTGCGGTCATCGCCCGTGATGCAGCCAATCAATCCGGCTCGATCAGCTCGCCCGTAATGGCAATGCCCGCTCCGTCCACCTGGTAGGTCTTGTTGATAAAGATGAGGATCGAGGTCAGCGCTTCAGCGGAAGCCGAATTCACCAGCGCACCACCGTGGATGCCGCGTAGCCCAATCTGATTGGCGAGCTCGACCACTTTGCCACGCGCAGCCTTGTCATCCCCGAAGACAAGCACATCGCAGTCGACGTCGGTATCAGTCGCCAGCTTGTGCGCAGCGACATTGTGGAATCCCGAGACGACCGTCACACCTTCGCCCAGGATTGTTTGGGCTCGAACGGCTGCACTACCCTCTTCGGGCAACTGCACGCGCATCACCTTTGGCGGGACCAGTGGGACGGTTGTATCGACCACGACCTTACCCTCGACGAAAGGCCTGATCTCGGCCAGCGTCGCGTCCTGTGCCTGGAAAGGCACCGTAACGATCACGATGTCGCCCACCTTCGCCGCATCTACATTGGCCAGGCCTGTGAGTCCAAACCCGAGCTCGTTCGCCGCCTTTTGGGCACCTTCCGCCGAGCGCGAACCGATGATCACCGTCCGCCCGGCCTTCGCCAGCCGACGCGCGATCGCTGCGCCAAGCTTACCGGTACCACCGATCACGGCGATCACAGCCTTATCCATCGTTTTAGTCCTCTTCATTATTCTGCTGCGGCCATCAGCTTCGCGATTGGTTGATAAAGCGTCGTACGCTGCATCGGGAAGCGGCCGGCAGCCTTGGCAATCACAGCCATATGATCGGGGTCCCAAAGCTGACCATTCACCCCACCCGCCGCGCGAGTGATCGATTCATCCATCAGGACTCCGCCCAGATCGTTCGCGCCTGACTGGAGCGCAGCGATCACGCCCTGCTCACCCAGCTTTACCCAGCTCGTCTGGATGTTGGTTATGAGTGGATACAGCACCAGGCGGGCCACAGCATGTACTAGCAGCGTTTCGCGCGCACTTGGTCCCGATCGGGCTTGGCCACGACGCCAGATTGGTGCTTCCATATGGACAAAAGGCAACGGCACGAACTCGGTGAACCCGCCAGTCTCTTCCTGAAGGTCTCGGATACGCAGCAAATGACGCGCCCAGTGCACGTAGCTGTCGACATGGCCAAACATGATCGTCGCGGTTGAGCGGAGACCGACAGAGTGCGCAGCGCGCATTACGTCGAGCCATTCTTCGGTGTTGACCTTGTCCGGGCAGATGACCGCGCGAACCTCATCGTCCAGCACTTCGGCTGCCGTCCCTGGCAGGGTCGAAAGGCCCTCAGCCTTGAGCATACCCAGGAAGTCGTGAAGCGACAGACCTAGCGTGCTCGCGCCATGGGTAACCTCGAGCGGGGAGAAAGCGTGGATGTGGATTGACGGGGCCGCTTCGCGCACTACGCGCAACACGTCCAGATAGGTGTTGCCATCATAGTCAGGATGGATGCCCCCCTGCAGGCAAACCTCGCTGGCACCGCGTTCAACCGCCTCTGCCGCACGGCGTCCGATCTCCGCGAAATCGAGCTTGTAGGCAGGGCCGCGCAGATCCTTGGCCGTCCCCTTGGAGAAAGCACAGAAGCCGCATTTGTAGAGGCAGATGTTGGTATAGTTGATGTTCCGGTTGACGACATAGGTCACCGCTTCGCCAACGGTCCTTCGCCTCAATGCATTGGCTGCATCCGCGACCAGCGCCATGTCAGGTCCATCGGCTTCGAACAGTCGGACAATATCCTGTTCGCCAAGCCGCTCACCTTCGGATGCTCGAGTGGCAATCTCACAAACAATCCCGGAGCGCACAGTCATGCCGTCGCGACGTTCGAGCGGCATCGGTTCGGACGTACCGGGATGCCAGCCATCGACAATAGGCAACCCGCGTGCATCGACCGAGCGACGGACGATCTTGGCTAGCGCTGGTTCCATCCACCTTTCG
>JBNLAU010000376.1:0-3549 GCA_050302295.1 Roseibium sp. | reverse complement strand
CCAGCTCTGCAGACTTTCCGGCAGCAGCGTCTCGATGCGGCGGCGGATTGCCTGCCCCAGGACGGGGGCCACACCATTGGTCGAGATGCCGATCACCACCGGTGACCGGTTGACGATGGAACCAAACTGAAAATCACAATATGGAGGATTGTCGATCACGTTGACCGGAATGCCCCATGAACGGGCTGCTGAAGCAAAGGCCTGCGCTTCATCCTCTCCGTCCGCGTCCGCAATGGCGAGAAGCGCCCCTTTAAAACTGTCCGCGTCCCAGGAGCTTGCATGATGTACCAGGCGCCCGTTGACATCACCATCGCGCAGCAGCGCTTGAAAGGCCGGGTCGAGCTCTCGCGCATAGACATGAACCTCGGCACCGCTTGCGGCAAGAAGCTCGGCCTTCCAGGCCGCGGCCTCCGAACCTCCTGCCAGCAGAACCTTGCGCCCTTCCAGCGGAAAGAACAGCGGCAGGCAGGCCAGATCGCCAACCCGCGCCGGGCGTCGGGTCTTCACCTCAACCGGCTTGCGCGATGTCGGCATCATCGAGACTTTCCTTCACATATGCATCCAGAAGGGACTGAATTTCAGAGCGGCAGGAGCCGCAATTGGAGCCAGCCTTGAGCGACTCGCCAATGGCTTTGACGCTGTCGGCCCCGCCGCGCGCGGCTTCAGCAATCTGGTTGCAGCCGATCTGGAAACAGGAACAGACGATGGCACCCGGATCGGGCCGGTCTGAAGGCGCCCGGCCCGCAAGCACGTGAAACCGCTGCTCCCTGGACATCGGCTCGCCGGAAAGCAGACCGCAGGCCCACTGCCTGGAGACCTCGACAGGCGTACTGGCAAAAAAGAAAGCAGCTTCCAGGCGGCCATCCTGCCAATGTGCCTGACGGGCGGATCCTGTGGTCTTGTCTTCAATACGCAAGAAATCGTCGCTGAACGATCCGAGCGACCTGATCAGTTCCCGAAAGTCCGTTTCGTCCGAGCCCGCGAACTCAACCCGATAGCCGCCTTCTATCGGCGCGATGGCCCAATAGTCGGCCGGGATCTGCTGAGGCCGGTCTTTCAAAACAGCAAAGCCGAACCAGGCCATCTGTTTTCGCGCGACACTCACTGGCGTGAACTTCGAGCCCGGCTGACCGGAATGCGGATCTGTCTCCGGAGCCACAACCGCATCAATCCTGGCACGGGAGGCAAACTGGTCCGTCCAGTGCATCGGCACGTAGACTTCGCCCGGCCGGACCCTGTCGGTTACCAGAGCACGCACCAGAACACGGCCATGCGGGCTTTTCACTTCCACAAGCTCCGCCGCCTCGATGCCGAGTTGCCTGGCATCCTCGCTATGAATTTCCGCAAAGGGTTCGGCAATGTGCGACAATAGCCGCGCCGTTTTGCCGGAGCGGGTCATCGTGTGCCACTGGTCGCGGATACGGCCGGTATTCAGAACGAATGGATAGGCACGCTCGCGCTTTCTAGGCTCCGCGAAAGCGACCGGCACAAAGCGCCCTTTGCGCCCTTCGGTGAAGAACCCGCCCCGGGCAAAAAAACGTGTCTCGGCGGCAGGCGTTTCCGCTGACTGAGGCCACTGAAAGGGCGCCAGATCTTCATAGCCCGTATCAGTGACGGTCTTGTATGCACCGATATCGAAATCCCGGGTTCCGTCGTTTTTGAAATCCGAAAGCGCGGCATGTTCACGGAAGATGTCAGCTGGATTGCGATACGCGAAGCCTTCGCCATAGCCCATCTTCCGGGCAACTTCGGTGATCTGCCACCAGTCCGGCCGGGCTTCGCCGGGCAGGTCGAGAAACTGTTTCTGGCGCGAAATCCTGCGCTCCGAATTGGTCACGGTGCCGTCCTTCTCGCCCCAGGCCGCAGCCGGAAGCAAGACGTCGGCATAAGGCACCGTATCGGCGGCTTTGCTGACTTCGGATACAACAACGAATGGGCAGGTCTTCAGCGCTTCGGCAACGCCATCGGCATCCGGCAGGCTGTCGACAGGGCTGGTCGCCATGATCCAGAGCGCCTTGATCCTGCCTTCCCTGACAGCCTGAAACAGCTCAACCGCCTTGAGGCCCTGTTTGTCGGCCACGACCGGGCTTTTCCAGAAGTCCTGCACGATCTGGCGGTGCTCGGGGTTTTCCAGGGTCATGTGACCGGCCAGCATGTTGGCAAGGCCACCGACCTCGCGACCGCCCATCGCATTGGGCTGCCCGGTGACGGAAAACGGTCCCATGCCCGGCCTGCCGATCCGGCCTGTGGCCAGATGCGTGTTGATGATGGCGTTGACCTTGTCGGTACCGACAACGGATTGGTTGACGCCCTGGCTATAGACGGTAACCGTCTTTTCCGTACGCGCCACCATTTTGTAAAAGAGTGCGATATCCTGCCGGCTGAGGCCGGTTTTTTCCGCAATCAGACCGATCTCGCAGGGGCCAGCAGATTCGATCGCCTTATCAACGCCTTCCGTGAAGCGATTGATATAACTGTCATTCATTGAATAGGATTCGGCCAGAAATGCGAGAAGGCCGTTGAACAGCGCAACATCCGTATCCGGCTTGATCGCAAGATGCAGGTCGGCAATGGCACACGTGGCGGTCTGGCGCGGGTCGATCACCACCACCCGCATGGCCGGATTGGCAGCCTTGGCGGCTTCCAGGCGCTGAAAAAGGACCGGATGGCACCAGGCCAGATTGGAGCCCACGAGAACCACCAGATCCGCCAATTCCAGATCCCGGTAAGTTCCCGGCACCGTATCGGCCCCGAAGGCCCGTCTGTGACCGGCTACCGAAGAGGCCATGCACAGACGGGAGTTGGTATCGATGTTGGCCGAACCGATGAAGCCCTTCATCAGCTTGTTGGCGACATAATAGTCTTCGGTCAGTATCTGGCCGGACACATAAAAGGCCACGCTGTCCGGGCCGTGCTCTCTGACTGCCTCGGAGAATTTTCCGGCGACAAGATCGAGCGCGGAGTCCCAGCCGCTCCGTTCGCCGGCAATTTCCGGATATAGCAGCCTGTCGTCCAGCGACAGGGTCTCACCGAGAGCCGATCCCTTGGAGCACAAGCGTCCGAAATTGGACGGATGATCCGGGTCGCCTGCAACGGTCACTTTCCCGTCGTCATGCTGGGTTGCGAGCACGCCGCAGCCGACGCCGCAATAGGGACAAGTGGTTCGAGTGGTCTTCTGGTTCTGTGTCATGCCGTCTTTTCCGGAGCCGGATTTACCAGGCGTTGTAGCCGAGATATTTGCCGGACATTTCGATTTTCACCCGGTCGCCCTTCGGGTGCTCCACCCGGGTCACCGCCATGTCGAAATCAATCGCGGACATGATGCCGTCGCCGAATTTTTCATGAATCAGCGCCTTGATGGTCGGGCCGTAAACACCAACAACCTCATAAAGACGATAGATGCACGGATCGGTGGGGATGGTCTGTTCCCAGATCTTGGTCGGGCTTTCCTGCAGGATAAGAGCAGCTTCCTGCGGCAGGCCAAGCGTCTCGGTCAGCGCCTTTGCCTTTTCCTCCGGCATGGCGTTCATGCCCATGGCGGCCGAGTGG
>JBNLAU010000375.1:0-5596 GCA_050302295.1 Roseibium sp. | reverse complement strand
AAGGTCCGGTAGGTCTGTTTGCTCGGGTCGGCCTCATAGGCGTCCAGCGTTGCGCGAACCTTTTCCGGGTCGATGTTCATGTCGCCCGCAAGGTGGCGGAAAAAGGCAAGCTTGCCGTCGTCATCCATTTCCTGATAGCGCAGCAATATCTGGTCGGCGATCGTCAGACCGGAGACTTCGCCGGTTGCGCTGACGAGTGCCGTAATCAGGTCCTCCAGCGCCCGGCCGTCACGCCGCTGCGGCGCGCCCCGAAAGTTCCGGCGTTCGAAAATGGTCGACAGCAGATCGCCCAGAATGGTCATGTGTGTCTCCGCGGGTCGGACAGCTCCTATCCGAAACATAGGGGTGCACCGGCCCGGCTGAAAATCCCCAAAAGAGAGAATGCCGTCTTCGCGGGCGGTGCATGACTTCGCCCGGTGTGCTGGAAACGCGAACGGTCTCCGCTCCGAAATTTGCAATTGTGAAGTGAAGCGGTTGTATTTGACCGTTGTACAGTTGTGCCACGGGTGTGGGGGAACAATATGATGATTTCAGCTATTCCGGACGATGTTCATATAAAGGTTTTGGGACTTGCCGCAGGAGATGACCTCAATCTTCTGGCAGGGGATTACAAGAAGCCACTGGTTATTTCAGGTGTCAGCGGTACTGCTGAGGCTCCTGTGTCAATTCGTGGTCAGCGACTGGATTCGGTGAACGCGCGAGGAACCTGCTGGTCGAAAACCGTGTTCGGCAGAGGCCCCGACTTTGCGGCATTCAGAACCCGGGGCAATAAGATCGCCTTCATCCAAGAGGCGTCCGGGCGGTTTCCAGGCCTTCACTATATCGCCGATGAGGCCATCCTTATCCTGCGTGATTGCCAGTGGATGGTTATTGAAGACCTCAGTTTTGAAAACTGCTGGCCGACGGCCATTTACCTGGAAAATTGTCAGAATATCACGCTCCGAAACCTGCATTTCCGGGGCGGCACGTTTGCCATTGGCGCGATAGGGACGGACACGCGTCACCTTTTGATCGAGGGATGTGACTGGATACAGGATCCAACGGGGCGGGGCGAAGAGGATCTGAAAGCCATACGCGAGGACGGCAGACTGCCGGAACCACCAAGTGAACCAGGTGGTCTCTTGTGGAAGGAGACCAATTGGACTCAGATCCATGGGAGCCGGGAAGAAACCGAGCGTCTGGTCGATATCAACGCCGATGCACGGGCGTTTGACGGAGATTTCTTCCGTGCCTGGAACATCGCCGGCTACGTCGTTCTGCGGAACAACTGCATTCTCGATGCCTTTAATGGCGTTCACTTCTTCAACACTGTGCGCAAGGAAGAGCAGGAAGCCTATTCCCGTAATGTCCTGATTGAGAAAAACTGGTTTGTACGGCTGCGTGACAATGCTGTCGAGCCTGAGAATTACGCGGTGAACTGGACCGTCCGGCACAATGTTTTCGCTGACTGCTACGCAACGTTTTCACTGGAACCGCAAAGATCAGGCTTCTTCTATATCTACGGCAATCTCTGCTGGAATATTCATCGACCGGGGCCTGAGGATGACGAACGCAATCGGGGCCGGGTCTTTAAATTCGGCTCAATCCATGAAGCGATCGGCCCGCTCTATGTGATGTTCAACACCTGGCTGCTGCGAGGTCCCATTTTTAAGAAAAAGCGGATTTCCAGCCTGGTTCACATGAATAACGTGGTCGCCTATCACGAAAATGATCCCGCCGTGTTTACCGACGACGCTGCACCCTTCGGCAAATACTGGTGGTTGCCGCATGATTCCTGTGCTGCCTGGAAAAAGGTGAAGGACGCAGAGAAAAAGAGGTTCACCAAATTCTGGGGCAGTCTCGGCATTGTTATGGAAGGCGATATCATCAACCATCCGACATTCCCTCGCGAGGTCCGCCTTGCGGGCTATCTTGTCGGTGCCGGAGCTTCCGGCGGGAAGCCCGTTTTCCGCTCAGGCTGCTATGGTGATCCGGAGGGTCTGAGGCTCGATGCTGTCTGTGAAAGCGGCGAGACTGTTTCGCCACCGGAAGCTCTTGAAGTGGAGGTGGTCTATCCGAACGATGCCACGGAAACGGTGGGAGGTTCCGGAACAATCCCCGGCGCATGGCAATCGGGGGGACGCTTCACCTTGCAGGATCCGGAGTTCGTGAGGAAGAACCCGCAGTTTTGGGAAACAAGGCACACCAGCTCGAAAGCCGCTGTGTAGCGGTTTTGAAGTCTCTGGGTCACTTTTCAGGCGGCGCAATACAAGGTTTGGAAAAGAGCGCTCTTCCATTTCAGACTGGCTTTGAAAGAGATCGGCCTCAGCGAGACGGCCTATTCGGAAGCCTGTCCTTCGATCAGGGCTTTGATCGCGGCCTTGCGCTCTGACATGCCCGGGTGCGTGGACATGATTGCGGTTTCTTTGCAGGATTCGCCGCAATCGCTCAGAACCTTGTCCAGCAGCTGGGTGACTGCGAAAGGATCTCGACCGGATTTCTGCATCAGTTCAACGCTGACACGGTCGGCGTCGCTTTCGAATTCGCGCGAATAGGCTCGCGACTGCAGAACGCCTGCCTGAGACACCAGTTCATCCAGCAATTGGCCGTCGTCGCCGGTCACGGCTCCTACCAGCAGATAAAACCCGGCGACGCGGTAAATCTGCTGCAGCGAATGCCTTTCGATGACATGGCCGATTTCATGCGCGAGAACCCCGGCGACCTCGTCTGCCGTATCGCTGAAACCGATGAGTTCATCGGTAATGACGACGGTGCCGCCGGGAAGGGCGAAGGCATTGGCGCCAAGAACGCCCCCCTTGCGGAACTCAAGCTTCATGCTGTCCGGCTCGAATTCCGCCGTTTCCAGCAATTCGTTGAAGAGCGCGGTATATTTGTTGCGGTCCGCTTCCGGCATTTCCGATTGTGAGAATACGGACCGGTCAAGGGTCTGTATCGTGCCGTAATCGAGAATATCGGAATAGACGGCAGGTGTGAGGTAGGCCGCCGCCGATGCGGCGAGCGGCAGCCCCCAGCGATAGGCGGCAAAGACAATGGCGAAACAGACGACGAAGGCTGCCGCCGCCCATTTGAGCGAGCCTTCGAACCGGGACAGGCGGTCGATGAAACCGCCCTTGTAGCCAAACAGGTGATCTATGCCGCTGTCGTCATTCGTTTCGAAAACGGCACCATTGGAAAAGTAGACCTTCCGGGAAAGTCCGTGCAGCTTGTCGCTGACACGGGCAAGGGTCAGGGTTCTGGCACTGCCCTGGCCCTCGATCTCAACCAGGATCAGCTCTCCGGTCAATTTGATTTCGGCGGGGAGGCTTCTGGCCTCGCCGCTTTCAAAAAATCTGCCTTTGACGGTCTGCATCATTCCGTTGGTGCCGGTTTCCTGGGTTAGAGTCCGAACTCGATGCCTTCCATGGCGGTGAATTCGGCCGCGACCGCTGATCCTTCCTGAACCGTGTCGCCTTCGAAGGTGTCCAGCGGTTCGGTGGATTGCAACTGGGTGTGGTTGGCAAAATAGCGCCAGGTGCGCACTGCCGCCCAGGGGCGCATCAGCCCGACGGTACACAGGATAACCACCAGGTTTGACAGAAGCAGCCAGATATAGCCGAAGCGGCTCAGGTTCGAGCGCAGGCGGTGCCGGCCTTCGTTCAAGGTTGTGCTGTTAAAGGCGATATTGCGGACCCCGACAGAGTAGAACAGGAACCCCATAATCGACACCGCATACGCAAGAACGATGGGAACGATGATAGAGAACATCGCCGCCGGTGAAGACGAGCTTTCGTTTTCCAGGGCGTTTTGCAGTCCCGCGATATCCAGGCCGGACGACATCACCATTGAAAGTCCGATTGTACCGACAACAATGAAACCGAGTATCAGCATCAGAATGGTTACGCCCCAGTTGGCATAAAGGTCGCCGAGATTCGGGTTGGTTTTGAAGGAGGCATTCCCGTAGCGCAGGTTGTTGCCGATATAGGCATAGTGCATGCGCGAGGCCACTGGCGCCAGGATGCCCAATGTCAGGGCCGCGAGCATTGGCATGATGAGGAAAACCAGAAAGGCTCTCCAATAGGACGGTTCGAAGTTCAGGCGCAGGTTCCGGTAGCTGGTAACGCGGGCGTTGAAGCGCAGCGAGCGGTTGAGGATCCACGGAAGGAAGCCGAGATAGATCAGCAGCAGAACGCCCGCGGCAGCCGGGGATACGGTGGCAAGTCCCTGATAGATAACCAGCGCGACAATCACGATGATGCGGCCGATCAGAATGTTGAGCGGGCGGGCGTGATATTCGAAATTATGGCCGTCCAGAACCGTGTTGCCGTAGAAATAGCGCTGATGCCGCACTTTCGCCCAGGCACTGTAGATGCCGAGGGTAATGATGGTCAGCACAAGATTGACGATCCAGATGCCGAAATATTCGCCCGCCCTGCCGTTGAATTGAAACGGATGGGTTATTGCGGGTGGTTGCGTGGTTGTATCCATGTCGTAGCCTTATTGAAGAAAGAAATTTTACTGCTGATGGATTGGTGCCTGTTTAGCACAAATGGCGCAAAGGTACTGTGATCTGGACCTCAACATTGTCCTGTTCAATACGGCCAAGCCCGTCCGGGACTTGCCAAGCGTTGCTTTGTTAAACGCAGATGCCTGTGAGTACAATGCTAAATTGCATGTGAGGCGGTCCTCGTGACGAGGTTTCCCGCATGGCGCGGAAAGGGGCACGTGCAGGTCCGAGAAACTGCGGACTTTTCAGACGGGGGCTTGTGGCTGTATAGAGGGGCAAGGCGGTCTGGAATAGACAGAACCCTGTCTTGCCGGACCCTGGAAATTCAAGAAAAAGAAAAAGCCTGATGAACGATTTTCTCGTTGCCGCTCTTTACCTGTTCACGCCGCTCGACGACTTCGAGGCGATGCGTGATCCGCTGAAAGCCTTTTGTGAAGCTCAGGATGTGCGCGGCAGTCTTTTGCTAGCGGCCGAAGGCATCAACGGCACCATTTGCGGCCCCGAGGCCGGGGTACGTGCGGTTCTGGCGCATCTGCGTGAAGATCCGCGCCTGCAGGATCTCAGCCACAAGGAAGCCTGGACGCACCGGCATGTCTTCAAGCGCATGAAGGTGCGGCTCAAGCAGGAGATCGTTCGGCTGGCGGTTGACGGTATAGATCCGAATGAAATCGTCGGCGAATATGTCAGGCCGGAGGATTGGAATGATCTTATCTCCGATCCGGACGTGGTGGTGATCGACACGCGTAACGATTATGAATTTGCCTTCGGCACGTTCGAGAACGCCCTTAACCCGAAAACCCAGTCCTTCCGGGAGTTTCCCGATTGGGTGGAGGGGCAGGACACCCTGAAGAAAAAGCCCAAGGTGGCGATGTTCTGCACTGGTGGTATCCGTTGCGAAAAGGCGACAGCCTGGATGCTGAAAAACGGCTTTGACGAGGTCTATCACCTTGAAGGCGGTATTCTGAATTACCTGGAAAAGATGCCGGAAGACAAAAGCCTCTGGAAGGGCGAATGTTTTGTCTTCGACGATCGTGTGTCCGTTGACCACAATCTGCAGCCGCGCTGGGGAGAGTGGGTGCCGGAAGAGGCAAGGCACATCATCAACGAAGACAC
>JBNLAU010000374.1:0-4225 GCA_050302295.1 Roseibium sp. | reverse complement strand
CTGGACAGTTTCGGCATTGGCGGTGCCGCGGATGCGGAGGCCTTTGGAGATGCCGGGTCCGACACCCTGGGCCATATTGCCGAACGGTGCGCGGCGGGCCAGGGCGACAAGGAGGGACTGCGCAGCGGTCCGCTGAACGTTCCCAATATGGATCGGCTGGGCCTGGGGGCGGCCGGGCGCCTGTCGACGGGGCGGGACGTGCCGGGGCTAACGTTTTCCGGCGACCCGGAAGGGCTGTGGGGCTACGCAGCCGAAGTCTCCAACGGCAAGGACACGCCGTCCGGTCATTGGGAGATCGCCGGCGTGCCCGTTCGTTTCGACTGGGGCTATTTCCCGGAGACGATCCCGACCTTTCCGGACGAATTGATTGAAAAGATCAGCGAAAAGGCCGGTCTTGTTGGCGTGCTGGGCAACAAACACGCGTCCGGCACGGAAATCATCGCGGAACTCGGCGAAGAACACCTGAAAACCGGCAAGCCGATTTTCTATACGTCCGCCGACTCCGTGATCCAGATCGCCGCCCATGAAGAACATTATGGCCTCGACAAGCTCTATGCGCTTTGCGAAATCGCCCGGGAGTTTGCCGATCCTTATAATATCGGCCGCGTGATCGCCCGGCCCTTTGTCGGCGATAGTCCCGAAAACTTCGTGCGGACCGCCAACCGGCGCGACTATTCGGTGCTGCCGCCGGAGAAGACGCTTCTGGACCGGCTGACCGCGGAGGGGCGGACGGTATATGGCATCGGCAAGATCTCGGATATTTTCGCGCACCAGGGCGTTACCAGAGTGCTGAAGGGCGCCGGCAACGACCAGTTGTTCGAAAAGACGCTGGACGCCATGGATCAGGCGCAGGACGGCGACCTGATCTTTGCCAACTTCATCGATTTCGATTCGCTCTACGGACACCGCCGGGACGTGCCGGGCTATGCCGCCGCATTGGAACATTTCGACCGCCGTCTGCCGGAGATGATCGCCAGAATGCGCGAGGGCGATATCCTGATCCTGACTGCGGATCATGGCTGCGACCCGACCTGGAAGGGTACCGATCACACCCGTGAACATGTGCCGGTGATTGCCACCGGTCCCGGCATTGAAGGAAAGAGTGTTGGAGGCCGCAGTACCTATGCCGATATCGGAGAGAGTGTTGCCGATCATCTGGGTATTGCCGCCGGGCCTCACGGCAGCAGCTTTGTATAATAGCAGTCATGTTCCGGTTGCCCGGTGAAACGGGCAGGCCGGTTCTGAGTTCCAATTGGGGATCCGCCGTCTATGAGTGTTTCCAGCATGGTGCCGAAGGCAGAACTGCATTGCCACATAGAAGGCGCGGCACCGCCGACCCTGGTGAAACGTCTCGCCGAGACGCACGGCCTTGACGTCTCGCAGGTGCTGGGCGGCAACGGCAAATATGTCTGGTCCGACTTCACAACATTTCTGAAGGCCTATGACGTCGCCAGCGCAGTGTTCAAGACGCCGGGTGACTATGCGCTGCTCAGCGAGACCTATTTCCGCATGCTGGCAGCGGAAGGCGCGATTTACGGCGAGATCTTCATCTCACCGGACCATGCCCAGGCAGCGGGACTTTCCTACCGCTCCTACGTGGAAGGCCTTGCGTCCGGCATCGAGCGTGCCAAGAATGATACCGCCATCGAAGGACGGATGATCGCCATCGGCGTGCGCCATTTCGGCTCGAACTCCGTTGAGCGTGTGGCGAAGGAAGTCATCGGCAATCCGCATCCGCTGGTCACCGGGTTCGGTCTGGCAGGAGACGAACGTTCCGGCCATCCCGCCAATTTCTCCAAGGCATTCCGCATGGCGGCGGAAGCCGGCCTCGGCACCACGGCGCACGCGGGTGAATTCGGCGGACCGGAAAGCGTCACGGCGGCTTTGGAATTTCTGCGGGTCAAACGGCTCGGCCACGGCGTGCGTGCCATTGAGGACAAGGACCTGGTCAAGCGGCTGGCGGATGAGGAGATCGTCCTGGAGGTCTGTCCAGGGTCGAATATTTCGCTCGGTGTCTATACGCACCTGCGCTTTCACCCGGTCAACATGCTGCGCAACGAAGGCGTGAAGGTCACCCTCAACTCCGACGATCCGCCTTTCTTCGGCACGACACTGGGCAAGGAATACGCCTCCGTTGCCGAAACGTTCGGCTGGAGTTTCGAGGAGCAGATGGAAGTCACCCGCATCGCCATCGAAGCCGCCTTTTGTGACCCGGCGACGAGGAAACGCCTGCTTGTGAGGCTGGACAGCGCCCGGGAGCAGCCGGCAGGTGGGTGACAGTCATGACGCAATCCGCCGGGAAACAGTCCGTAATCCGGATCATGACCAATGACGATCGGGTGCGGGACGTTTATGATGGAAGTCCAGCCCGCATTTCACCTCTGCCTCTGATTGCCTTATCTGCTTCTCGTTTTCCGGATGGTATTTGAATGAACTCCGAAGTTTCCGCCTTGACCCTGTTTCAGCCGCAGGAGGTGCGCCGGAAGGCCAATTGGCTGCTGGATTTGGCGGCAGAGGGAAAGCTTGCCCACGCCAGTGTGGATCTGCCGAAGCTCGGAGACGCTCTTAGCATCGTGCTGGAGACGACAAGAGAGACCTATCCGGACTTTCAAATTCCGCCATATGGCATCTGGCGCGCATTCGAAGCCGGCGGTGTTGACCGCTGGGGCGCACTGGCGGGCGCAAGGCAGTTCGAAACGGCCGGTGACATGCTGGCGGCGGCAGCCGATCTCACGATCCTGGGCCATTTCATGAAGACCCGGCATCCGGAAAGCTGGACCTATGAGGATCGGATGACCGGGACCACCGTCACCGGCGCCGGAGCGGCAGCACTCGCCGCTTTCCATATGTTTGCCGCAGGCTCGTTTTCCGGCGAGATGACCGATCCCTACCGGGTGGACGCCGAGACACTGATCCGTCTGGACCTCGATGAGTTGGCTTACGGCCTGCAGTGGGACCTGCAGGACCAAAAGGAGCTGCTGGACAAGATGCAGCGCCATCTCAAACGTTTTGGTGAAGCGCTTGCGCTCAGGCCGGATCTCTTTTCCGAAGGCAGCACCACGCGGCCAGGACTGCTTGCAACGCGCCTTGCAAACGAAAGCGATGGCGTCGTGAGTGCGGGCAAACTGCTCGACCACCTGCTGGAGGCCTTAGCGCCGGTCTGGGACGGCGGCGCAGCCAGCGGGGACGTCTGTCTCGGCGACAGTTTTGCCCATTCCGGCATGCCGGATGCGGAGAACGCGGCCATCGTGCCGTTCCATCTGGCGGCGCAGGAAATGGTCTATTCCCTTGTTGAACCCTTCGCCTGGGCCGGCTTTGAGGTTTCCGGCCTTGAAGCTCTGAGCGCCCCGTCCGACGAAGCCCATGCAGCGCTTTTCACCCATTCCGGCGTCTTGATCCTTCCCGAGGAAGATGAGGCCCTGTCTGAACCGGCGGCCCGCGACCGGATGATTGAAATCCGCGCGGTTGCAGCTGCCCTTGCCGACAAGCTGGCGGATATGCTGCGCGCTGAGCTGAAGGTTCAGCCCGGCCAATTGCCTCTAACGTGTATTTTGGAAGGCGGAACGGCGCGCGCCGGAGAGCGGATTTTGGAACGCGATCCGAATCTTTCGAAAAAACTCGGGCAATTCCTCAACCCAGGGTCTGTTTTTTGGTTGCCGTTCGGGGCATAGGTCCTGAAACTGGAATAGAGATGAAACCGGACCGCAGCACAGCGGGCGATAGAAACAAGTAAGAGAGGCAGATATGTCCGGAGCCAATGTCATCAGCCACCCGCTGGTTCAGCACAAACTGAGCATCATGCGCGACAAGGGGACCTCCACCCAGGGGTTCCGGCGCCTCCTGCGGGAAATCTCCACGCTGCTCTGCTACGAGGTCACCCGGGACCTGCCGCTCGTCCGCCAGACCATCGAAACACCGCTTGCCGAAATGCAGGCGCCGACGCTGGCGGGCAAGAAGCTGGTTTTTGCGTCCGTGCTGCGCGCCGGCAACGGCCTTCTGGAAGGCATGCTGGATCTGGTGCCGTCGGCGCGCGTTGCCCATGTGGGCCTTTACCGCGATCCCGAAACGCTGCAGCCGGTGGAATATTACTTCAAGGCGCCGGAAGACCTGAACGAGCGTCTGGTGATCGTTGTCGATCCGATGCTGGCAACCGCCAACTCGGCGATTGCAGCGGTCCAGAAGCTCAAGGATAGCGGCGCCAACAACCTGCGCTTCCTGTGCCTGC
>JBNLAU010000373.1:0-6041 GCA_050302295.1 Roseibium sp. | reverse complement strand
ACCAGGCGCAGATCCTGCCCCGTCACGAATTCTTCGATCAGTACGTCGTTGGAAAAGGTCTTGGCCGTGTCGATGGCCGTCATCACCTCTTCAATCGTGGTGAGGCCGATGGCGATGCCTTTTCCCTGTTCGCCGCGGGCCGGTTTCACCACCACGGCGCCGTGCTTTTCAAGAAAGGCGGCTGTTTCGTCTGCTGCTCCTGCCGCAATCTGTTCCGGCACGGCCACTCCGGCACGCTGAACGATCCGGCGCGTGGTTGCCTTGTCGTCGCAGATGGACATGGCGACAGCGCTGGTAAACTCACTCAAGGATTCCCGGCAGGCTATGGAACGGCCGCCATAGGAGAGCCGGAAAAAGCCTCCTTCCGCGTCGATGATCTCGGCCCGAATGCCCCGCCGGCGTGCCTCGTTGACGATGATCGTGGCGTAAGGGTTGAGCTTGTCTTCCAGTGCCGGACCGGCAAACAGGGCCTCATTGATGGTGTTCTTGCGCTTCACGGTGAAAAACGGCACGCGCTCGAAGCCGAGCTTGTCATAAAGGCCTATGGCAAGTTCGTTATCATGCAAGACCGAAAGGTCCAGATGCGCGACTCCCTTGCCCTTGAATACTTCCGCCATCCGCCGGACAAGCGCTTCGCCTATGCCGGGAAAGCGCGCCTGGGGAGAGACCGAAAGGCACCAGAGCGAGCAGCCAAGGTCCGCGCCATCGGTCGCCTTGCCGTGATCGACGCCCATCGCGGTGCCGACGATCGTGCCGGTTTCATCCTCTTCCGCCACCAGCACGGTGATCGAGCGGGGATTGAGCTCCGACCAGAAGAATTCAGGCGGTACGGGCACCATTCCACGGCTCAGGTAAAGCTCGTTGATCGCCTCCGCATCACTGCGCGAAGACAGGCGCCGGACCGTAAACCCCTTGCGCCGGCTTCTGGCCGGCCGGTAGGTCGCCAGATCCAGCCGGAACGTGTGCGAGGGGTCCAGAAACAGTTCCTGCGGAGCCGAGCCGACCACCACATGCGGGTCGCGCACATAGAAGGCGATATCGCGCTGGTCGGGCCGCTCGTTGCGCAGGACTTCGACGAGTTTTTCGGTTTCGTGAAAGGTGTTGGCAAAGATCAACCGGCCCCAGCCGCAGTCGATGTAGCGGTTTTTCTGGGCTTCGGTCTCGTCCGGCCGGTATTCGGGCTTCAGCCCGTGCTCGCGCATGCGCTTCAGGCGGTGGTCAAACGCGCCTTTGGGCCGCGAGGGTTCATGATCGGCCATGGTTCAGACCTCCTGTGCCTGCAGCCACATTTCCAGTAGCGCGACCTGCCAGAGTTCGGATCCGCGGAGCGGCGTTATGTATTTGGTTGGGTCTGAATAGAGTTTATCCAGATATGCGGCGTTAAAAAGTCCGCGTTCGCGTGCCGCCTGGTTGGAAAGCGTGCTGCGCACCATGTCCAGATATTCACCCTGGATGTATTTGAGCGCCGGAACCGGAAAATACCCCTTGGGCCGGTCGATCACCGCACTTGGAACCACCTGTCGTGCAGCTTCCTTCAAAACGCCCTTGCCCTCCTGGGCGAGCTTGAACTCGGCCGGAATGCGTCCGGCGAGTTCTACCAACTCATGGTCCAGGAACGGGACGCGCGCTTCAAGTCCCCAGGCCATGGAATGATTGTCCACCCGTTTGACCGGGTCGTCCACCAGCATGACGTTGGTGTCCAGCCTGAGGGCCTTGTCGACAGGGTCCGCCGCACCGGGGTTTGCGAAATGGGCCTCGACGAAGGCCCGGCTTTCATCGCGGCTGCAGTGATAATCGGGAGACACCGCCTCCGACATCTGCGCTGCCGTGCGGTCGAAGAAGGCGGCGGCATAATCATCAACCGGCTGGTTGGAGCCGGTCAGTTTCGGATACCAGTGATACCCGGCAAAGACTTCATCAGCCCCCTGGCCGGACTGGACCACCTTGATGTGTTTCGAAACCTCCCGGGAGAGCAGGTAGAAGCCGATATTGTCGTAGGAGACCATCGGTTCCGACATGGCCCGGATCGCGCCGGGGAGGTTCTCCTGCAGCTCCGAGGACGGAATGAATATCTTGTGGTGATTGGTGCCGTAGTGCTCGGCGATCAGATCCGAGTACTGAAATTCATCGCCCTTCTCGCCATGCGCCTCCTCAAAACCGATGGAGAAGGTGGCAAGGCCCTTCTGGCCTTCTTCGGCGAGAAGGCCGACGATCAGGCTGGAATCCACACCGCCGGACAACAGGACGCCGACGGGCACATCGGCAACCATGCGGCGGCGGACGGCCTTGCGCAGTGTTTCAAGAACCATATCGCGCCACTCGTCCGCGCCGCGGGCGAGGTCTTCGGCGGATTTTTCAAAAACTGGTTCCCAATAGGTGACGTCCGTGGCGCTGCCATCCGTTTCGAATGTGCGAACCGTTGCGGCGGGCAGCTTTCTGACGCCGTTCAGGATGGTGCGCGGTGCGGGCACGACCGCGTGCCAGCTCATATAGTGGTGCAGGGCGATGCGGTCGATTGACGTGTCGATGCCGCCGCCGGCCAGAAGCGCGGGGAGGGAGGAGGCAAATGCAAGCCTGCCGCCGGCCTCGCTGAAATAGAGGGGTTTGATGCCGAACCGGTCGCGGGCCAGGTGAATGCGCCCGCTCTCGTGTTCATGAATAGCAACGGCAAACATGCCGTGAAAGCGCGAGAAACAGTCTTTGCCCCATTCGGCCCAAGCCTTCAGAATGACTTCCGTATCGCTGGTGGAGAAGAACGAATAGCCCTTGGCGCTGAGTTCGGCTCTGAGCTCCTGATAGTTGTAAATGCAGCCGTTGAAGACGAGCGACAGTCCCAGGGCCATGTCGGTCATCGGCTGGGTGCCGCGTTCGCTAAGGTCGATGATCTTGAGGCGGCGATGGCCGAAGGCAACGCGCCCGCGCTGGGTCACGCCCATGCCGTCGGGGCCGCGCGCCTCCATTGCGTCCGCCATCCGGCTGACCCGGACAACATCCGCTTGAGCACCATTGAATACCACTTCGCCGCAAATGCCGCACATATTGACAAAACTCTCCGTTTCTTGAAAAGACGGGCACTATATAGAACTCTAATGATTAGAGTTCAAATGAATAGAGGTGTAATGATGTAGGCGGTGCAGTCATCGCAAGTGGTCAAGGCCATCCGGAAGATCGTCCGGGCCATTGATTTGCGCTCACGGGAAGTGTCCCGGAAGACGGGGCTCACAATCCCGCAAATCGTTGTTTTACAAGGTGTTCGTGATCTTGGAGAGGTGACCACGAAAGCGCTGTCGGAGAATGCGGACCTCAGTTCGGCGACGGTGGTTACCATTCTGGACAAATTGGAGGAAAAGGAGCTGATCGAGCGCTACAGATCGGATTCCGATCGGCGGATCGTTCATAGCAAATTGACGCAGAGCGGCAGAAAAATCGCTTCGAATTTGCCCGGATTGCTGCATGAGGAGTTCGAAAAGAAGTTTGACAGCCTGTCGACGGGCGAACGCGATCACCTGGTTGCCGCTATTGAGCAGATTGCCGAGATGATGAACGCGCACAAGCTGGACGCGGCACCGATCCTGATGACTGGCAAGCTTCCTGATTAGGGCTTCTACCAATCACAATGAACAGTTACTCATATGAAGGCGCTGTTCCAGTTCGCCGAACGGGCGTATTGCGCAGGGCGGCCCGTATTATCAGCCCTGCCGGATCCTGGTTTTGCGTCTGTCCACCTGAGAACCTTTGACAAAGACCGTTTTCTGGAATGCCTCGATCCTGGCCCAGACTTCATCGCCCGGAACGGCGGTTGAACAGTAAAAGCCCTGAACACCATCGCAGCTATGGGCGGCGCTCAGGGCAAATTCTCCCGCTGTCTCGGCGCCTTCCGCAATGACGCGCAGGCCCAGGCTGTGTGCGAGGCCGACAATTGCTTGGAACAACTGGGCTTTTTGCCGGTTTTGGTCGGCGCCGGTCAGAAACACCCGGTCGATCTTCAGTTCGCGGAAGGGCAGGGAGTGCAGATAATTGAGCGAGGAATAGCCTGATCCGAAATCGTCCAGGGACAATTCAACGCCGATATCCTGCAATTGGGACAGAATGTCGAGCACCTTCTTCTCACTGGTATCCAGGAAGACGGTTTCAGTGACTTCCAGGCACAACATCTCTGCCGGCAGTCCGTAGGTCTCCAGCGTTTGCTTGACCGACGCGGCGAAATGGGACTGGCGGAACTGCAGCGGCGAAACATTGACGGAAACCTGCTGAAAGTCCAATCCCGCTTGAAGCCATTTTGCCGCCTGTTTGCAGGCCTCATCAAGCACAAACTGCCCGAGTTCAAGGATGAGACCGGTCTTTTCCGCAATGGGTATGAAACTGTCCGGGGGGATGAAGCCACGCTTGTCGTTCGGCCAGCGGATCAGCGCTTCCATGCCCAACAGGCTGCCATCTGCAGGGCAAATCTGGGGCTGGTAATGCAGGCACAGCTGCCGGGTCTTGAGGGCCGCCCTGAGCAGTGTTTCGGTGAGCATTTCGGTCTGGACACGATCGTTGAGCGGCGGGGAAAAGTACCTGTAGTGGGGGCTGTCACCTGACTTTGCGGCCCTGAGGGCCAATCCGGCCATGCGGTGTGCGGTTTCGGCATCCGCGGCATCCTGAGGCAAGAGGGCAATGCCGATCCTGGGATCCACGTGGATTTCGCCCTCTTCAACCTGGAAAGGAGCCGACAACATCTCGATGGCCTGGATGGCATAGTTCTCGGCGATGGCTCCCTTGTCGTCATGGGGCAGCAACACGCAGAAGTCATCGGCGGATATCCGGGAGATGTGTGCATGGGGACCGAAGATATTGGAAAGGCGGGCATAGGCCTGTATCAGAACACGGTTTCCGACCTGATGGCCGAACGTGTCATTGACCTTGGAAAATCTGTTGAAGTCGAGATGGATCAGCGAAGCGCAATGGTCGCCGGTCTTCGTCCGCGTCAGGGTCTTGTTGAGATCGGCGAAATAGCGCGCGCGGTTGCCCGCGGTTGTGATCGGATCAATATATGCGAGCTTGTGGAGCTTGTCCTGAAGATCCGTCACCTTTGCCAGGCCATGGGCAAGGTCACCGATTTCATCCTGCCGCTGCCCGAAGGGGATCTGTTTGGGCTGTTTTCCCGCCGCAAGAGCGTCCGCCGCGGCTGCGAGTTTTCTCAAGGGGCGCATTTCATGGCGCAGGAGCAGACCGCCGATCAGTATTGTTCCCGAGAGAATGATGATCGTGGCGGTGGCAATCCGGGTCTTGAGCCTGTTTTGCGCAAGTGTCAGATCGTCGGCCCAACCGACATCGACCGCAAAAGCCCCCGCGAGAGTGTCGTTTGGATTGAAAACCGGTATCAGATAGGCAAGCCGGAACCGGCCTTGCACTGGCACATTGCCGGTAAATGGCCGGCCGGCAGCCAGGTTCGCATAGGCCGGGTGCCCTTCGCGGATCGAGAATGCAGGCGCTGGGCTGCCGTCGGGCTTGGAGAAAGTCGTGGCGAACCGATCCAGGGAAGCGGTTTCCGCTGACCATTCGAAGAAATTCACCGCCCCCTGGTTCGTCCGGCCAATGGCATTGATCAGCCTGTCGATCTTTTCGCTGGGTCCGAGATGGTAGTTGCCGGCCGCTTTGGTGATTTCCAGCGATACCGGATTGCCATCGGAGTCAAAGGCGGGCTCGAAAGTGGAATCCGTTCCATAGCAGAGGATCGCTACGGCTGCGCGGGCAGCGCGGTCAATGCGGTTTTCGGCGTCTCTCTTCGTGGTGTTGGACAGTTCCCTATAACCAAGACTCGAAACCAAGCCGATGCTGCACAGCACCAGCAGAACCAGCACTGAACCTATCCGGAACACAAGGGAATTCAGACCAAGCCTGCGAATCGAACCAATTCCTTGTCGGGTTCACGTATAAGGGGTTAGTCTACACCATAACACGTAATGGTAAGTTACATTCGCTACGAAATTCTGAACAGGCGCCGAGATATGTGCCTCGCCTCCACAAAATCCCGGCAATGCCGGCGTTTTGATGACGGT
>JBNLAU010000372.1:0-5167 GCA_050302295.1 Roseibium sp. | reverse complement strand
AATGCGGGGACAGCCCCGCGCATTTGAAAAGCTGTTCTTCGATCTGCGTCGGGAAGACGTTGACGCCTCTGAGAATGATCATGTCATCGGACCGGCCCGTTACCTTTTCCATTCGCCGCATGGAGCGCGCCGTACCGGGCAGCAGGCGCGTGAGGTCGCGCGTTCGGTAGCGGATCATCGGCAGCCCCTCTTTGGTGAGGGTGGTGAAAACAAGTTCGCCGATCTCGCCGTCCGGCAGAACCTCTTCGGTCACGGGATCAATGATCTCGGGGTAAAAATGATCCTCCCAGATGTGCAGACCATCCTTGGTTTCAACACACTCATTGGCAACACCGGGCCCCAGAATTTCCGATAGGCCGTAAATGTCGACCGCGTGCATGTCGAACGCTGTTTCAATTTCGGTGCGCATGGCGTTGGTCCAGGGCTCCGCACCAAATATGCCGACCGCCAGAGAACTTTCTCTCGGATCGATGCCTTGCCGGCGGAACTCATCAAGGATGGAGAGCATGTAGGAGGGAGTGACCATGATGATGCGTGGTTGGAAGTCCTGGATAAGCGTCACCTGGCGTTCGGTCATTCCGCCCGAAACGGGCACGACGGTGCAGCCCATCTTCTCCGCACCGTAGTGCGCCCCGAGGCCACCTGTGAACAGGCCGTATCCGTAGGCAACATGAACAATGTCTCCCGGACGTCCTCCCGAAGCCCTGATCGAACGGGCAACAAGGTGGGACCACATGTCGATATCGTTTGCCGTATATCCAACGACGGTCGGTTTTCCGGTGGTGCCGGACGAAGCGTGGATGCGCAGGATCCTGTCGCGCGGCACGGCAAACAGGCCAAATGGATAATTGTCTCTTAAGTCGGCTTTGGTGGTGAACGGGAAGCTTGCAAGGTCTTGGAGGCTCTTCAGATCGGAAGGATGCACGCCCTTCTCATCAAACCGCTTCTTGAACAGCGGGACATTTTCATAGGCATGGTTGACGGACCATTTTAGCCGTTCGAGCTGCAAGGCCGCCAACTCATCTCTGGACGCCGTTTCGATCGGCTCAAGGCCGCCGGGCAGCGGGGCCAGGTTTTCCATCTACGTCCTCCCTCTGGCGGGTCGTTTGACCACTTCGTTTATTCAGGCAGAATCCTGCCCTTTGTCGTTCTCGAATTGCCGCGAAATTCGGCAACCGTGCTGCCGTGCTGGTTCTTGATTGTCACGTCGTAGAGGCCGGAACGGCCCTGGCGGGACCGTTCACAGGCTGTTGCCGTCAGACGGTCACCCAAATGTGCCGGAGCAAGAAAGGTCACAGAACAGTGCTGGGCCACTGTCACTTCATTGTAGGTATTGCAGGCAAAGGCGAAGGCACTGTCGGCGAGCGTGAATATATAGCCACCATGGCAGATGCCGTGCCCATTGGTCATGATTTCCGTGACTGTCATGGAAAGAACAGAATGCCCGGGCGTCACAAGATCGAGCTCCATGCCGAGATTTCGGGAGGCAGTGTCCTGAGACCACATACGCTCGGCGCATTCGCTCGCCAGTTTTTCAGATGGCATGCACATCTCCCTCAAGACCCGGAAAATCGGGCAGGGCGCTTTTCAAGGAACGCCGACACGCCTTCACGGTAATCCGAAGTCCGGCCGGCCGCCCGTTGAGCGTCCCGCTCGGCGCTCAACTGCTCATCGAGCGGCCGGGTCGCAGCCTCCTGGATCAGCTGTTTGGTGAGAGCCAATCCCGCTGTGGCCCCGGCGGCAAGCTGCTCGGCGAGTTTACCAGCTTCCAACGCCAGGTCCGTGTCAGGCACCGTCTTCCAGATGAGGCCCCAGGAGGCGGCCGTTTCGGCGTCGAGCGCTTCACCAGTCATGGCAAGCGCTTTTGCTCTGGCTTCGCCAATCAATCTGGGCAAAAGCCAGGAACCGCCGGAGTCTGGAACAAGACCAATTTTGGAAAAGGCCTGTATGAACCTGGCGCTTTGTGCCGCGACAACAATATCGCAGGCGAGAGCAATATTGGCACCGGCACCGGCTGCCACGCCGTTGACGGCGCAGATCACCGGCTTGGGCAGGGCGCGGATCTCACGAATGAGCGGATTATAGAACGTTTCGAGTGTCCCGCCGAGGTCCGGTACGGAGTCCGTGTCGCGCATGTCCCGGTCGGAAAGGTCCTGACCAGCGCAAAAGGCCCGTCCGGCCCCTGTCAGAAGAATGGCACGAACAGCGTCGGTGTCGCGTGCACTTTCCATCTGCTGTCGCAGCGCCCGGTGCATTGCTTCGTTAAAGGCATTTAGCCGGCCCGGTCTGTTCAGGGTGAGAAAAAGAACTCCATTGCGCTCTTCCGCGAGCACCGTTTCTGTTTCGGTCATGTATCCTCCCAAAACATCACGAAATTCTCCAAATAGCCCGGATGTTTGTGACATTAATGCACGGAGAGCGTGCCCGGTCAAAGCCAGAGTGAGCACTCGGCGACGTGAACGCCCACGTGCGTATCTGGTCTTTTTTTTCACTCATCCAACGCTTGCCCAGCACACTGGCAGAGCGCTCCGGCGCAGCGGTGCCTGGCAGATTTTCTCATGGTTTGATTCAGCAGATGTTTACTTTAATTGCCAATAGTTAGTTCCAAAGAACGGGCCTGCGTCGAGACAATATGTTCATTCGTAAATCTACCGCCGAAGAATTCGCGCTCGATGTTCCGCTGGAACTCGAAGAAGGTCCTCCACCCGTCGCATACAGGCGTGTTCTGCAGGTCCTGTCCGTTAGCGCAGCAGCCTTTCTGGCCTGGGCTGCCATCGGGCAGATCCGAGAAGTTGCCAAGGCAAGCGGCGAAATCGCTCCGGCCGGCAAGGTCCAGACAGTGGGCCATCTGGAAGGCGGTATCGTGGCTGAGGTGCTGGTGAAGGAAGGCCAGTTGGTCGAAGAAGGTACGCCCCTGGTTCGCCTGCAGGAAACCGCCACTTCCAGCGATCTTGAAAAAGTTCAAACGCGCATGAGGTTCCTTGCGACCGAGGAACAACGGTTCACCGCGAACTCTACGGGATCCGATTTGAACGGTTTGCGGCTCAGCGGCGGCACCTCCTTCAGCGAGGCACAGCGGGCAGCACTCGTAGCCCAGAAGAGGGCTTTCGAGCAGGAACAGCACGCTCTGCAGGCCCGCATCAGCGAAAAAGAGGCTGAACTCGCCAGCATCGTGGAACGAATAGCGCTGCAGGAAACGCAGGTCGAAATCGAAAACGAAAAATTCGAGATCCAGAAATCCCTCTATGATCAGGGATATACGTCCAAGCGCCGTTATCTCGACGCCAAGTCTGCCTTGCAGAACGCCCAGAGCCAGTTCAGCGAACTCAAAGGCATGAAGGGTCGCGTTCAGGCGCAATTGGCCGAAGCCAAGGCGGGGCTGGAGCGCTCCAAGGCTGAGGCTGATGAGAAATTGGCCGAAGAGCGCAGCCGGGTCGTTCAGGAGCGCAACGAGCTTTTCTTTGAAGCGGAAAAACAACAGGACCGGTTCGAGCGCCTTTTTGTCCGTGCCCCGGCAAGCGGTCACATTAAGGCGCTTCACCTGAAGGGCCCGGGCAGCGTTCTGGCGCCCGGCGATGTTGTTGCCGAAATCGTGCCGAGCGACAGTGATCTTGTGGCCGAGGTCAGGATTTCTCCGCGTGACATCGGTCACGTCGATATAGGCGATCAGGCTGAAATCACCGTCACCACGTTCGATCCCAACATTGAGGGAACACTGAAGGGCGAAGTTTCCGTGATTTCCGCGTCGAGTTTCCGGGATGAATACGGCAACTATTTTTTCAAGGCGACCATTCCATTGAACTCCAACCGGATTGGCGAGGGGGCCAGCGCGGAAACGATTTCACCGGGCATGGTCGTGGACGCAAAGATCGTCACCGGATCGAAATCAGTACTGCAGTACATGCTGAAACCGGTCACCAAGGCTATCGGTGATCCGCTGAGCGAACGATAGAAAAAGCCCCTCCGTTTCCGGAAGGGCTTTTATCAGTTTCCGCTGTCCGGTGGCATCAGCTACCAGCGGATTTCTTCGATATCGCTGAAGGTCACATGACTTCCATCCGAGAAGTCGATATAGCCATCCGCGTCCTGCGAGAGCTGCAGCACACCGTTGCTGGTGTCTGTCGTCTCGATAGAACCGCTGGTGACGGTGACAGTCCAATCAGAACCGTAGTCTCCGACCGCCGGCGCACTGGTTGTGCCTCCCAGATCGATCGCGTCCGTCCAGGAAGCACCTGCACCGCCCTGGATCGAATCATTGCCATCGCCCAGTCCGTACATGAACAGGTCGGAGCCATCTTCCCCGGTAAGAGAATCATTTCCCGTGCCGCCAATGAGGATATCGTCACCCGTTCCTCCATACAGCCCGTCGTCGTTGGCGCCACCGTCTATCGTGTCATTTCCGCCTTCGCCGAAAAGCGTGTCCCAGCCTTCGCCGCCAAACATGGTGTCGCCACCGTCGCCGCCAAAGATCGTATCGCTTCCGGCTCCGCCGTCCAGCCAATCGCCGGGTCCGGACAACTGAGTTCCCGCTTGATCATCGATTAGGTCGTCCCCATCGCCCCCGTACACGGTGTTGGTACCTTCACCATAGTAGATGATATCATTACCATCGCCGCCGTTGATCGTGTCGTCGCCGGCTCCGCTATAAACGATGCTGCCGTCATCATGGGTCGTGATGGTTTCAGCGTTCGCAGTGCCGGTAATCGACCCTTCGGCGACCCCGGTATCGGTGAAACTGGTTTGCCCATCGTTCAACTGGTAAGCCTCGGCCACATCCGAAACCGATATGGCAAAGATTTCCTGGGAGCTTGAACCGTCACTGGACGTGGCGGTTACTTCGAGGTTGATTGTTTGCTCGCTCTCATAGTCAAAGCTCGCCCCGGAAGCGACCGTCACCGTGCCATCGGCATCGACCGTGAAACGACTATCGGACAGCGTGTAGGAAACCGTGTCGGAGGTGTTACCGTCTTCCGCAAAGGCGGTGATGCCGACCGTCGTTCCGGCCGCCGCATCTTCCGCGATGGTATTGGTGGAAGCATCCGTATCGGACACAGCGCCAACACTCTCGGCGACCAGGTCACCGGCCAGAACGTCCTGATCCAGGAATACGAACGTCTCCACATTGGTGACCGTGTCGGTTCCTTCAGGAGAGCCGGCGCGGTTGTCG
>JBNLAU010000371.1:0-10767 GCA_050302295.1 Roseibium sp. | reverse complement strand
AACTGATCACGTGATCATAGCCGCCGCCATCGGTCTCTATAATTTTGTCGCCGGTATTGTCGACATAATAGATATCATTTCCATTTCCGCCGGTCATGGTATCGGCACCATGGTCATCCCGGAAGATGTCGTTGCCGTCGCCGCCGATTAAGGTATCGTTCCCCCATGCGCCGTTGAGCACATTGTTTCCGCTGTTGCCTGTGATGGTATTGTTCTGGCCGTTACCAATGGCATAGATGTCTGAGGAGCCTGATAGGGTAAGCTTTTCCAGATATTGACTATGTTGGCGCAAGATGAAGGAGACGGAACTGATCACGTGATCATAGCCGCCGCCATCGGTCTCTATAATCTTGTCGCCGGTGTTGTCGACATAATAGACATCGTTTCCGTTGCCGCCTGTCATGGTCTCGACACCGTAGTCATCGCGGAAGGTGTCGTCGCCGTCGCCGCCGATTAACGTATCGTTCCCCCATGCGCCGTTGAGCACATTGTTTCCGCTGTTGCCGGTGATGATGTTGTTCTGGCCGTTGCCAACAGCATTGGTGTCAGAGGAGCCTGAGAGAGTAAGCTCTTCCAGGTATTGACTATGCTGGCGCAAGATGAATGAGACGGAACTGATCACGTGATCATAGCCGCCGCCCGCAGCTTCTATGACTTTGTCGCCGGTGTTTTGAACCAGGTAGAGATCGGCGCCTGCACCGCCAACCAGCGTGTTTGCTGCCCCATTCCCCACCAGCACATCATCCCCACTTCCCCCGATCGCGTTCTCAATCACCGTTCCCCGCGAAATAATGAGGTTCCCTGTGTACCCCCGCACGCTGGAAATCGCTTCCTGGCGCAGGTCGATTACTTGGTCGTAGGATGAGCCGCTGAAATCCAGCGTGTCGGTGCCGCCATCGTCGACGATCGTGTAGCTGATGTAGCTGTTCATCCGGCTGATCGTCTGCATGATGTCGCCGGAATTCGCGTTGTCGCCGTATGTGGTGTTGCCGGTGCGGGTGGTGCCTGCTGTGCCGTAGAGGTTGCGGATGGCGAGGATGTCGGCCATCTGGGGGCTGACGGCATAGACGTAGCTGGCGTCGATATAGGTGTTTTCGTACTGGCTGAAATAGGACATCACAGACTCCTGCCAGGAGTCGTTGGCGTAGTGATTGTCGGTGCCGTATGTCGCCGAGCCGTTGTAGTTGCCGGCGTGGCCGAGGCCGAGGGCGTGGCCGATTTCGTGGATATAGGTCTGCTGGGAATAGGTGTTGATGCTGCTGCCGTAGTCGTCAACCCAGCCCGTGCCGACATTGACATAGCTGTAGTTGATATTTGACCCGCTGACGGACGACCAGCTGTAGGCGCTGTTGGTGTCCGTGTCGCCGAATTCGATCTGCGCGCCGCCGGAGGTGAAGGAGAACCGCAGTCCGGTCGCGTCTGACCAAAGCTCCAGGGCATTGCGCGCCAGGTTCTGCGCGGCAGAGGTGAGGGCGGTGATGTCGACCGAGATCGTGCCGCCGACCGAAACGTTGAAGCTTCGCTGCGAGGAGAAATTATACTCCCAGAATCCGTCCGTCAGCTGGTCTGCGATCTGGTCGGTGGAATAGACAGGCTTTGACGCGCTGAGCGTTCCGGAGCTGGTCGTCTCAGTCTGGTTGCAGGAAAATCCTGCAACAAATGGGATGTCCCGGCTGCGGCCGGTGGCGAGGCAAAGTGTACACACTTTTCAGTTTCCCCGTCTTTGTGTTCGTGCACGGTTGTCTTTTTGGCTCTTGGCAAAGGGGAGTGTGAGGGAAGGTGTTAAACCTTTTGCAAACAATTCCGCTTCAATGCCGCCTGTTGACAAGAATGTGTGCATTTCTCTTCGCCAGCGCCACGAAAATGCTGGAGAAATCCAGTGTTTACTTGATGGTTCTCTATTCCGAAGGCTCAAATTTTAACAATGGACTTGCCGGCAGTCGAGTGCTTGCCCGTGGCGCTATCCGAAGACGCGGTATTGTTGGAAACATCGGAATCAACGGCGTAATCGATTCTTTGCCGCCCAGTTTCCTGAACTGCGGTCTGACGGATTCCGCCGGGAATGAAACTGAAAACAGCGGCCTGAAGTCGAGTTTTAATACCCACTGGAAATGGGATCATTACCGTATCTGATTGACTTCGCTGGCGTCGCCTTCGGCCCAAAGCCACCCTCCAATTGCCGATTGCGATGCTGCGGTCGCAGCCCGCATTGCTGCCGCTCGCTGCGAGCGCAGTTTCCGGGGCGGCTCAAACTCACGTTCTTCGGGACGAAGTAGTTGTCCACTGGTGAAACGCACTTGCCGGGAATGCGGACATTTGAAGTTTGGGTGAGTTGTGGCAGTGGCTGGAGATAAAGTATTCTCCTACTCAATAGCTGGCTTTCTCAGAAAACCAATCAGCAGCCTGAGCGCGGCACTCATTTCGCCTGTTTTGGGCCAAACCAGATAGTAGGTGCCGTCGTTTTCCACATGTCCTCCGCTGGCCGGGATCAGACGACCGCGGGCCAGTTCCTTGCTGGCCAGGAATTCGGGGAGCAGAGCAACACCTAACCCCGCCGCTGCGGCCTCGGCTATATTTGTGAACTGGTCAAAAAGGGACCCCCGCAAACGCGGGGCATCGTAGCCATGTTGCCGGAACCACTCCTCCCATGCGCCGGGGCGGCTTTCAAGGTGGATAAGCGGCATGTTCAGCAAGCGGGCCGGCGCCAGTGGAAGGTCCTCGGCGAAGTCCGGGGCGCAGACGGCGATGACCCGTTCCGTTGTGAGCGGGAGGTAATTTACGCCCGTCCAATTCTTCTCTCCGAAATGAATCGCGGCGTCGAATTTCTCGCGTTCGAAATCAAAGGGCTCCAGCCTCGTGCTTTGACTGATCAGAATCTCGGCATGCTCCTTGTGAAAGTCGCGTAGTCGAGGCGTGAGCCAGTTCATGGCGAAGGCAGGTAGAATCGCGAGATTGATGTTGTCGCGCGATCCCGTCGCTTTGACCTTCAGGCTTGCCCGGGCCAGATCGCTCAGGATCATGCGGGCTGATTGTGAATAGGTTTCGCCTGCGCGGGTCAAACGCAGGCTTTTTCCGTCCCGCACGAGCAGCGTGACACCAAGTTGCCCTTCAAGAACCTTGAGCTGACGGCTGACTGCCGAATGGGTCAAAGCCAGTTCTTCGGCGGCCGAAGTGGCCGATCCGAGCCGATCAACAGCCTCAAGGGCAAGCAGTGAACTGATCGACGGCAGAAAGCGTCTCGGGGCTATCATGTGATTTTTTCTCCAACCATTGGGAGTTGATACCGTTATTTTTCTGAAGTTGGAATGGATATGCTGAAATGAAGCGACATATTGTTGAGGATGCAGCAATGAACTTTCATTCGGAGTTTCGCCGCGCAAAGCGCATTGCCGCGATGGAAATCTCTGAGATCGTGCAGCTCAGCGAGCGTGCGGCCGCATTGCGTGCGGCAGGGAAGGACGTTGTCGCGCTTTCAACCGGTGAGCCGGATTTTCCAACGCCGGCGCATGTCATCGAAGCTGCACACAATGCCGCACTTGCGGGAAAAACGCGCTACCCGGCAACGCTCGGAACCCCGGACCTTCGTGATGCCATCGCTCGGGGAAATGACGTGCGCCGCGCTGAGGTGATCGTTTCAACCGGTGCCAAGCAGGTTCTGGCAAATGCGATGCTGGCAACGCTGGATGCAGGCGATGAGGTCATCATGCCCGCCCCTTATTGGACCAGCTATTCGGACATCGTCGCGATGGCAGGGGGGACGCCGGTGGTATTGCCCTGCGGGATGGAGCAGGGCTTCAAGCTGCGGCCCGAGCAGTTGGAGGCGGCCATTACGCCCCGGACCCGTTGGTTGATGCTCAATTCGCCCTCGAACCCGTCGGGCGCGATTTACAACGCCGACGAGCAACGCGCCCTCGCAGACGTGCTGGATCGCCACCCGCATGTTATGAGCCTTGTCGATGAGATTTATGCTCATCTGAGCTTTGAGCCGTTCACATCGTTCAAACAAATCGCACCTGAATTGGCGGAGCGTATGTTGGTGGTGAATGGCGTTTCGAAGGCCTATTCCATGACCGGCTGGCGGATTGGGTGGGGGATCGGACCGGCAGACTTGATCCGTGCCATGGGGGCGGTCCAGGGGCAAATCACCTCCGGGGCTTGTTCCATTTCGCAAGCCGCGGCCTTGGCTGCCCTGACTGGCGACCAGGCCTTGCTCGGCGACCGTCTGCAGCGGCTGCGCCAGCGGCGTGACAAGGTGGTCGCGGCGTTAAACGCCCTCCCCGGTGTTCATTGTCCGACCCCCGATGGGGCCTTCTATGTCTTCCCGAATATTGCCGGGGCGATGGAAATGGGTGGCTATGCCAGCGATGCCGACCTGTGTTCGGCGTTGCTGGACGAAGCGGGCGTTGCCATAGTACCGGGGCGCGCCTTTGGGCTGCCGGGACATGCGCGCCTCTCATTTGCCTATGCCGATGCGGAACTAGACGCTGGACTAGATCGCATGTCCGCGCACATGAAAGGAGCATAATCTCATGTTGCGAGCTTCCTTCGCCGCCCTTGACCCCCTGCTGCTGGACGCCGCTGCCCTCACTTCAGGTCGTGCCCAGACGGGCCTTCAGGCTTTTTATTGAGAGGCATTATGGATCGCGCTGCTATCGTTCACGACAATTTACTGCGCCGGGTCGCGGCAGGCGATTTGCCGAGCGGGGATGCGCCGGAAGGGCCGCTTTCGCCTGACCTTGCGGTGTCGATCTATCGCTCCGGCTGCCTGAGCCGGGCGCTGGATCGCAAGAGCCGTGCCATGCAGGCGGCCGGCGAGGGCTTCTATACGATTGGCTCGTCCGGACATGAGGGGCTCGCCGCAGTTGCCGCGGCGCTGCGCCCGACCGACCCTGCTTTCCTGCACTATCGCGATGCAGCTTTTCAGATCCAGCGGGGCGAACAGGTTCCGGGTCAGTCGATGGCGTGGGACATGCTGCTCAGCTTTGCCTGTTCTTCCGAAGACCCGATTTCGGGTGGGCGCCACAAGGTGCTGGGATCCAAGGCGCTGAACATTCCGCCGCAAACCTCGACCATCGCCAGCCATCTGCCCAAGGCGGTGGGGGCGGCCTACTCCATCGCGGCCGCGAAACGGCACCGCCCGGACCATGCCAGCCTGCCCGATGATGCCATCGCCTATTGCAGCTTCGGGGATGCTTCGGCCAATCACTCCACGGCGCAAGGGGCATTCAACACCGCCGGCTGGACGTCTTATCAATCCGTGCCGCTGCCGCTGCTCTTTTGCTGCGAGGATAACGGGATCGGTATTTCCACCAAGACGCCGAGAGGCTGGATCGCCGCCAATTTCCGCGACCGCCCCGGTATCAAGTATTTCGCCTGCGATGGGCTGAACATTTTCGACACCTATGCCACGGCACTGGAGGCGGCAAACTATGTGCGCCAGCGCCGGAAGCCGGCCTTCCTGCACGTGCGCACGGTGCGGCTTTACGGACATGCGGGGGCAGATGTTGCGACCGCCTATCTGTCAAAGGCCGAGGTCGAAGCGGATGAGGCAAATGACCCGCTCCTGCACACGGTGCACCTGTTGGATCAAGCAGGCGCTCTGTCGCCCGAACAGGCCTTGCAGATCTACCTCGAGACGAATGCACGCGTAGAACGTGCGGCCGCCGAGGCTGTCAAACGCCCCCGTCTGAAAAACGCTGATGAGGTGATGGCTAGCATTATTCCGCCAGCACGCCCTTGCACGCCGACCAATGGCCCATCCGACACAGCGCGAGCCGCTGCGTTCGGGGCGGACCTAAAGGCGATGAAAGATCCGCAACCGATGGCGCGCCTGATCAACTGGGCGCTGACCGACCTCATGTTGACCCACAACGAGATCGTCATGATGGGCGAGGATGTGGGCCGCAAGGGGGGCGTCTATGGCGTGACACAAAAGCTGCATCAGCGCTTTGGACCTGATCGTATGATCGACACGCTCTTGGACGAACAATCCATTCTGGGCCTCGCCATTGGCATGGCGCAGAATGGATTCACTCCGATGCCGGAAATCCAGTTCCTGGCCTATCTGCACAACGCCGAAGACCAGATCCGGGGCGAAGCCGCGACGCTCAGCTTCTTTTCCAAGGGCCAGTTCACAAACCCTATGGTCATGCGGATTGCAGGGCTTGGCTATCAGAAAGGTTTTGGCGGACACTTCCACAACGACAACTCGGTCGCGGTATTGCGCGACATTCCCGGTGTCATTCTGGCCTGCCCGTCGAACGGGGCGGATGCCGCCATGATGATGCGCGAGTGCGTGCGTCTTGCGCGAGAAGAACAGAGGGTTGTCGCGTTCCTTGAACCCATCGCACTCTATCCGATGCGTGACCTGCACGAGGCCAAGGACGGTGGCTGGATGCGGCGTTACCCCGATCCGTCGCGCACCATCGGATTGGGTGAGGTTGGCGTGGACGGCACAGGTACGGACCTTGCCATCGTCACCTTCGGGAACGGCGTCTATCTGTCCAACCAGACCCTGCCGCATCTGGCCAAGGCTGGCATCAAGACCCGCATCATCGACACGCGCTGGCTGTCGCCCCTTCCCAAAGACGCGCTGAGCGACGCCGTAAGGGGCTGCAAAAACATCCTGATCGTCGACGAGACCCGCCATTCCGGGGGCGTGGCCGAAGCCTTGATGGCGCATTTCGCCGAGACCTCGGACGCCAATCTGGCTCGGCTGTCCGCCGAGGACAGTTTCATCGCCACCGGCCCGGCCTATGCCGCAACAATGCCATCAAAGGACAGCATCACGCAGGCGGCGGTTGATCTTGTCGGAGGTGCATCATGAAAACTGCCGTTGTCATTTGCCCCGGTCGTGGCACCTACAACGCCGGTGAGCTTGGCTATCTGGGGCGACATTTTTCCGATGCCGGGCTCATGGCGGCGTTTGACGGGACACGCCAGGAGGCTGGGCAAGAAACCCTGACTGCGCTTGATGGCGCGGCAAGGTTCTCGCTTTCCAAACATAGTCGGGGCGATAACGCATCCGGACTGATCTACGCGGCCACACTTGGCGATTTCATGTCGATCAATCGAGATGAAATCGAGATTGTTGCCGTGACCGGCAACTCGATGGGGTGGTATTCGGCGCTGGCTTGCGGCGGGGCGCTGAGTGCCCAAAACGGATTCCGGGTTTCCAATACAATGGGCACGCTGATGCAGGAGGCCCTGATTGGCGGTCAGCTGATCTATCCCTGGGTCGATGAGGACTGGGTGCCCAGGCCGACCCGTCGTGACGCGCTGTTGTCCGTTGTTGCTGAACTCAACGAGCGAAAAGACCACGATCTGAGCCTGTCGATTGATCTGGGGGGAATGCTGGTTCTGGCGGGCAATGAGGCCGGGTTGAAGGCTTTCGAAGCCACGGTTGATCCGGTGCAGGGCCGGTTCCCGATGCGGCTGGGCAACCATGCTGCGTTCCACAGTCATTTACAGGCCCCGGTGGCCGAGCGCGGGCGTTCTGCCCTGAAACCCGACCTGTTCACCCAACCGGATCTGCCGCTGATCGACGGACGTGGTGCGATCTGGTGGCCTCAGGCAACAGACCTGAATGCGCTCTATGACTACACGCTCGGGCACCAGGTCACCGAGACTTATGACTTCACCCGCGCCATCACCGTCGCCGCGCGCGAGTTCGCACCTGATCTGTTCATCGTGACCGGACCGGGCAGCACGCTGGGCGGCGCGGTTGCCCAATCCCTGATCCTCGCTGATTGGCGGGGTCTGGTCGACAAAACCACCTTCAAATCGCAACAAGACAACCAGGCGATGCTGATCTCCATGGGACTGGATGATCAGCGCGGCTTGGTCATGTAAGGAGAAAACCCGTGTTACACGCCAATATTCTGGCCGCCTCTGGTTTGACTGAAAACGAACTCACCGGCGGAACGCTTTCCGTGCAAACCCCGGTCGACGGGTCCGAAATCGCCCGGGTGCATGTGGACAGCGCGAGCGAGGCCAACAAGGCCATCGACAAGGCGCACGAAGCTTTTCAGGCATGGCGCAACGTCCCTGCGCCGCGCCGGGGCGAATTTGTCCGCCTGCTGGGCGAAGAGCTGCGCCGCGAGAAAGAGGCGCTTGGTGCCCTCGTCACTCTGGAATGCGGAAAAATCCTTCAGGAAGGTCTTGGCGAGGTGCAGGAGATGATCGACATCTGCGACTTTGCCGTGGGTCTGTCGCGCCAGCTTTACGGCCTGACGATTGCTTCGGAACGTCCGGGCCACTCGATGCGTGAAACATGGCATCCGATGGGCGTCTGCGGCGTGATCACCGCGTTCAACTTCCCCGTCGCCCCCTGGTGCTGGAACACCGCGCTGGCCCTGGTCTGTGGCGATCCGGTGATCTGGAAACCGTCGGAAAAGACGCCGCTGACAGCCTTGGCCGTGCAAAAGATCTGCGAAAAGGTCCGTGCTGATTTCGGAGATGATGCGCCAGAGGGTCTGACGCAGGTTCTTATCGGCGAGCGCGAATTGGGCGAAGCCCTGACCGCCAACCCCAAGGTTGCCATTATTTCGGCCACCGGTTCGGTGCCGATGGGCCGCGCCGTGGCTGCGGATATGTCCAAACGCCTTGGTCGCACCATTTTGGAGCTTGGCGGCAACAACGCCATGATCGTGGCACCTTCGGCGGATCTGGAAATGGCCCTGCGCGCTATTGTCTTTTCGGCCGTGGGCACAGCCGGTCAGCGTTGCACCTCGCTGCGGCGCCTGATCGTGCACGAGGATATTTACGATGCTCTGTTGCCGCGCCTTATCAAGGCCTACGAAGGGCTGCCCATCGGTGATCCGCTGGCAATCGGTACGCTTGTTGGTCCCCTGATCGACGCAGGGGCAATGCAAGCGATGGATGACGCCCTTGAAAAGGCCCGCGCCGAAGGCGGCACTGTTCATGGGGGCGGTCAGGTTCTGACCGAAACCCATGGTGATGCGGCCTATGTTAATCCGGCCATCGTAGAGATGCCCGCACAGACCGCGATCATGCATCACGAAACCTTCGCTCCGATCCTCTATGCGGTGAAATACCGTGATCTTGACGAGGCGATCGGGATGCAGAACGAAGTCCCGCAGGGTCTGAGTTCCTGTATCTTCTCAACAGATGTCCGTGAGACCGAGTACTTCCTGTCAGCAGGAGGTGCTGATTGTGGTATTGCCAACGTCAATATCGGCCCATCGGGTGCGGAAATTGGCGGCGCGTTCGGTGGCGAAAAGGAAACCGGTGGTGGCCGCGAAAGTGGCTCGGACGCATGGAAAGGCTACATGCGGCGCCAGACCAATACGATCAATTACTCGCGCGAACTGCCGCTGGCACAGGGGATCAAGTTTGACCTCTGAGGTGGATAGCAGCCTCTGGCGGGCCAGCTTGACCGAAAGGGCCGGGACTGGTCCACTGACCGAGGATTTGACCGTTGATCTGGCGATCATCGGCGGTGGCTACACGGGTTGTGCCGCGGCTCTCGAGGCTGCCCGGATGGGGGCCTCTGTAGCCCTTCTTGAAGCCAACGATATCGGACACGGCGGCTCGGGCCGTAATGTCGGGCTGGTCAATGCCGGGCTTTGGCTGCCGCCCGAAACCATCCTTTCTCAGATGGGTGAAACGGAAGGCATTCGTCTGATCCGCGCGTTAGCGAACGGACCAGAGCAGGTGTTCAGCATCATCGAGCGAGAGGGGATCGAATGTGAAGCGTCCCGGTCCGGCACCCTTCATCTTGCCCATGCGCCAAAGGGGATGAAAAACCTTGAGGACCGTCTGAGACAGTCCAGGATCACAGGCGCGACGCTTGAATTGCTGGACGCCAGGGAGTCCCGACGCCGGACCGGCTCAGCGGCGTTTTACGGGGCGCTTTTCGATCCGAAGGCTGGAACGGTTCAGCCGCTTGCATATTGCCACGGTCTTGCGATCGCCGCCGCACGGGCCGGTGCGAAGCTGCATACTGACACCAAGGTCCGCAATGCGCGTCACGACGGGTCACAGTGGATCGTGGATACCGAAAAGGCGACAGTCCGCGCCCGCGCCCTGCTGAATGCCACGAACGCTTACGCACAGGCGGGGGCAAGTCCGCCCTCATCTCGGTTCGCAACGGTTCATTATAGCCAGTTCGCCACGGCACCACTTCCTTCGGATATGCTTCAGCACATCCTTCCCGGAAAGGAAGGCTGCTGGGATACGGCGATGGTCATGTCATCGCTCCGCGTCGATCAGGCGGGGCGGCTCATTCTGGGAGGCATGGGCGATTGTCGTGGGCCGGGTGGCCGAATTCACGCAAAATGGGCCCGTCGGAAGCTAGCAGCCATTTTCCCGGACCTGGCCGAACAGGATTTCGAATACCGATGGAGCGGTCGCATCGCGATGACAAGCGATCACGTGCCCAAGGTACTGGCATCCGGCCCAAACGCATTGTCTGTGTTCGGCTATTCCGGCCGGGGCATCGGCCCAGGTACCGTTCTGGGAACCTCTGTTGCTCACGCCTTGTTGGAAGATGACACGGACAAGATCCCTCTTGCCGTCTCGAAGAGCTATTCGGAAAATCTCTCGACTGCAAAGACTGCGTTCTATGAGTTCGGAGCGACAGCGATGCACGCTTCGTTCATGGGATTTCATTGAAGGCCCGGCGCCTGTCGACGTTCGGGCCAGAAATGATTTCCTGGGCGCATCATGATAGCCGCCATCCATAGGTCTTGTGGAATCTGATGCTTTTGGGCTCAAAGCTGCCCGATGCATCCGCGGAAATGCCGC
>JBNLAU010000370.1:0-21462 GCA_050302295.1 Roseibium sp. | reverse complement strand
TGGAACTGCTGCTGCCGACCACGCGCAGCTCCGCCTATCACATGCAGCTGAGTGAAAGCCTGCCTGTTCTCAAGTGGCAGGTCAGGACGCTGGTGGACATTGAAGACGCCCGCCAGCGCTCCGGCTGGGCAATGCTGGTGGCGCTTCTGGTCTGCGTGATTGCGACGGGTGGTATCTGGCTGCTGATTTCCCGGCAGGAGGAATTTGCCCGTCAGGAACGGCGGAACAAGGCCGCCGCCCTGCGCCTGGAGCGCCGGGTACGCAGCCGCACCGCCGATTTGCGCAAGACGAATGTTCTGCTGGAACAGGAAGTTCGGGAACGCGAGCAGGCAGAGGCCGATTTGCGATTGACCCAGGCCGAACTGGTGCAGGCCGCCAAACTCGCAACGCTCGGCCGGATGTCCGCAGCGCTCAGCCACGAATACAATCAGCCCCTTGCCGCCATCCGGTCGGACGCGGAGGTTGCCGATATGCTGATCGAGCGTGATCGGGCGCACGAGGCGAAAGCCAACTTGACCCGGATCGGCGAAATGGTGTCGCGCATGGCAGAGATCGCCAAGACACTGAAGGGCTTCACCCGCAAATCCGGCACGGACATCAAGCCGGTGTCCCTGCGCCAGGTGATCGACGAGGCGACATTGCTGTTGAAGCCGCAGGTCAAACAGAAAGAAGTTCAGCTCGACCTCTCGCTTCCCGATGGGGACATCATCGTCAAAGGGGGGCGGATCCGTCTTGAGCAGGTGGTGATTAACCTTCTGTCCAACGCTGTGGATGCAGCTGGTTCCAGCCCGACGCCGACTGTCCGGTTGACCCTCGGCACGGAGGGCACCGAGGCAGTTCTGGCGGTCAGCGACAACGGGCCTGGCATCGACGAGGAGGTCCTGCCGCAGATTTTCGATCCGTTCTTCACCACCAAAGACGTTGGTGCGGGTTTGGGGCTGGGCTTGTCGATTGCCTACAAAATCGTCCATGACTTCTCCGGATCGCTGAAGGCGGCAAATCTTGAAAACGGCGGTGCCGAATTCACCATGCGCCTGCCAATTGCGGACGAACGCGCCTTGGCGGCCGAGTAGAAAGAAAGAGTTTGATGGATCAGTCGACCGTCCTGCTGATTGACGACGAAGAGGATCTGCGGAGATCCCTGACGCAGGGGCTGGAACTTTCCGGCCAGGAGGTCTTCGCCACCGGCACGCCGGGTGATGCGCTGGAGCAGGTCAGCCGCCATTTTTACGGGGTACTCGTCACCGATATCCGCATGCCGGAAACCGACGGCTTCCAGGTGATGAAGAAAGCATTTGAAATCGACCCGGCACTGCCGGTGGTGCTGATCACCGGCCACGGGGATGTCCCGCTCGCCGTCGAGGCAATGCGGGCCGGGGCCTATGACTTTCTCGAAAAGCCCTTCTCCGTCTCACACCTTGCTTCCGTCGTCGAACGGGCACTCGACAAACGGCGTCTTGTTCTGGAAAACCGCAAGCTCAGGGAGGAACTTGCGGACCGGACCGGATTGGAAAGCAAACTTGTCGGCCGGACACCGGCCATGGAGCTGCTCCGCCGCAATGTCACGGCGCTCGCAGCCACCGATGCCGATGTTCTGATCCTCGGCGAAACCGGTTCGGGCAAGGAGGTTGTCGCGAGGGCGCTTCATTACGAGGGACCGCGCAAGGACAAGCCTTTCGTCGCCCTCAATTGCGGCGCCCTTCCCGCAGAAATCATCGAATCCGAACTCTTCGGCCACGAGAAGGGCGCCTTCACCGGCGCCAGCGGTCAGCGGATCGGCAAACTGGAACACGCCCACGGGGGCACGGTGTTTCTTGATGAAATCGAATCCATGCCGCTGGAATTGCAGGTGAAACTTCTGCGGGTGATTGAATCGCGAACCATCGAGCGGCTCGGCTCCAACAAGCCGATCGAACTGGATGTGCGCTTTATCGCCGCGACCAAGGAAGACCTGGAGGCGGCGGGCAAGGAAGGGCGTTTCCGTCTCGATCTGTTCTACCGGCTGAATGTGGTCAACGTTGCCATCCCGCCCTTGCGCGCCCGCCCGGAGGACATCCCGCTTTTGTTCCGGCATCTGGCGGTCGAGGCCCGGGCGCGCTACCGGCGCGAAATCCCGGACATCGGCGAAGACTATCTGGCAGGCCTCATGGCCCGCGATTGGCCGGGCAACGTCCGCGAGCTGCGCAATGTCGCCGACCGGTTTGTGCTCGGACTGGAGCACATGTCGGAACCGCAGGAGGGTGGCGGGTCGACCTTGTTCGAGCAGGTAGCCTTCTACGAGAGGGCGCTTATCGCGGCCGAACTGAAGCGCAATGAAGGTGCTATCAAGCCGACCTATGAAAACCTCGGACTGTCGCGCAAGGCGCTTTACGAAAAGATGCGAAAATACGGTCTCGGCAAGGACGAGGCCCTGCCGGCCTGAACAGTCGGCTTGCGCGCGGATGCCGGTGGGCAACTCGAAAAATTTCTGCGGCCCGATGTCACAAATACGCGCAGCAGATCGTCAACCTGGTGTCACACCCTGAAACTTCGATTGGAAGACACTCATGACGACCTCTACAGCCATCAATCATTATGAAAACGTTCCCGACATCGTGAAGCGCTTCGTCGCGGCGAGCGGTGAGATCGGCAAGTCCGGTCTGGAGCCGAAGCTGCGCCACCTGGTCGACCTGAGGGCGTCCCAGATCAACCAGTGCGCCTATTGCGTCAAGATGCACACCGAAGAAGCGCTGAAAGACGGTGAGAGCCAGGAGCGGCTGCAGCGGGTCATCGTCTGGCGTCACGTGGACGATTTCACGGCCGCGGAGCAGGCTGCCTTAGCCTGGACCGAAGCCCTGACCAGCCTGGACCCGAAGACCGACTATGAGACCCTGCGGGTGGACTTGCGCGAACATTTCAGTGATGCGCAGATCAGTGCGATCACCGCGGCGGTTGCCATGATCAACCTTTGGAACCGTGTCCAGGTTTCCAACCACTGACGGGCCGGCCGATGGATCGTTCAGACAAGACCACGTTCGACAGCATCCGCCCCCGTCTCCTGGGCCTGGCCTACCGCATGCTGGGCTCCATGGCGGATGCGGAAGACGCTGTTCAGGACACCTTCCTGAAATGGCAGGGGGCGAAAACAGCCGCGATTGCCAATCAGGAGGCATTCCTTACCAAGGTCTGCACCAATTGCTGTCTGGACGCCCTGAAAGCCGCGCAACGCAAGCGGGTCGACTATGTCGGCCCGTGGATTCCCGAGCCGCTCCAGATCGATGCTTGTTCGGACCTGGAGGCCGATCTGGAACGGGCCCAGTCGCTGACGACGGCCTTCCTGTTGCTGCTCGAGCGCCTCAGCCCGAAGGAGCGCGCGGCCTATCTGCTGCGGGAAGTCTTCGGCAAGCCTTACGAGGAGGTTGCCTCAGCGCTGGGTGTCGGTGAAGCTGCCTGCCGTCAGTTGGTCTCCCGCGCCAGCAAACATGTTCGGGACCCGGCGTCCCGGTTCGTACCGCCTCCAGATCACCAGAAGCGCATGCTGGACGCTTTTCTGAAGGCGCTGGAAAGCGGCTCCACCGAGCAGCTCAGCGGGCTCCTGGCGGAGACGATCCAGTTCCAGTCCGACGGCGGCGGCAAGGCACCAGCCCTGGGACGTGTTCTGGAAGGCCGGGACGGCGTCGCCAAATATGTCGCGCGGATCATGTCCCGGCTGTGGGGCGGCGGCCCGATGCAACCTTGCAACATTAACGGATTGCAGGGGGTTCTCCTGTTGGAGGACTTACGCGTCGTGACCGCGCTGACGCTTGGCTATGACGGTAACGGCCGAATCGACCGGATTTTCATCATCCGCAACCCGGACAAGCTCGAGCGCATCACGAGCCCGCTGCGGCACGATCCCGAAAGTGGTGCGCTCTGGCAGTGACAGCGCACCCCGCGCTTCAGAATGTGTCGATTTCGACACATTGCATGGCAAGAATGTGTCGCAAACCACCCATTTCCTGCGGGGTTGTCCGGACTAGGTCTCAAGGCAGCAGTTTGTTAACCTGTGGAAACCGGCCCTTTTTCAGAAGTAGGCGGTACTTGGCACGCTGTTTGCAAACTGGAAGCCGACCAGCCATCGCGCTGTCCGGCCGCGACGGCCGTCATACTGAAATGTCTGGGAGGACATCCGATGAAAAAGTTTGTAATCGCCGCTGCTGCTGCGGCATCCTTCGCCATGTCTTCTGCCGCTTTTGCGGCAGATGAATGTGACGACGGCGAGATCGTCATCAAGTTCAGCCACGTGGTTGCCGCACAGGGGCACCCGAAGGGCGAAATGGCTGCAGCTCTTGCGGAGCGCATCAACGCCGAAATGGACGGCAAGGCCTGCATGCAGGTGTTCCCGTCTTCTCAGCTGTTTGACGACAACAAGGTGATGGAAGCTCTGCTTCTGGGCGACGTTCAGCTTGCGGCGCCGTCTCTTTCCAAGTTCGAATCCTACACGCTCAAGTACCGTGTCTTCGACCTGCCGTTCCTGTTCTCCAGCATGGATGCGGTCACCACCTTCACCAAGGGTGAAAAAGGCCAGGAACTGCTCGGCGCCATGTCCGACTACGGCTTTGTCGGCCTCGGCTACGTCTTCAACGGCCTGAAGCAGTTTTCCGCCAACAAGCCGCTGCTGGTGCCGAGCGACGCGAAAGGCCTGAAGTTCCGCGTGCAAACCTCCGACGTGGCCGTTGCCATGATCGAAGCCATGGGTGCCAACGCCCAGAAACTGGCCTTCAAGGAAGTTTACGGCGCGTTGCAAACCGGCGTTGTCGATGGTCAGGAAAACACCTGGTCCAACATCTACACCCAGAAATTCTTCGAGGTGCAGGACGGAACCACGGTGACCAACCACCAGCTTCTGACCTATCTGGCCGTGACATCCAAGGAATGGCTGGACAGCCTGGAGCCGGATGTGCGCGACCAGTTCCTGACGATCTTCACCGAGGTTTCCGACGAGTACAACGCCCGTTCAACGGCGATCAACGAGGAAAACAAGGAGAAAATCATCGAAAACGGCGGTGTCGTCCGCACTCTGACGCCTGAACAGCGCAACGAGTGGGTCGAAACCATGAAGCCGGTCTGGGACAAGTTCCGCGATGATATCGGTCAGGACGTGATCGATGCGGCTGTTGCCTCCAACAACGCCAGCTGATCCGTACGACGGACGATCAACGGGAAGGGCCGGCCGCGGCCCTTCCCCAGCGTTCGTTTTCAATTGAATGAGCCGCGGCAAAGCGGCCGGACCGGAGCGAAACCGCTCCAGATCAGCCAGCGTTCACGCATCGTCACGTGAAGGCGGTCAGGTTGATTGATTTTAAGGCGTTGGAACATCTTGTTCGCGTTTGCCCAAACGCAGCATGCTCTAGGTTGGGGAGGCCCTCATGTCCCGTGTTGGACGGTTTGTCGATTCCTTGGAAGAAAACATCATTGCCTTCATCCTGGCGCTGATGACCATCGTTACATTTTCGCAGGTGGTCGCCCGCTACGGCTTCAATTCCGGATGGGGCGCGGCGCTGGAATTCACCCGCGTGCTCTTTGCCTGGCTGATCCTGTTCGGCATGAGTTACGGCATCAAGATCGGCGCCCATCTGGGGGTCGATGCCGTGATCCGGTTGCTGCCGGTACCGCTCTTCCGGGTGGCCGCGCTGCTCGGAGCGGCGCTGACGGTCCTCTATGCCCTGCTCTTGTTCGACGCCACGTGGTTTGGAGGTATGCTGGCCCTGGAAAACAAGGGCGCGTCGGGCGGTGCCTACGAATATGTCGCCAAGTTCTACAAGCTGCCCATCGGCATGGAAGACCTGAAGTGGCCCGGGTTCATTCAGGACTGGTTCGGGGTCAGGGAGCGCGTCCCGCGCTGGATACCCTACATCATTCTGCCCATCGGACTTCTGTTGCTGGCATTCCGCGCCGCACAGGCCTTCTGGCTGATCCTCACTGGCAAAAAGGAAGCAATTATCGCGGCCCATGAAGCGGAAGAGCTGGTGGCCGAGCACAAAGACGAGCTGAAGGACTAAGGCCCGATGGAAACCGCATTCCTGTTCATTTTCGTCTTCGGCTTTCTGTTCCTCGGTGTTCCGATTGCCGTTTCGCTGGGCCTTTCGGCCGTTCTCTATATCGCCCTGTTCAGTCACGATTCCATGAGTTCCGTGGCGGTGCAGCTGTTTAACGCCTCGCAGAACTTCACGCTGCTGGCGATCCCGTTCTTCATTCTGGCGTCCAGCTTCATGTCGACCGGCGGCGTTGCCCGGCGCATCATCCGTTTCTCCATTGATGCCGTCGGCTGGATCCGCGGCGGACTGGCCATTGCGGGCGTCTTCGCCTGCATGCTGTTCGCGGCCCTTTCCGGCTCGTCGCCGGCCACCGTGGTCGCCATCGGCACCATTGCCATCGCCGGCATGCGCCAGGCCGGTTACACCAAGGATTTCGCTGCCGGCGTCATCGCCAATGCTGGTACGCTCGGCATTCTGATCCCGCCATCCATCGTGATGGTCGTTTATGCCGCCGCGACCAACGTTTCCGTCGGCCGCATGTTCTTTGCCGGTGTCATTCCCGGCATCATCGCGGGCCTGATGCTGATGACCGCGATCTACGTGATGGCGCGCGTCAAAAACCTGCCGGCGCAGCCCTGGGCCGGGTTCAAGGAGCTCTGGGCCGGGATGTCGGAAGCGGCCGTCGGCCTGTTCCTGATGGTCATTATCCTGGGTGGCATTTATGGCGGCGTCTTCACGCCGACCGAAGCCGCAGCGGTGGCCGCCGTCTATGCCGGCCTGATCGCCCTGTTCGTCTATCGCGACATGGGGCCGCTTGTGGGCATCGGCTGGATCGAGGACGAAGACGGGGAGCTTGGCCTTACCGGCTTCAAGACGATCACCTATGCCGTCGTTGCCATGTTCTTCTGGTCAGGCCTTGCCTACGCCTTCACGAGCCGCACCGCGTTCTTCGGCATTGACAGCGCAGCGGTGCTGCTGGCGGCCCTGATCGGCTATCCGATGCTGCGCCATGGCCTTTCACCGACCGCGCTGCCGGCCACCTATGCGGTTGGCGGCAAAGTCTGGGGCCGCAATCTGGGCCATATCGGCCGGAAGTTCCTCCCGGCCCTGTTCCACAAGGACACCAAGAAGGTTCTGACGGACTCCTCAAAGACGACCATCATGCTGATGTTCATCATCGTCAATGCGCTGCTCTTCGCACACACGCTGACGGCGGAACAGATCCCTCAGATCATCACCGACTGGATGGTGGAGGCCGGGTTCAACTGGTTCACCTTCCTGCTGGCGGTCAACATCATGCTGCTGATCGGCGGTCAGTTCATGGAGCCTTCCGGCCTGCTGCTGATCGTGGCGCCGGTGGTGTTCCCGATCGGACTGGAGCTTGGCGTCGACCCGATCCATCTCGGCATTCTGATGGTGGTGAATATGGAAATCGGCATGATCACGCCTCCGATCGGGCTGAACCTGTTCGTGACTTCGGGCATCACCGGCATGAGCCTGGTGCAGGTGGTGAAAGCGGCAGCGCCGTTCGTCCTGGTCCTGCTCCTGTTCCTGGTCCTCGTCACTTACGTTCCGGTCCTGTCGACCTTCCTGCCCTACTACTTCATGGGGCCGGAGATCATCACGCAATAGCAGGCGATCCAAACGAAAACATTTGCGGCGGCCCACGGGCCGCCGTTTTTTGTTGAGGAGGTTCTCTTCCCAAACTTCACCAGGCTACGCGCCTCGTCGCGATTGTCAGTGCGAGATGGGCATACCCTCAAATAAAAACCGGCCCCGAATAGGGCCGGTTGGCATAAGTCTTTGCTGTGAGAGACTGGTCTCAGACGATGGTGCCGAGCTTCATGGCAACATTCATGTCGCCTTCCACCTGCATCTTGCCACCCATGAACGCCGCTGTCGGGTTCAGTTCGCCGGAAAGAAGGTCAGCCAGGTCTTCCGCGGACATCTTGATGGTGCAGTCCGCCTCGCCATCGTCATTGCTGACGTCGGAACCCTGCAGAAAAATGGTGCCGGTGTCGCCGAGGTCGAACTTGACGCTTTCTTCAATGCCGCCGCCGGAAACTTTTTCACGGACACCGTCGGTAAGCTGTTCCAAAGACATTTGTATTCTCCCATATCTGGTTGGCAATCGCCATTTGAAACCCTTGAAGCATGACCTTTACGTAATCGTCAAGGATGAAATTCGCCGTGCACGCCATCCCGATGCATTGTGGGCATTCGGGGACAGGCTGTCATCACAGCATTGGACTTCGTGCCGCGGTCCGCACCCGCTGTCCTGACCGGTGTGCATAAAATAACCCGCGCGGGCTGTGGCCAGCGCGGGTTATTATCGACAAACCTGAGGCTTGTATCAGTTCGGCTTCTGCTCGCCGGCCTGCTGTGCGGCGGCCTGCTGGGCCATGTTCTGGCGGTACAGCTGTGCGAAGTCGATCGGATCGAGCATCAGCGGCGGGAAGCCGCCGTTGCGGGTGGCCTCGGAGAGAATGTTGCGCGCAAAGGGGAAGATCATGCGCGGGCATTCGATCATGATGAACGGATGCAGGTGCTCTTTCGGCACGCCGGTGATCTTGAAAAGGCCGGCGTAAACCAGTTCGACGTTGAACATGACCGTGTCCGGGCGTGTCGCCTTGGCGGTCAGCGTCAGGACGACCTCGATCCGTTCGTCGTTCAACTGCTGAGCGCCGACATTCACATTGATGTCCAGTTTCGGCTGCTCGCCCTGCTCCAGGGAACCCGGCGCGTTCGGGTTTTCAAACGACAGGTCCTTGATGTACTGGCCAAGGATGTGCATGCCTGGCGCTGCGGCGCCTTCCGCCTGCGGCTGAGCGCCGCCTTCATTGGTATCGGTCATCGTGTCAATTCCGTTTCGCGGTGCTGAATTGAAATGAAGAGTTACAAAATCCCTCCGGCTGGCCGCCGGCCCGCGTGATCCGGACAACCGTTTTGAGCAGGTTGAGTTTGGCTCGTGCCATTCGAATGCAAGCCATCGCCGGTCTGGGGCGTTGCGCCGCGCCGTGGCAGAAGGCAAAAGCGATCCGGCCAAATGGTTCAAGCAAAACTCATCCCGCTCAGGCTGCTGGCTATCATCTACAACCCTCCGGCACAAGAGCCACAGCCTTGCACAAGGCAGGATTCCGCTGCAAAAGGGATGACCTTGTGCGCTCACGAAAGCCAGTATGCCAGATCAACCCACTTCCAATATCACCCTGCCGCACAGACGGTTGAAGCTCGACACCCTGGTTCGTTTGCGCTGGCTGGCCGTCGGCGGGCAGTCCGCAGCGCTGCTGGTGGTTTATGTCGGGCTCGGCTATCCGCTTCCCGCCTGGCCAGCCTTTGCAATGGTCGCGTTTTCCGCCTGGCTGAACATCTACCTGAAGATCCGATCTCCGTCCGCCATGCGCCTGTCGGAACGTGCCGCAACCATGCAGCTTGCCTATGACATTCTGCAGATGAGCGGCCTCCTGTTCCTGACCGGTGGTCTCGGCAACCCGTTTGCCTTCCTGTTGATGGCGCCGGTCATGGTGTCTGCGACGGGCCTTTCGGCCCGCTACACAGTCCTTCTCGGCATTCTGGCCACCGCCTGCGCCACCTCTGTTGCGATTTATCACCTGCCACTGCCCTGGTCGGTCGGCGACGATTTCAATCTGCCGATCGTTTATTCGGTCGGCATCTGGATCGCGCTTGTCTCCACCCTCGGGTTCATGGCGATCTACGCCTTCCGGGTTGCCGAAGAAGCCCGCCAGCTGGCCGATGCGCTGGCGGCGACCGAGCTGGTGCTTGCCCGCGAACAGCATCTGAATGCCCTGGACGGCCTGGCAACGGCCGCCGCGCATGAACTGGGCACGCCCTTGGCAACCATCTACCTGGCTGCCAAGGAACTGACCGACGAGTTCGAGGCGGACGACACGCGCGGCGACGACGTGGCGCTGATCCGCTCCCAGGCCGAGCGCTGCCGCGGCATCCTGCAGCAACTCACGAATCTGTCCAGCGAAGAAGACCAGACCTACCAGCGCATGCCGGTATCGCAGCTTGTGGAAGATGTCATAGATCCGCATCGCGGCACCGGCGTCGCGATTCATTCCAGTCAGAAGGGCGTGGGCGCCGAACCGGTCGGCACACGCAATGCCGCCATTCGCTACGGTCTCGGCAATCTCCTTGAAAACGCGGTCGACTTTGCCAGATCCCGGGTTGATGTCTCCGCAAACTGGGACGAGACGACGCTGTCCATTTCAATCAAGGACGACGGGCCGGGCTTTTCCGTCGATATTCTCGGCAGGATCGGTGACCCCTATGTTTCGGTCCGGGGCGGCAAATCACCGCAAAGGGGAACGGGAGGCGGTCTCGGCCTCGGCATATTCATCGCCAAAACGCTGCTGGAACGCACTGGCGCCAAGTTGAATCTGGAGAACCTGCCGCCGCCGGAAAAGGGCGCCCATGTGCGTGTCAGCTGGCCGCGCGCGCTCTTTGAATCCGAGGACAGAGTGGACGAAACGTCATTTTCATCCCATAACGGCAATAATTGACAGAAAACGCAGGCCCTCTTGATGTCGTATCCGGACTGCGCAAAATGTCGTAAAGAATAAAAACGGTAGCACTAAATGACGGACCCGATTACTGCCTTGAATACGTCCGAAGAAATGAGTCTTCTCATCGTTGACGATGACAAGCCGTTCCAGCAACGGCTGGCCCGCGCGATGGAGAAACGTGGATTTGAGCCGGAAACGGCCGATGGCGTGCAGGATGCAGCTGCTATTATTTCCCGTAGTGCACCGGCTTTCGCCATCGTGGACATGCGTCTGGAAGACGGCAACGGTCTGGATGTGATCGAAAAGTTGCGCCAGAAACGGCCTGACGCGCGCGCTATCGTGCTGACGGGCTACGGCAACATTGCAACGGCCGTGACGGCGGTGAAGCTGGGTGCGATCGACTATCTGGCAAAGCCGGCCGATCCGGACGATATTGCCGCCGCGCTGGCTCGCAAACCCGGGGACAGGGCCGAACCGCCGGAAAATCCGATGTCGGCTGACCGTGTCCGCTGGGAGCACATTCAGCGGGTTTATGAGCTGTGCGACCGCAACGTCTCGGAAACCGCCAGGCGGCTCAACATGCACCGCCGAACCCTTCAGCGAATACTCGCCAAGCGCGCGCCACGCTGAGAAACCCGGCAGTAACGCCGATTGCAGGGTTGCCCTATGGGTGCCACTTTGCCTAAGTAACCCCAATCGCTGGTTCTCATGCGCTCCCACGGAGATCGCTCATGCGGCTTGTTGCTGCTCATGCTCGTTATGCCCCTTTGCTGAAGTCTGGCCTGTTCGCCGCGTGCGGCCTTGTTTTCCTGAGTTCCGGCTTCAGCGCCTTCGCCCAATCCGTTCCGGAAACTCTGCGCATCAACGTGCAGCCGCCTGAACCCGGCATCCGTTCGATTACGGTCAACAAGAAGTACCGGCCGATCATCAGCCGGGACGGCGAAGGTGTCGTGATCGATACCCAGGGCAGCGACAACACGCGGCCGCCCTGTGACATCAAGCTTGAAGTCACCCTTGAAAACAGCCGGGTGCTGCATCGCGAAGCCAATATCTGCAGTGGCAATACGTTGCTGGTCGATGTCTCAAACGACGGCAAACCCGGCGCGGCTGCCCGCGTCGTGGGCACCAATACCGGCACGGCCGCGGGGCCTGTGACCAACAATTCCACATCGACGTCAGCTTCGCAGCCGGCAGCGGCGTCGAATGAACAGCCGGACACCGGCAACACCTCGTCTTCGATCACCGAAATCAATCCACCGGCCGACGCCGGGGGACTTGAGCCGCTGGACCGGGTCGATACGCCCATTTCCACGCCGGAATCGGACGGAACCGAAACGGCATCGGTCCCGGACGACTTGGAAACCATCGTGCGGGACAGTCTCTCCGGCAACGGTGCCGGGAATTCGCAACCCGTGCTGGTCACGGCCGCGGAAAACCGGGAATGGATGGCCGAGCCCGGCACGCAGCCGGGAACGCCCTCCTTCCTTCAGCACGCGGTGCCGCAAACCGACGACCGGGATTTCCGCGCGGATTGCAGCACGCAGTCCGGTTTCGCGAAAATCACCTTTCAGCAGGCGCCGGGTGGGCTGCTGGAAGGCACGCCCCAGGCGGTGCGCATCACGGCGGGTGATTTTGAAGGGATCTACAACGCGTTCGGATCTTCCACCACCAATGAAGCGGGTGTCTCGCTGCCGGAAGTGAATATCGAGATGACCGACCCGCTGTGGGAAGCCATGATCCGGCAGACGGACCTGAACATTGCCGTCGAAGGTTTGCCGGCTCATGTGGTTTCCCTCACCGGCAGCGCCGACCCGGTGCGCCTGTTCGTGGCTGTCTGTTCCCTGCCGCAGCAGGTGGTTTCCGACGAAGCTTTCGGTGTTCCGGGGGAAGAGCCGGGGGCGGACCTCTCTTGCGGCGAGCTTGGCCGGGTCCGGTCCCTGGAAGCGGTGCAGCCCGGGCAAATCGTCTTCCGCAACGCCAGCCGCCAGCCGGTCGAGGTGAACTGGGTTGACTATCGCGGCGGCGAACGGTCCTATGCCCGTCTCGAGCCCGGACAGATCCTGGAACAGCAGACCTTCCTGTCCCACGTCTGGACTGTAAGAGGCGCCGGGGGAGAATGCCGGGGCATCTATGTCACCAGAACGCCTTACCGGGAAGTCGTCATCAGCGGCCCGCCCAACGCTGCCGTGCCCAACACTGCCGTGCCCGGTGCGGGCGGTTTCGGAAACCAGGGCGGTTTTGGTAATCAGGGTGGTTTGCAGAACAACCAGTTCAACAATGGCGCTCCAGCCGGGCCTGTGCCTCCGGGCGATGTCGGCACAAACCAGCAGGGCCTGCCGCAGCAACAGGCGAACACCAATGTTGCCGACTATCTGTGCACCTCGGGCATCGATCTCAATGTGGTCTTTTCACCGGACGGCCAGGTGGCAACCGTTGCCGAAATGGGGTACGGCGCCGTCACGCTGCAGCGACAGGGCGGCGCGAACACGTTCTATTACGAGTCGCAAGGGCATGTCCTGAAAGGCCAGCTTCAGAACGCCAGCTGGTCGCGGCCCGGCCTGAGAGACGTGTTCTGCGCCCGCAGATAAGCTCGCGAGCTATAAGTAATACATAAAGTCTTGTCTTGGCTGCGTCACGGTAGCTCGTCGCAGACAAATTTGGTCGGTCACTGCAAATCTTTATGAATTAAGCATTTGGTCAGGTGTTTAGTTCAATTCAGGTCAGAGAAAATCTGATAGGAATTCCCGACCATGTCCTTCGCCCGCTGGCCCATCACCTGGAAGATCAGTCTCCCGATCGCAACCATTCTGCTGTTCACCGCAGCGATCTGCGTCGTCAGCCTCAACAGCCTCTATTCGGCCATGTTCGCCGAACGCCTGACAAAGATCGAGGAGATCACGGAAAGCGCGGTCTCGATCGCCGCACATTACCATGGACTGGAGACCTCCGGCGCCATGACCCGCGAGGAGGCCCAGGCGGCTGCGAAAGCCGCGATCGGCGCCATCCGGTATGAAGGCGACAACTACGTCTTTGCCTATGACTTCAACGGCATCAACCTGATCCACCCGAAAACGTCGCTGGTGGGCACCGACATGATGGGCTTCACGGACAAGTCCGGGGTCAAGATCATTGCCGAACTGATCAAGCTGGCCAAGGCGGATGGTGGATCGCTGCTCTACTACTGGCCGCGTGCCAATAGCGACGTCGCGATCGAGAAATACGGCTGGGGGTCCGGTTTCAAGCCCTGGAGCTGGATGCTCGGGACTGGTGTCTACGTGGATGACATGGACGCAGCCTATTGGGAGGCCGCGACGACAATCATTCTGCTCGCACTTGTCGGCGCCCTGATCGCCATCGCGATCGTCGCGGTCGCCGTTCGCAACACTGTCCGCCCCTTGCGTGCCCTGACCGCCCACATGAGCACCCTGGCGGACGGCAACACCGATATCGTTATCGAAGGCACCGATCGGGGCGACGAGATCGGCCAGATGGCCAGTGCAATGGAAATCTTCGTGCGTAACGAAGTCGCGCGGCGCGAACTGGAAGATCAGCAGAATGCCAGCCAGGAGGAGGCGGCGCGCAAGGGCGGCGAGATCCTGCAGCTGAGCGGCGATTTCGACCGCCAGATCATGGACATGCTCAACATCATCGACAGCTCCGTCCAGAACCTTCAGGCCGCTTCGGCCGACATGACCGGCGTAGCCGCCCAGACCACCGAGCAGAGCGGTCTTGTTTCCAACGCGTCCTCGCAGGCCGCTCACAACGTGGAAACGGTGGCTGCAGCAGCCGAGGAACTGTCGGCCTCTGTCAACGAGATCCGCCGTCAGGTCCAGTCCTCCAGCGAAATCGCCTCCCGAGCCGCCGACGAGGCCCAGTCGACCAATCAGCGTATGCACGGCTTGTCGGAAAGTGCCGGCCGCATTGGTGAAGTGGTGACCCTCATTCGGGCGATTGCCGAACAGACCAACCTGCTGGCGCTGAACGCGACCATCGAGGCAGCCCGCGCGGGCGAGGCCGGCAAGGGCTTCGCGGTCGTTGCCGCAGAGGTCAAGGAACTGGCCACCCAGACTTCCAAGGCGACCGAGGAGATCTCCAGCCAGATCACTGCGATCCAGGAAGAGACCGGTCACGCGGCCAGCGCGATTTCATCGGTGACGGAGATCATCAACAACATGAACGAGATCGCCTCGTCCATCGCTTCTTCGGTCGAGGAACAGGGCGTGGCGACACAGGAAATCGCCAGCAACGCCACGGAGGCCTCGCGCAGCACCGTCGAGGTGACAACCAATATCGAGACCGTAGCCTCCACCGCGGAGAACGCCCGCGACACGGCCGAAAAGGTCGACAGTTCCGCCCAGCAGCTCACGGAAAATGCCGGCATGCTTCGCAATCAGGTCGCCACCTTCCTGCAGGAGGTGCGCAGCCGCTCGGTGGCGTAACCTTAAATGACGCCGGGCGCCTTCAGGGGCGCCCGCTACACCCTTCAGCCCGCGGTCCGGAAGGCCGCGGGCATTATTCGTTCCACGGAAATCAGATTTTGCGCAATGCCACCTTGGAAATGCGATGACTGGTGTCCTTGGACAGGATCAGATCGGCCCTGGGGCGGGTCGGCAGAATGTTTTCGCGCAGATTGACCAGGTTGATCTCCGTCCAGATCTGGTGCGCGGTTGACACCGCTTCCTCATCGGAGATGCGGGAATACTTATGGAAGTAGGACCCCGGATCGCGGAAGGCGGTTTCCCTCAGGCGCATGAACCGGTCCACATACCACTTGCGCAGAAGATCCTCGTCCGCGTCGATATAGACCGAAAAATCGAAGAAATCCGATACGAACGGCACAGCGCGGCCATCCTTGGGCAGCTCGCGCGTCTGCAGCACATTCAGGCCTTCGACAATCAGGATGTCGGGCCTGTCGATGGTCACCGTATGGCCGGGCATTACATCGTAATAGAAGTGCGAATAGACCGGCGCCCGCACGTGGCGCTTGCCGGCCTTGATATCGGACAGGAATTTCAAGAGCCGGGGGCGGTCGAAACTTCCCGGAAAGCCCTTTTTGCTCATCAGGCCTTCGGCTTCCAGTACGGTGTTCGGATAGAGAAAGCCGTCGGTGGTGATCAGATCCACTTTCGGGCTCGCCGGCCAGCGCGCCAGAAGCTCGCGCAGCACGCGCGATGTGGTGGATTTTCCGACCGAAACGGACCCGGCCACACCGATGATGAAGGGCGATTTGCTTTCCCGGTGGCCAAGGAAGTTCTGAGTTGCCTGGTGAATGCTGACCGTTGCTTCGGCATAAAAAGCAAGGAGACGGGAGAGAGGCAGATAGATCGTCTCAACCTGCTCCATCGAAACAGGCGCGTTCAAGCCCTGAAGCTGCGCCACTTCATGCTCGTCGAGGGTCATCGGCGTGTCGGCACGCAGCCGGGCCCATTGGCGCTCGGTGAACACCCGGTAGGGGGACAAATCCATGTCCAGGGCCGTTGCGACTTTCTGATCCATATTCCTCGCAGTCCCCGCAGTGGCGCTCAATGCCGTTGCTTTGGTTATTCCCGTGGCCGGGAAGCCTTTTCCTCAAGTCCCGTCTGACCCGTCCGGTCCGCAAGCTCCGTCATAACGTCCCGCAGCGGAATATTAGACACGTTCAGAACCACCAACAAATGATAAAGCAGATCGGCGGCTTCCGCCGTCAATTCTTCGCGGTCGTTTTTTACTGCCGCTATCGCCGCCTCGACCGCTTCTTCCCCCAGCTTCTGGGCGCATTTGGCAACGCCCTTGTTCACAAGCTTGCGCGTATAGGACTTTTCGTCCGTGCTTTTCGCACGTGCAGCAATAATGGCGTCCAGATCGTCCAATGTGAAGTCGGTCATTAGGCTATGTCCTTGCGAATGCGTCAGACGTCGAGACGCATCGGAATTCCGGCGTCGCTCATATACTGCTTAGCTTCGTGAATGGTGTACTCGTCGAAATGGAAAATGGAGGCCGCCAGAACCGCCGTGGCGTGGCCGTCGCGTATGCCTTCCACCATGTGATCCAGATTGCCGACGCCGCCCGATGCGATCACCGGAACGGGCACTGCATCGGCGATGGCGCGGGTGAGGGCGATATTGTAGCCCGCCTTGGTGCCATCCCGGTCCATGGAGGTGACCAGAAGCTCACCGGCCCCCAGCTCGACGACCTTTCGGGCAAATTCAATGGCATCGATGCCTGTCGGTGTCCGGCCGCCGTGAGTGAAAATCTCGAATTTTTCCGGTTCCCCAGCTTCGTTCACCTGCTTGGCGTCTATGGAGACCACAATGCACTGCGCTCCGAACTTTTCCGCCGCTTCGCGCACGAAATCCGGGTTTTTCACCGCAGCCGTGTTGATCGACACCTTGTCCGCGCCTGCAATCAGCAACTTGCGGATATCCTCCACGCTGCGCACGCCGCCGCCGACGGTGACCGGCATGAAGCATGCCTCCGCCGTGCGCCGGACCACATCATAGATCGTGTCCCGGCCCTCATGGCTGGCAGTGATATCCAGAAAACAGAGTTCGTCTGCGCCGGCGGCATCATAGGCTTTGGCGGCTTCCACGGGATCGCCCGCATCGACCAGATCGACGAAATTGACGCCTTTGACGACACGGCCGTCCTTGACATCCAGGCACGGAATGACACGGGCTTTCAAGGTCATGATGCTTTGCTCCGTTGCGCCAGGATAAGCTCCATCGCTTCCTTGGGGTCCAGCCGCCCATCATAAAGCGCTCGTCCCGAAATCGCTCCTTCCAGGATGGCGCAGTCCGGTTCCAGCAGCCGGTGGATGTCATCGATCGAGGCAAGACCTCCCGAAGCGATCACCGGAATGGAGACGGACCGGGCCAGGTCCAGGGTGGACGGGATATTGAGCCCTTTCAAGACGCCGTCCCGGTCAATATCCGTATAGATGATCGCCGAAACGCCGGCATCCTCAAACTGTCTGGCGAGGTCGGTGGCCGTCAGTTCCGACGTCTCCGCCCAGCCTTCCACGGCAACATGGCCGCCCTTGGCGTCGATACCGACGGCAATCTTGCCCGGAAATTTCCGGCAGGCCTCTTTCACAAGTTCCGGATCGCGCACGGCCACCGTGCCGAGGATCACCCGCGTGATGCCTTTCGACAGCCAGGTCTCGATATGATCCAGCGTCCTGATCCCGCCGCCGAGCTGCACCGGGTTTTTCGTGGCGCTCAAAATGGAATCGACGGCGGCCCCGTTGACGCTCTCGCCGGCGAAAGCGCCATTCAGATCGACCACATGCAGCCATTCAAAGCCCTGGTCCTCGAAGGCTTTGGCCTGGGCTCCCGGATCGTCGTTGAACACGGTCGCCTGGTCCATGTCACCAAGTTTCAGGCGCACACACTGGCCATCCTTGAGGTCGATGGCGGGAAAGAGGATCATGCTTTTTAACTTCCTTCAACGATGACGATTTCGCCATCGGCAATCTGCTGACGGATTTTCACCGCTTCCTGGTATTCGGGCGAGTTATAGCAATCGACCGCGTGCTGAAAGCTCGGAAATTCGATCACGACATTCCGCGCCCGGCCCGGACCCTCGATGGTGTTGGTCTTGCCGCCGCGCGCCAGAAAATTGGCGCCGAAGCGCTCAAAGGCCGGTTTCGCGGCGTTGACATATTCCGGATACCTGTCCGCATCGCGCACATCCACGCGGGCAATCCAGTAGCCTTTGCTCATCGGGGTCTCTCCGGGGTCTTTGCTTCAAGGGGTCCAGTCCAGGAAATTGGCGATCAGGGCAAGGCCCAATCGCTGGCTTTTTTCCGGGTGGAACTGGGAACCGATCATATTGTCTTTCGCCACCATGGCGGTGAACGTGCCGGCATAGTCGAAGGTTGCCAGCCGGTCCACATCATTCGTGCAGGCAAAATGGTAGGAATGGACGAAATAGGCATGCAGGCCGCTCGGCCCGGTGTCGATCCCGGCAAGGACCGGGTGGCCGCCGGATTTCACATTGATCGTGTTCCAGCCCATATGCGGAATTTTCAGGGAAGGGTCCGACGGCTTCATTTCCGAAACATCGCCCTCGACCCAGCCAAGGCCTTCAACCGTCTCGAACTCAAGCCCCCGCTCTGCCATCAGCTGCATGCCGACGCAGATGCCGAAAAACGGCTTGCCCTGAACGCGAACCGCTTCTTCCAGCGCCTCGGGCATGCCGTCCACGGCCCAGAGGCCGCGCTTGCAGTCCGCAAAAGCGCCGACGCCGGGCAGCACGATGCGGTCGGCTGTCCGCACGCGGTCCGGGTCGGACGTCACGATCACGTCCGGCACATGGGCATGGGCACGCGCCGCGCGCTCGAATGCCTTTTCCGCCGAGCGCAGATTGCCCGAACCATAATCGATAATTGCAATTGTCATTGACGGGTCTCCGGACCGAGTGTCAGGCCCACCACCTGTTCGCTGCCGATCCTTGGGACGATCGGCGCCGGGGCGGTGCGCTGCCGGTCTTCGTGTATCTTTTCTGGAGAAAGCTTGTCTGCCGCCTTGTGCAGGAAGCGCAATTCCGCTTCGGCGCGTCCGGCCCCGTCGACGAGGCCGATGACGCGCCACCCCTTGTGTTCCAGGGACCAGCGGCGCAGGGCCTGGGCTTCAAAGGCAAACAGGATCGAAACGGTCAGCGCGGCGATTGTCGTCGCCGCCGGATTGACGGCAAGCGCCAGCAGCTCGATCACCAGCGTGATGCCGAGATAGCCGAGCAGAACCAGCCACATGCGGTGGACCATAAGCCAGAAGGGCGAGAACAGGAACGCCAGGAAGGAGAACCTGTCCGGCACGAAGGCAAGCCGGTCGGTCTGATGGAGATCACCCGCCAGATTGTCAAATTCAGGCGGAGCCATCACAACATAAGTGCTCATGGACTCGTCCTCACCTAGCCGCCAAGCTGGCCTTTGGTCGTCGGGATCCGGTCCGCCTGCCGCGGGTCGATTTCGATGGCCTTGCGCAAAGAACGCGCGACGGCCTTGAAGCAGGTTTCCGCGATATGGTGGCAATTGGAACCGTAAAGATTGGCAACATGAAGCGTAATTCCGGCATTCATCGCAAAAGCGCGGAAAAATTCTTCAAACAGCTCCGTGTCGAAGTCCCCGACCTTGTCCCGGTCGAAGGCGGCATCCCAGACCAGGAACGGCCGGCCGGAAACATCCAGCGCGCAACGGGTCAGGGCCTCGTCCATGGCAAGATGGGTGTCGGCGTAGCGGGTAATGCCCGCCATGTCACCTAGAGCCGTTGAAAGCGCCTGCCCCAGCGCGATGCCGGTATCCTCAACCGTGTGGTGAAAATCGATATGGGTGTCGCCGTCTGCGCGGATCTTCATGTCGATCAGCGAATGGCGCGACAGCTGCTCCAGCATATGATCGAAAAACCCGACGCCGGTCTGAACGTCATAAACGCCCGTGCCGTCCAGGTTGATTTCCACCGAAATGCGGGTCTCTTTGGTATCGCGCGATACGCTCGCTGTGCGCATAAGCTGTTGTCCTTGAAAAAAGATAACGACGGGCGGTGTTGTAGCAGCCCGGGGTGCTTAAGCAAATAGCAAGCTGCGCCGCGGAGCTGCGATTTGGCACGCTCTTTTGTCCCTTCCCGCCCGGTTTGCTGCCCCGGGACCCGAATTTGCCGATAAAGTCCTGCCCGACGCTTTGCGCTTGAAACGGGTGCCGTTAGGCGGGAAGCTGAAATTTGCGATGTCATTTCATCTTAATTTCCGGGTCCGGGTCCCCAGTCAGCGGGCCAGCCAGCAACCAGCCTTGAGGTATTTCGAATGTATCAGAAAGCAGTTTCCCGAGGCGGTCTTGCCGTCGTGACAGGAGCGGCAAGCGGTGTCGGACGAGTCGCGGCGATCCGTTTCGCCGAGGCCGGTCTCGGTGTCGTCCTTGCGGACCTGCCGGGCGAAAAGCTCGATGCGGCCGTCGAAGAAGTCCGCAAGACGGCGCGGCCGGATGCCACCGTCGCCGGCATTCCAACGGATGTGTCGGATACGGCTGAGGTAGAGGCCCTGGCGGACAAGGCATTCGAACTCGGGTCCGTTGCCGTTCTGATGAACAATGCCGGGATCGGCCTTCAGACCACATCCTGGAGCCGGATGGACAACTGGACCCGGATGATGGATGTCAACTTCTACGGCATCCTGCGTGGTGTTCAGGCCTTCACCCAACGCATGATCGATGCGGGCCGCCCGGCGGTGATCATCAATACCGGTTCCAAACAGGGCATCACCACCCCGCCCGGCAACCCGGGCTACAATGTTTCCAAGGCGGCGGTCAAAGTGTTGAGCGAGCAGCTCGCCCATGAGCTGCGCGAGGCTGGGGCGCCCATTTCGGTGCATCTGTTTGTTCCCGGCTTCACCTACACCGGCATGATCGCGGCCGTCATCCCGGACAAGCCCGCCGCCGCCTGGACCAGCGAACAGACGGTCGACTATTTCATCGAACGCATGTCGATGGGCGATTTCTATATTCTTTGCCCGGACAACGATGTCGACAGCACGCGCGACAAACGCCGGGCGGCATGGGCAGCCGGCGACGTTATCGAAAACCGGCCGCCTCTGAGCCGCTGGCACGCTGATTACAAGGATGCTTTCGCGGAGTTCGAGAAAACCGGCAAGACGTAATACCAAAGAGGCACCAGAGCCGGTCAGACGGGTCATGACCAACACTCTTTTCTATAGGCTGGAACTCGGACTTGGGCGGTGTTAAGGACACGGGTGCCTGTCACCTGACCCAAGGAAGCTGCCCATGACCAAGAGCACGTTTGCCCCGAAATCCGCCCTCGACCGCCTGATGCTGCCCGTGGACGTCCCAACCGTCAGTGAGGCGGAGGCCTTGGTCAGGAAAACGGAAGGCAAGGTCGGCGTCTACAAGATCGGCATGGAGCTGCAATTCGCCGGTGGGCTGGAATTCGCGCGCCACCTGGCAAGCGACG
>JBNLAU010000369.1:0-4679 GCA_050302295.1 Roseibium sp. | reverse complement strand
GACGTCCTGGCGGCTGGCTTGCGCCGGGGGGCCGGTTTGCGGGCCGTTTCAGGAGCCGGATTTTTCGGCGCGCCGCCGTTGCTCTCGTCGGTCATTCTCTAAGCTCCAATCATTTCCGTTTCACCGTGGCCCGCTCGCACGAAGGTTGCCTTTTGCAAGCCCTTGCGCAGAGGCGCACTTATTGCGCCAGAGCTAAGGATTGACCGATTTTTGCTGATATTTCAAGTCTGTCCGGCAATTCGGGTGGAAGCAAAGGTCCGTCCGGCACGCTCTCCTTGTCAGGAAATAGATCCCTGCCGGAAATGGTATGAAATGGCGGTGAAAACACCGCCATGTCAGTTTCAGGCTGCTTTGGACATCGGGAAATAGGCCTGACGATCGACAGTGACGGCCATCGGATCGGTCTGCCCTGCCGCCGTCAGCATGCCTTCAAGCCCCGACAGGTGTCCTGAGGTGAATTCCACGCCGAGAAAGCGGCCAGCGTCGACCGGTCCCGGCAGCGCCGCGCTGGTTAGAAGGCCTGCGGCAAAGCCGAAGCGGCTGTAATAAGGCAGGTCGCCAACCAGGATCACCGAGCCGTGCCCGAAAACGGCCGCCTGGTTGAGCGCATGGCGCATCAGCCGGTCGCCGACCTGCTGGCCGCGGCACGCCGGGTCAACCGCAAGGGGACCGAGCAGGAGGCTTGATGCGCCGCTCTGGTCCTGAACGGCCCACAGTCTGACGGTTCCAACCAGTGCGCCGGTGTCATCGAGGGCGACGAAAGCAAAGACCGGCAGACGGCCTTCGCGCAGTCTCTCCGAAGTCTTCTTGAAGCGCTCTTCGCCAAAGCAGCGGTCGAGCAACACCTCGCGGGCGCCGATGTGACCCGGCACCTCTTCCGCAATCGCGATCATCTTCCGCGTCCTTTAGATGACGAAGGATGCCAGCGGCGCAAAGCCGTTGAAACCGACCGACGAATAGGTGGTGGTGTAGGCACCGCATGCCTCGATCAGCACCTTGTCACCGATCGACAGGCTCACCGGCAGTTCATACGGCGTCTTTTCGTAAAGAACGTCGACACTGTCGCAGGTCGGGCCTGCCAGAACGCAAGGTGTGGTCCGGTCGCCGTCGCGCGGAGTGCGGATCGGATAACGGATTGCCTCGTCCATGGTTTCGGCCAGGCCGTTGAACATGCCGATATCCAGATAGACCCAGCGGATCTCATCTTCCTTCTTGGACTTCTTGGAGATCAGCACCACTTCGGCCTCAATCATGCCTGCGTTGCCGACCATGCCGCGGCCCGGCTCGATGATCGTGGACGGCAGGCGGTTGCCGAAATGCTTGGTGAGCGCGTGGAAGATCGCCTCGCCGTAGCTGGGAACGCCCGGAATGTCCTTGAGGTAACGGGTCGGGAAGCCCCCGCCCATGTTGACCATTTTCAGTTCGATGCCGCGCTCCCGCATTTCCCGGAAGACACCCGCCGCCATGGAGAGGGCGAAGTCCCAGGCATTGAGGTTGGCCTGCTGCGAGCCGACATGGAAAGAAACACCGTAGGCGGTAAGGCCGAGGCGGTGCGCATGTTCCAGGACGTCGGGCGCCATTTCAGGGTCGCAGCCGAACTTGCGGGACAGCGGCCATTCAGCGCCGGCTCCGTCACACAGGACGCGGCAGAAGACTTTGGAGCCCGGAGCAACGCGGGCGATTTTTTCCACTTCCTCGACGCAGTCGACGGCAAAGAGACGGACGCCGTATTCAAACGCACGCGCGATGTCCCGCTCTTTCTTGATGGTGTTGCCGTAGGAAATGCGGTCGGCGCCAGCGCCGGTTGCCAGCACCATTTCGATCTCGCCGACGGAGGCGCAGTCGAACGAGGAACCGAGGCTTTCCAGGAGAGACAGGATTTCAGGCGCCGGGTTCGCTTTCACCGCATAATAGACGGAAGTGTCTGGCAAGGACTTTGCGAAAGCTTCGAAATTGTCACGCACGATGTCGAGATCGACAACAACGCACGGGCCATCGTCGTCACGTCGGCGCAGGAAGTCGCGGATACGTTCGCTCATTAGGGTCACCCCTTCAAATCTGGCTACAGCCGCGCTTCAGGTCTTGGTGCGCGCTGCAGGTTCACGTCGCAGGGTGCTGCGATACGCACCGGGCCTCCCCCGGGATGGAACCGGAGGCCGGGTTGACCGCAGCGACGGTTGGCCATGCGGCTGCGATGTGCAGCGCAAAGCTTTCCCGCGTCGGGAATGCCGTTGATTGGATCGGGAGAACCGAACCGCACGTCGGGCAATGATGTAACAAGTGCCTCTTCAGTGACCCCGGAGGTTGGAAACCCCGGCAGAGACTAAAAAAGCCCTCTTACGTCGTTGCTTTAAGCCGTCCGGATCTCATCTGCTCCGCCCCTTGGCGGTTTTTCCAGCAGTGACCCCTTAAGAGATGTCCTATGCGGCATCCCATGAACGGCCTCGGGCACGTGCGAATTTGGGCGCGCCGTATATGCCCCTGTTTGGATTGCGGTGCAAGGGGAAATTTCCGCTTGCGGACCATTTTTTTGAAACGATTGCTCAGGACAGGACCGCGGTCCGGTTTCGGTCGCGGCACCAGAGGCTCGTTGCACTGTTGTCGATCAGTTTATACCCTGAGAGCAGAGGACCGTCCGCGGCACAGCGTTTTCGCGTGCCAAATTGAAACGAGGATCTCATGGCTGCCCTGACCCCACCCGTCTGTGACTTCAACTGGCCCGCCCCGGCATTCGAATTGCCGGCAACCGACGGCAAGACCTACGCCCTGAGCGAGCTCAAGGGCGACAAAGGCACGCTGGTGATGTTCATTTGCAATCACTGCCCGTTCGTGCTGGCCGTGCTCGACAAGATCATCCGCGACGCCCACGACCTCAAGGCGCTTGGCATCGGCGTTGCAGCGATTTGCTCAAACGACCCGGCCGCCTATCCGGCTGACGATTTCGAGAACATGAAGAAGATGGCCGAAGAGCGCGGCTTCCCCTTCCCCTATCTGCACGACGCCGACCAGAGCGTGGCAAAGGCCTATGGCGCCGTCTGCACTCCGGACTTCTTCGGTTTCAACCGTGATCTCGCCCTGCAATACCGCGGCCGGCTGGATGCAACGCGCATGAACAGCGAGGCCACCGATCTGCGCCGGGATCTTTACGAGGCGATGAAACAGGTTGCCGAAACCGGCAAGGGGCCGGAGGACCAGATTTCCTCCATCGGCTGTTCGATCAAATGGAAGGCTGCCTGATGCGGATCGGAAAACTGGATCACGTCAACCTGCGCACCACGCAGCTCAATGCGATGATTGCGTGGTATGAGGACATTCTGGGCATGCCACCCGGCCCCCGGCCCGATTTTCCCTTCCCCGGCGCCTGGCTCTATGCAGGCGATGCCGCCGCGATCCATCTCATCGGTATCGATGGTGATCCGGCTGTCGGCTCAGAGGAAAAGCTGAAGCTGGAGCACTTTGCTTTCACCGCCACCGGCGCGGAAGACTTCGAGGCGCGGCTGCAGGAGCGTGGCGAAAACTTCCGCCGCTCGGTCCAGCCGGGTACTGGCACGGTCTCGATCAATATCTGGGACCCGGACGGCAACCACATCCACATCGACTTCACCCCGGGAACGTAACAGGCGTTTCGAACTTCTTGCTGGAGTTTCTCAGAGCTGCCGCACACACTGAGTGTCACCCCAGATCTGCGCTACGCTCGCCCGGGGTGACACCCAGTATGTTGTGCCTGCTGCATTTCGCGACGTTGGCTTGGGTGAGATCAATCCCTCAAAACGTCTCGAACGAGATCCTGTCCTCCTGCACGCCGTGCTGTTCCAGACCCGACTTCACGTCCGCGAGGAAAGCGGCGGGGCCGCACAGGTAGTAGCGCGCGTCGGGACGATCCACGAGCCCGGTGAGAAAGGCACCCGATATCCGTCCCTGCGTATCGAATGCGCAGGTCTCAACATCGGCTGCCTCCGGCCGGCTGTAGACCATGTGCAGACGCGTCGCCGGCCGGCTCGCCGCCAGCCGGGCCGCTTCCTCGCGGAAGGGATGATGCGCACTATCGCGCACGCCGTGGACAAACCAGACCGGACGCATGTCCCCCGCTGCCACGAGTTGATGCAGCATGCTGATCAGTGGCGTGACGCCGATACCCGCGCCCACCAGCACTAGCGGCGCGTCATCGTCCGGCAGAACGAACTCCCCTGCCGGCGTCCCGCTGCCAATCACGGACCCCACTGCCAGAACATCATGCAGGAGGCGCGACACCAGGCCTTGCGGCTCGCGCTTGACCGAGATCCGGTATTGGCCGTCCTGCGGAGGCCCCGACAGCGAATAGCTGCGCCGGACCTTGCCGAGGCCGCGGGCAGATGAAGCTCGATAGGCAGATGCTGCCCCGCCTGAAACGGTGCCAGGGGGCCACCGTCCCGGGACGCAAACACGAATGAGGTGACATCCGTGCTTTCCCGCACCTTTTGAACCAGTCGCAGGTCGAGGGCCGTGTCCGCGGTCTCCTGCCAGCGCAGACGCAGAACATCTGCAAGCTCGACAACTGCGTCGACTTCCAGCGTCACCAGCTGGCGCGCGCCGGGCACTCGTGAGACGGCGTCGGAATCCCAGTCGATGCTGGCCCGGCCGGTCAGTTGCAGCAGGTCGCCAGAGGCAAAGTCGACGAACAGCAGTCCGGCACGCGGATC
>JBNLAU010000368.1:0-10707 GCA_050302295.1 Roseibium sp. | reverse complement strand
TCGCCGCCGTTCGCGTTGACCGCCAAGCTCAATAAGCTGACCCTCAAGATAGACCGTCCGCAACTGAGCGAAGCGGACATCAAGAAACTCACCGCCTCCCAGGCCGCCGCAACCGACGGCGCACCCGGCGAGGCAACTGCGGTGGACGGGCAGCCTATTCACGCTGTCCAAGCTGGCCCTCTTTAAGGGCGGCCGATAACAGGGCGGGCCGCAGCACGAGACGCGGCCCGCTGCAAGAAGTCGACAGCATATCGGCGTGACAAGGCGAGACATGTTGCAAATTCGGTACTCAAGCCAACGGAGCTTAGTCGCTTTGTCCGCATCGTTGCCATTCATGCAAGCTGCAACAAAATTCCGCTTCCCGCCCTTTCAGGGCTTTCGATCAGCTTGCAGCGAACGGCAGCTTTGCAGATCGGACCGAAATCCTGCGAATGACCGACTTGCGGGCGCCAAGCAACCGCTTGTTGCGGCGTGGCAAACGCCTGACAAGCATGCAGGCTCTAAATCACGGACCCGCGCCATTTGGAGGTCTGGGGACCCAGGATTTTCTGCATCCAATTCGTTAGCCGGGATCTGAATGTGGCAAAAGTCGGCTTGAGAATTCGGCCGGAGACACAGGGCACGAACCCCTAAATTTCTGCAAACTCAGGGGTTCGAGTTTATTCCGCACGATGCGCCCTTAATAGGCTTGGGGTCTGGGCAAATGCCCGCCTTTTCCAATCCGGCGGCGCGGTCCGCCTATCCCGCCACTTTCGAGAAATCCGCCACGACATGGGTCGCATCGCGGATTTCGGCGAGCAGTCGCAGGCGGTTCATTCTGAGAACCGGATCGTCGGCATTCACCAGAATGTCGTCAAAGAACCTGTCGACGGGAGCCCGCAGCCTGGACAGGGCTTCCATGGCGCCTTCGAAATTCTCGGCTTCGACTGCGTCCGCCGCGTCCGCACGGGCCTTGTCGATGGCCGCGGCCAGATCGATCTCGGCCTGCTCCAGCAGGTGGTCGGCATGCGGTTTGCCCGAGACCGGAGAACCGTCTTTCTTTTCTTCCGCCCTCAGGATGTTGACCGCGCGTTTGTAGCCGGCAATCAGGTTCGCACCGTCATCGGAAGAGATAAATGCTCCGAGGGCCTCGACCCGCCGGACCACCATCAGAAGGTCGTCCTGACCTTCCAGCGCGAAGACGGCATCGATCAGATCGTGGCGGGCGCCTTCGTCCTTCAGGTGGACTTTCAGGCGGTCGCCGAAGAAGGAGAGCAGGTCTTTGACAAGTCCGGCCGGATCTCCGATCTCGGCCGAATGCAGCCTGGCGGCCGACAGAATGAGTTCGCCAAGCCGGATGCGCAGATTGTTTTCCAGGATAATCCGGATCACGCCGAGCGCCGCGCGGCGCAGGGCATAGGGGTCCTTGGAGCCGGTCGGCTTTTCGTCGATCGCCCAGAACCCGGCCAGAAGGTCAAGCTTTTCCGCCAGCGCAACGACAGCCGCCACCGGATCGGACGGCACGTTGTCGCTCGGTCCCTGCGGCTTGTAATGCTCCTCGATCGCAGTGGCGACGGAGGCGTCTTCGCCTTGCGCGGCGGCATAATAACGGCCCATCAGGCCCTGCAGTTCCGGGAACTCATAGACCATCTGAGAGACAAGATCCGCCTTGGCGAGTTCCGCCGCACGCCTGGCTTTCGTTTCATCGGCGCCCACAATCGGGGCCAGCTCCGCCGATAGCGCGATCAGGCGCTTCACCCGCTCGCCGACGCTGCCGAGCTTTTCATGGAACTTGACTTCATCCAGTTTGGGCAGATTGTCGGAAAGCTTTGATTTCAGGTCCGTTTCCCAGAAGAAACGCGCATCTGACAGCCGGGCGCGGATCACCTTTTCGTTGCCGGCAACGATCAGCTTGCCGCCGTCGTCCGCAATGACATTGGAAACGAGCACGAATTTATTGGCAAGGCGGCCGGTTTCTGGGTTCTTCAGAACAAAGCATTTCTGGTTCACCTTGATGGTGAGCTGAATGCACTCGTCCGGGATCTCCAGGAATTCCTCTTCAAAGCTGCCAGTCAGCACGACGGGCCACTCGACCAGGCCAGCGACCTCTTCCAGAAGGCCCGGATCTTCCACCAGTTCCAGCCCCAGCGCCAGCGCCCGGTCCTTGGCGTCGTTCAGGATGATGTCCTTGCGGCGGTCCGCTTCCAGGACCACCTTGTGCTTTTCAAGCCCTGTGGCGTAGTCGTCGAAGCGGCGCACGTCGAAGGCTTCATTCGCCAGGAAACGGTGACCGCGCGTGGTCTTGCCGGATTTGATGCCGTCAAATTCGAACGGTACCACATCGGGCTCTTCCGTCTCCGGGCCAAAGGTCGCGACGATGGAATGAAGCGGGCGCACCCAGCGTGTGGACGTCGCGCCCCAGCGCATAGATTTCGGCCAGGGGAAATTGCGCAGGATGCCCGGCATGAATTCGGCAATGATGTCGATTGCCGAGCGGCCCGGCTTTTCAATGACCGCGACGTAGAAATCGCCCTTTTTCGGGTCGCTCTGAACTGTGGCCTCATCAATCGCTGCAAGCCCGGCACCACGCAAAAACCCTTCGAGCGCCTTTTCAGGCGCACCGACTCGCGGCCCCTTGCGCTCTTCACGGGTGGCGGCGGAGCCGACCGGAACACCGGCGACGTGAAGGGCAAGCCGTCGCGGCGTGGCGAAAGCTTTGGCGCCTTCATACGGCAAACCGGCATCCACCAGGGCATTGGTCACAAGCGATTTCAGGTCTTCGGCGGCCTTGCGCTGCATACGGGCCGGGATTTCTTCGCTGAAAAGCTCAAGCAGAAGATCAGGCATGGAATTTCGGACCTTTGGTATTGGTGGGGCCCCACCGGAAATGGATTGAGCGTCCGTTACCAAGTCGGTGCCCTCTTGTCACCCCCTTTCCAAATCGCCTGCGTGATATGACCCAGCGTCAATATTAATTGCAGACGCGCTCAACAGCTTCACTCTTCTTCAAGAAATGCATGTGAAACTCGGTCAGCTTTGAACAGTTTGATGTATTGAGGGTATTGCGTGGTCAAACAACGAGCTGCAGGGAACAATTATCCAACACGAGCGATAGTTGTAATACTTGCAATAATCATTACTGGTTTCACCTGCCTTCACTTCTATCCGGATTTGCTTTTCGGCGGCGGCACAGACCTCGATCATCCAGCATACAAGATTTTTGCAAGCGTCTCGCTTGGCATCGCCGCTGCCGGCCTTGCCTTTGGAAGCTTGGCAACCCGCCGCCTGCACAAGGAGCTGAAAGCAAGATCTTGCGCGCACAGCGAAGCGCTGACCCTCGCTCAACACGACCCGCTGACGGGCCTGCCCAACCGGCGCCGCTTTCTGGAGGTTTTTTCCGATCTCACGCGGGAAATGAAGCCGGACGGCTTCCGCGCGGTCATGATGCTTGATCTGGATGGTTTCAAGCCGATCAACGACGTTTATGGCCATACGTTTGGCGACAATCTGCTGCGCAGCTTCGCCGACCGTCTGACCGAGAGCCTTGGCCAGGAGGGTACTATCGCCCGGCTGGGCGGTGATGAATTTGCGATCGTCTCACCCGAGTTCACGGACAAATCCGAAGCCGCCGGTTTCGCCCGCCGTCTTCAGACGCACATAAACGAACCGTTCGCAATCGGCGACCGGCAGATTTCAATCGGCTCGGGGATCGGCATCGCGCTTTACCCGCACGACGGCTACGCGATCACCGAATTGCTGCGCCGGGCCGATATTGCTCTTTACCGGGCCAAATCCTCCGGCCGCTCCACCTACCGGTTCTTCGAAGTCGACATGGATGCTTCGATCCTGCACCGGACGCTGCTGGAGCAAAGGCTGCGCAAGGCAATTTCAGATCACGAAGTCAAAGTGCACTACCAGCCGATCCTGAATATGGACGCGGGCCGCATCGCAGGCTTCGAGGCACTTGCACGCTGGACCGACAGGGATTTCGGCGAGGTGCCGCCACTTCAGTTCATTCCCATCGCCGAGGACTCCGGCATCATCGCCGAGCTGACAGATCACCTTCTCGCCGAGGCTTGCAAGGTGGCCAGAACCTGGCCGGATGAACTTTATCTCTCCTTTAACCTGTCGCCAGTGCAGTTGCAGGATCCGGTCCTGCCGGACCGGATCAAATCCATCCTGGACGCTCACGCGTTTCCGGCCCGCAGACTGGTCCTGGAAATCACTGAAACCTCACTGGTCAAGAACCCGGAATCGGCCAAGCGAATCCTGAACGCACTGACCGAATTCGGCATTTCGATTGCGCTGGACGACTTCGGCGCGGGGCACTCCAGCCTGAGCTACCTGCGCGATTTCCCGATCCAGAAGGTGAAGATCGACAAGTCCTTTACCGAACGCATGCTGGTCGACAAGCAATGCGCGGCGATTGTCGAAGCTATTCTGGTCCTCTCCAAGGGCCTGGACATCGACGCAGTCGCGGAAGGGGTCGAAGAGAGCAAGGTCCACGATGCCCTCAACTCCAATGGCTGTCACTACAGCCAGGGTTTCCTTTACGCTGAAGCGGTCGATGCAAATGACGCGGCAACGCTTCTGGAATCGCAGGCCGATGGCCGCCTGCCTTTCCCCGAAGCAAACACCGCCGCATAGGACAAACTCCAGCGGCCGGTCCTGGCCCGGCTGCAATGCCGGGTGGTATTACCAGCCGCCACCGCCACCGCCGCCGCCGCCACCGCCAGATGATCCGCCGCCGGACGAACCGGAACTTGAGGACTTGGGCACCGGCACGGACGACTGGAACGATCCGGCCATGGAACTCGCGGTTTCGCCCAGAGTGTCGGAAACGTGCCGCGCATCGAAGTTGCGGCCGGAATACCAGTGCGGATGGTAGCTTGCCGCCGCCGCGGCCCCGGCCGCCGTTGCCAGCCAGCCCTCAAACGCCTTTGCCCAGGGCTTTTCCACATCGAGGGCAACCGCATAGGGCAGCAGTTCCTCGAAATGGTCCGTGCTCATGTCCGGCACTCCCGACATGTTGAGCCGTTCCTTTTCGGCGATGGAAAGATACAGCTTCAGGCCCTCGATTTCGTCGAGCGCCTTGCGGCCAAGGGCCGTGGGGGCGCCGATGAACATAAAGGCCAGTAGATTTGCACCGATCAACCCCACTACGGCGATCGGAACCGCCGGCATCGTTGCCAGTCCGCCGGTGGCGAGCCCGGCCAGTTTGGCCGCACCCAACAAAGCAAGCCCGACAATCGAGAACACAATTACCGTGCGCAGATTGGTATTGCTGATCGGCAGAAGCGCAAGGCCGAAGGCAACCGGGAAGACCGTCGCGAATACCGAAAGGAACAGAAACAGGAACACGAACTCCTGTTCGCTCTGCGACTGCGGCACGAAAAAGCCCAAGGCTGCGATCGTGATCAGGCTCAGCACGACGCCAAGCGGAAGATAGGTCCAATTGCTCTTGAAGAACACATTACGGTTTTCGCCTTCGATCGCGTTGCAGAACTTGCTGCCCAACGATTTGATCGAAATACCGTTGGCCTTGTTCAGCGCGAGCGGACTGTCCCGCGCAATGAGCCAGGCCTCGAGCGCCGCTTCGCCCTTCGGCAGCCCGAACCCCGGCACATGCTCTTCCCGGCCTTCCCGGTCAAGGGTCAGCACCATATCGCCGCCGCTGTCTTCCAGGCGAAGCCGTTTCTTGACTGCAAGATTGAGACACGCGGCCGATAAAGCCACCCAGCCGCCATCACCGAAACCACGGTTGACGATATATCTTGCCAGGGCGGGCGAAATCCGCGCCGGAGCTTTGAAACGCGGAAAGATGACGCCCTTGGCAGGGTCCCTGCCCACTTTCATCCAGGCAAACAGGTAGTAGGCGATTACCAGCATGAGCCCGCCGCCGCCGATCAGTTCCGAGCGGTAGTCACTCAGGAAGTAGCTGAGCTTGTCCGCATCGGAGGGCGCCGCGACGGACCCGACCGGCATGCTGACGTCGACGGTCAGCCCGGCATAGGGCGGAAGAACTTCGGTGGTTGAGAAGATCACTTCCGAGCCGCCCTGGTCGGTGCTTGCCTGATAGGCGCTGCCCTTGTCGCCGAAGCGGCCGGTATAGGCGATCCAGTCGGTTGCCTTCACGCCTTGCGGAAGAACCACACGGGCGACCGCTTCGTCGATGGGAAAGGCCCACTCGTTGCCCGTCGCATTCCAGTAAACTTCATCATGGGTATCGAAGAAGCGGATCTGCCGGTCTGTCGCGTATTTGAAGGTGTAGGTGTAATTTCCGGGCTGCAGATAGACGCTTTCCTCACCAACATAGATGCGGATCCCGTTTCCGTTATCCTTGGTGAAATGGGGCGCCGGCTTGCCGTCCTGCAACACGGACAGCAATTTGAAGCCGACCCTGTAGGTCCGGCCGCTCGCCCCCTCTGCAGTCAAGGGAATATCACGGAAAATGCCACGTTTGATCTGATCGCCCTCGGCCCTGACCGTTATGGTCTCGGTGACGGTCAGGGTTCCGCTTTGCGCAACCTCGATATCGGAAACAAATTTCAGGATCCGTTCATCCGCTTCGGCCGACAAGCCCGCGAAAAGACAGAATAGCGCGGCAAGGCCGCAGGCCAGAAGACGCTGCACGGTCATGTCTCCCCTCAAAATTTGACTTCCGGCACTGCCCGGTCGGCTTCATCCTCGATCTCGAAATAGTCCGCCTTTTCAAATTTGAACTGGTTGGCGATCAGGTTGGAGGGAAAGCTTTCGACAGCCACGTTCAATCCCCGGACGGCGCCGTTGTAGTAGCGGCGGGCCATCTGGATGGCATTCTCGATCTCGTCCAGCGACTGATGCAAGTCTGAAAAATTCTGGCTGGCTTTCAGGTCAGGATAGGCTTCGGCAACCGCGAACAACCGGCCCAGCGCCTTAGAGAGTTCGCCCTCGGCCTTCGAGCGTGCCGCAACATCGTCCCTGGGCTGCGCGCTGGCATCAGCCCGCATCCGGGTAACGGTGTCGAGCGTGTCCTGCTCGTGGGTGGCGTACCCTTTTACGGTTTCCACGAGGTTGGGGATCAGGTTGGACCGGCGCTTCAATTGAACGTCGATGCCGCTCCAGCCTTCCTGGACCATCTGCCGTTTTTTGACGAGGCCGTTGTAGAGAATGATGACAAAGACTGACAGCGCAACCAGAAGAGCCAGAATGATCCAGGCCATAGAAAACCTCCGTGAATAGGGCTCCGGAAGCTAGCCGCTGATCAAGGACTTGTCATCCCTTCAGCACTGTCTGTTGTGGTTCAGTTCCGCATCAAACGCCGATCTGTGACGGGGAACACATTTGTGTTCCCGTTCTCACCAGCTTGACGAAGCGACAGTTACTCGGCCGCCGCCTTCAGATAGCCGACACCGCCTGCTTCCGTTTCCAGAAAGGCAGCGCCACAGGCCTTGGCAAGTTCGCGCACGCGCAGAATGTAGCTCTGGCGTTCGGTCACGGAAATCACGCCGCGGGCATCGAGAAGATTGAACGCGTGGCTGGCCTTGATGCACTGGTCATAGGCGGGCAGCACCAACTGATGCACATTGGTGCCGGTTTCCGTACGCGCATTCGCGCCGGCCTCGAGAAGCGCCCGGCATTCAGCTTCCGCATCCTTGAAATGGCGGAACAGCATTTCCGTATTCGCATGCTCGAAATTGTGCCGGGAGTATTCCTGTTCGGCCTGCAGGAACACCTCGCCATAGGAGACCCTGTCGTCGCCTTCCATGCCGTTGTAATTGAGGTCGTAGACGTTATCGACGCCCTGGATATACATGGCCAGGCGTTCAAGTCCGTAGGTCAGCTCTCCGGACACCGGCGAACATTCGAAACCGGCCACTTGCTGAAAGTAAGTGAACTGGGACACTTCCATGCCATCGCACCAGCATTCCCAGCCAAGCCCCCAGGCGCCGAGGGTCGGGCTTTCCCAGTCATCCTCGACGAAGCGAATGTCGTGAACCTTCGGGTCAAGACCGATGGCGTAGAGCGAATTGAGATATAGCTCCTGCAGGTTCGCCGGAGACGGCTTCAGGATCACCTGAAACTGATAGTAGTGCTGAAGCCTGTTCGGGTTCTCGCCGTAACGGCCATCGGTCGGCCGGCGCGAGGGCTGCACATAGGCGGCTTTCCACGGACGCGGACCGAGAGAGCGCAGCGTGGTTGCCGGGTGAAACGTACCGGCACCGACTTCCATGTCGTAAGGCTGCAGCACGACGCAACCCTGGTCGGCCCAATAGCGCTGCAGGGTCAGGATCAGGCCTTGAAAGGAATTTTCCGGACGCATATGCGCCGGCAAGGTATCGGTCGACATGGAGTTTTTCCGCGAATGTGGCTGGTTCCGGCGGCGAGAGGTGCCACGATGCGCGGGCAAGGTCAAGGCAGACGCCTCTCCATGGCGGGGAATTCCCATAAAGCGCCGCAGCCGGAGACACCGCACACGATCGGGATTGACGTTAAGGCAACATCCGGCTACCACTCGCACCGGTTCCAGAATACCGGCCGCTCGCAGGCGTTTCCGCCCTGGTGAAATCCTGGCTCTGATGATCTTTCAGTTCCCCGACGCATTTCGTGCTGGTGGCAATGCGAGCTCCTCCTCCTGCTGATCGAAATGCCCATACTGGAGAACGGAATGTCGAATGACACCTCCCGGGCGAACGCGTTTACGCATGGGCCTCTCGTCCCGACCCTGATCAAAACGGCTTTGCCGATCATCCTCATCATGAGCATGAACGGTTTTCTCACCGTGGCAGATGCCATTTTCCTCGGAATTTATGTCGGCCCCGACGCGCTGAGCGCAGTCACACTGATGTTTCCTGCCTATATGCTGCTGGTCTCCCTGGCGACGCTGGTGTCCAACGGCATGTCCAGCATCCTTGCGCGGCATCTGGGCGGCGGCCGCTCCGACGACGCGCAGGCCGTCTTTGCGGGCGCCCACGGACTGGCGCTTGCGACCGGCGCTGTCATGCTCCTGCTGCTGCTTTTCTTCGGCCACACGGTCACGAATGCGGCGGCAGAAGGGGCCAGGGACATTGCCGGAATGAGCTACACCTATCTCGCGATCACGGCGGGTTTCTCTCCGCTCATGTTCGTGCTCACGGTGAATGCGGACGCGCTGCGCAATGAGGGACAGGTGGCGATAATGGCCGGACTCAGCTTGTTCGTATCCCTCGCCAACATCGCCTTCAATTATGTGCTGATTGCCGTCCTGGATCTCGGCGTCGCCGGCAGCGCCCTCGGCACCGTGCTGGCACAGTCCGTAGCATTGGCCTTCATGATTGCCTACCGCCTGAGCGGACGGACCATGCTCACTCCCCGCGCCTTGCTGAGGTTCCCCCTGACTTCGGAGTGGCGCGCCATTCTGGCGCTTGGAGCACCGCAAAGCCTGAGCTTTATCGGTATCGCCTGCAGTTCCGCAGCAACCATCACGATGCTGCAGTACCAGGGCCTGGAAGGATATGAGGCAACGGTGGCGGCCTTCGGGATCATCACAAGGATCATGACCTTCATTTACCTGCCGCTCCTGGGCTTTTCCCAGGCGCTTCAGGCCATGATCGGCAACAATGCGGGCGCCCGCCTGTGGCAACGCTCCGATGCCACGCTCCGGCTGGGGCTTGCGGTCGCGCTCGGCTACTGCCTGTGCGTGGAAGTCTTGTTGTCGGTCTTCGCTCCCCGGATCGGCTTTGTCTTTGTGGACGATAGCGCCGTGATTGGTGAAATCAGCCGCATCCTGCCGGTAATGGTTGCCATGTATTTTGCCGCGGGACCGCTGTTCGTGGTGGCGACCTATTTTCAGGCGCTTGGCGATGCGGCGCGGGCGGCGGTGCTCAGCCTGGCGAAGCCGTATCTGTTCTTCCTGCCGCTTCTTTTCGCCCTGCCTGCCTTTGCAGGTGAGCCCGGCATCTGGCTGGCGAGCCCGACGGCCGAGTTTCTGCTTGTTGTTCTGACGGGAGTGGTTCTGGCTGTCACGGCGCGCAAGCGTGCGGTGCGCTGGGGCCTGTTTCAGGCGGAACCGGCCAGATAATGCGATCCCGGCGGGCGGTCAACTGCCCGCCGCAGTTCAATTTTGCGGCCGGTATTTGCCGCTGTCGGGATCCAGTACCAGCTTGGTGCCACGCCCTTTTGGGTCCGCCTTGGCAGCAGCCTTGGAAACCTGCCTTTCCACTTCGGCCATCTTGCGCTTGACCCGCTGCATGATCCAGTAACCGCCGACTGCGAGCGCTGCAACTCCGATCAGTTCCGTCATTTGCGTTCCCCTTGTTTGCGTACAGGATCAAACCCGCGGAGCGGATTATAGACCATAGCGCATCCACAAAGCCCTATTTTCGACTGCCGAAATGAGGTCATCACCCAGACCTTCGGTCAGGCGTTCGCCCGGCAGCGACACGCCAAGTCCGGCCTTGCGGCCAAAAAGGCCACGCGGCGCGGAAATCAGTTTGGGCTCGGCCTTTTCGCCATAACGGTCCTTTATGACCTCACGCAAATCCCCGATGGCATCCACCAGACCCAGCTGCAGCGCAGTACGACCGGTCCAGAATTTCCCGGTAAAAAGGTCCGGGTCATCGGTAAGCACGTCCCCGCGGCGGGACTTGACCATGTCGATGAACGTCTCGTGGATTTCCTGCTGCAGGGTTTTCAGATATTCCACGTCTTCCTTGACCTCGGGCTGGAACGGATCCAGCGTGACTTTTTTCTCGCCGGCGGTATAGACGC
>JBNLAU010000367.1:0-12418 GCA_050302295.1 Roseibium sp. | reverse complement strand
GGTTGCCCGCATCACCCATCCGGCGACGAATGCGCCAATTGGCCAGCCGATGAGGAAGCCTACGGAAGGGCCGGCGAACACGCCAAGACCGCCCCGGCCGCCCGCCAGCAACGGCGCGCCAAGCGCGACCAGAAACAGGAACAGGAGCACGGCAAGCCCGCCGCGGACCGGGCCAAGCATGACCCCGGCAAGCATGACGCCAAGCGTCTGCGCGGTGATCGGCACACCTCCAAGAAAAGGAATGGCAACCGGCGGCACCAGTCCAAGCACAGCGATCAGAGCCGCATAGAAAGCAATATGTACCAATGACCGGTCAGCCATAACGTCTTCACCTCTTGTCCGTCTCGTTTTCATTACCCGCGCGGAATAGTTTTGTTCACCCTTTGCTATTCCGCATGGTCGTTTCTGATGGCCGGATACCCCAAATTCCCGGCGATGACCAGAGGTATCCGATTTAACTGCTAGGTCAGTTTGACAGACCCTCCGACCCGCCGCGCGCTTTCAGCGCTTCCGCGACGTGATCTGACATGCGCAGGGACTGAATGGCGAATGGAGCCAGCAGGCGCCATGAATTACCCATGCCCGTCCGGGCCCGATAGGCCTCCCGCAGCATCGAAAATACCTGCAGCATGTGCGGTGTGAACCGGAGCACCAGCGTCACACCGAGCGCAGGCTTGCGCGGCGACACACCAACCCATTCCAGCGGCTTGAACAGCGGTTGAACAGCTTCCAGCATGTCGTCCATGCGCGTTGTGATGGAGACGAAATTGGCTGCCAGGACCATGATGACGAGACGCAACACAATCGCCATGCCGTCAATGAACGTGCCCGAGATCCAGTGCAGCCCAAGCAACACGATCAGGAGAACCGAGAGGCTGCGCAACAGTTTCAATTGCTGGAGCCCCTCCCGGCCAAGAAACACATAGAGACCGGCAACGGCCGCTAGACAGGGAAGAAGAATCCAGAAGGACCTGACCTGAAACAGCAAAAGACTGGCCACGGCAACGGACAGGAGTTTTACCCCCGCCGGCATGCGGTGAGCCCAGCCGTCGCCCTGAAGGTAGATCGGGATCAAAGCGCCACCAGCTCCAGTTTTCCGCCCAGCCTGCGGTCGAGATCGTCGCGGTAGGCCGCCAGCACTTCGTAGGGCTTGCCATCCATGCGGATGCCCCCGTCTTCCAGCCACAGGATCCGCTCGAATCCTTCAAAATGGCTGAGGTCATGGCTGACCAGAATGATTTTCTGCGGCAGAGACAGCAGCATCGACCGCAGTCTTGCGGTTGCAAGCGCGTCCAGGCTGGTCATCGGCTCATCAAGCACCAGCAGGCGCGGCTCCATGACCAGTACGGCCAGAATGCAGATGAGCTGTTTCTGGCCTTCCGAAAGTTCGGCGATGGGGGAACCGGCGAGCGCCTCACAGCCATGCTGCGCCAGAAAACTGCGCGCACGGCGGCGGCTCTCGGTCTTTTCCTCACCCAATTGGGTCAGGCCGAAGGCGATTTCTTCTTCAACGGTGGGAAAGATCGCCTGGTGATCCGGATTTTGGAAGACAAACCCGATGTGGCGCGGCAACTCCGGCTCGGCTTCCGCCGCTGGTGCCCCGAACAGGGTCAGCGCACCGCTGTCGGCATGCCTCAAGCCGTTCAAAAGCCGGATGAAAGTGCTCTTGCCGGAGCCGTTCAGCCCGATGATCCCGATCCTGTCTTCCTGAAGAGACAGGGAAAGACCTTTCAGAACCTGCCGCTGACCGATCTTCAGGCCGACATCTTCAAAAACCGCGAACGGGCTGGCGTCCGGATCGCAGACACGCGTTTCGGTCTTGTTTTTCTTTTTGGGCCAGAAAGCCATGCCACCTCGTCGCGGGCGATTTGAAAGTATCGCCCGATCATTCACGCCGTGCCGCTTATCGGCTGGAAACAGCCCTTTGTCAAAGCCCCTTTATCCTACCGGGCGGGTCAGATCCGGCAAATCGGCTAATTGGTCAATGGTTGCCCTGACCCGTTTCAGTGCCCAGCGGAAACGCTCGTCGGAGGATTCTGAGCCGAAGGTGAGGCGCAGGTAAGGTGCTGGTGCGTGGTCCTTTATCTGGAAATAGCGGGACGAGAGCACGGAAACACCCTGATGGCCGAGCGCGGCTTGCAGGGCGTCCGGGTCAACCTGATCGGGCAGGCGCAGCCAGCCGAAAACCTTGTTGGCATCGCCTTGCAGAAAATAGGGGGCAAGGATGTCCCGCGCCTCGACGAACCGGCTGCGGTTGGCCTTGCGCTTCACGCGCAACGTCCTGAACAAGATGCCTTCGCGCACCCAGCCGGCGATCAGTTCGGCGGTGATGGGCGATGCCATCCAGGTACTTTCGCCGATCTTGTTGCGGATGCTGTCGCCGAAGGAGGCCGGCACGTGGACGAATCCAATCCGGCTGCCAGGTGAACAGACCTTCGAAATACTGGCGATCGAGGCCGTGCGCTCCGGCGCAAGCGCGCCGAAGGCCGGCAGGGTTTCGGGCAAAAACGGCGTATAGGGATCGTCCTCGACGATCTTCAGGTCATAGTCGCGCGCCACGCGAACCAGGTTCTCCCGCTCGGCAAGCGACATGGTGTGGGTGGTCGGGTTCTGCATATTGGGCATCAGAAAGACGCCTTTGACCGCATGGCTTTTCGCCGCCTGGGCCAGGGCGTTGGGATCCATCGCACCGAAGCCGCCATCGGGACGGCGCAGGGCCGGGAGCGGCACCGCCTTCAGACCCAGGCTCGCCAGCGATGGAAAGATCGAGGGATAGGTGAAGCGGTCGACCGCAATCGCATCGCCCGACCTGAACAGGGCCTGACAGGTTACCTGAATGCCGTGCTGGGCGCCGCAAGTGACGGCAACCCTGGCCGGATCGGCCTCCAGACCGTAGTCCTTGAACACAAGAGCCCCGGTTTCCCGGTGTGCCTTCAGCCCTTCCGACGGCACGAAACCGTTCAGCCGGTCGATGCCCGGGGTTTTGGCCATGCGGACCAGCCCGTCGGCGAGGCTCGGGTTCAGATGCGGATAGGCAAAATTCCGGGCAAGGTCACAGGCTTCCGGCTCGTCTTCCCTTGGCACGAGCGGCGAAACCTTCTGCGTTTCGGATGCCACATAGGTGCCGCGGCCGGTTTCGCCCTTGACCAGCCGCCTGCGCTCCGCCTCGCCATAGGCGCGCGTGATGGTGCCGAGCGTGACCCCCAGTTGATAGGCGAGTTCACGCTGCGGCGGCAGACGGTCTCCCTGCGCGAGCGTACCGGCCTGAATGTCCGTTTCCAGCGCATCCGCAATCGCCAGATAGATCGGCCCCTCAGCCGCCTCAATGTTCGGAATCCACATTGTCATAGGAACAATGTTATCATTGACGAGTACAATTCTTCAATACACTTAATGCCTCCACTGCTTTGTATCGATTGTATCGATAATCAAGATGCAATGCCTGGAGACACCTCATGGATTCCGCCACGTTTTTCGCCTTTGCCGTTTTCGTCATCGTCATGACCGCCACGCCCGGCCCCGGCAATCTTACCTTTCTGGCCATCGGAGCGTCCGCCGGATACAGGACCGCCTTCCCGGTGATTATCGCATCAATGACCGGTTGCTGGCCTCTCAACCTGAGCGTTGCCTATGGTCTCGGCCATTTCATGGAAGGCGGCGGGCCGATTGTCACCTTGTTCAAGGTGTTCAGCATGACCTACATGACCTATCTTGCCTGGCGGATTGTTTCTCTTTCCGTCAAGCCGAAGGAGGAGGTGGCGCTGCCGAGCTTTTGGGAAGGACTTTTGATCCACCCGCTCAGCCCGAAAACCTGGGCGATGAACCTGGTCGCCTTTTCCACCTTTTTTGCCGGCAACGGCCTCGGCATCCATGAAAATGCGCTGATCCTCCTCGTCGGTTTCACCCTTGGCGGCATGGTGTTTCACTCGCTCTGGGCACTGGTCGGCGTTTCCGTGCTTGCCGCGATCGGCGATGGGCCTGCGATGCGCGCGATCACGATCGTCATGGCCATCGGCATGCTGGCGGCAACGGTGTGGGCTCTGGTGTTATAATCCGCCGCAGGGGCGCCGGAAGCGGTCTCGGAGACCCGACTATTCGCAGGCGAAACTGACCGCAAAATCAACGGGTCTTCATTCCCCTTTTGACAAACCGCGCCCCACCAGCGATACCTCGACCCCATGTCGGATATTAAAGTCAAGATTTGCGGTCTTTCGACCGAGGACACCATGGAAGCAGCGCTTGACGCAGGCGCTGACATGGTCGGGCTGATGTTTTTTCCCAAGAGCCCGCGCCACGTCTCCCTGAGTGATGCCTGCAGACTGGCCGACATGGCCCGCGGAAGGGCGGAAATCGTTGCCGTGACCGTCAATATGGATCTCGACGGCCTGTCGCGGATCAATGAGGTCGTGGCGCCGGATACGTTTCAGTTTCACGGAAACGAAGCGCCGGAAGCCTGTGCGGCCGCCAAGGTCATGCAAGGCACCCAGATCATGAAGGCGGTTTCGATATCCGAACGTGAGGATCTGGAAAAGGCCCTCTATTATGCGGTTGTGGCCGACCGGATCCTGTTTGACGCCAAGCCGCCGAAGGGTTCCGACCTGCCGGGCGGCAACGGCATTGCCTATGACTGGACGCTTTTGAAAGATCTTGACCTCAAGAAGCCCTACATGCTTTCGGGAGGACTGGATTCCGAAAATGTCGCCGAGGCCATCCGCCTGAGCGGGGTGAAAGAAGTGGACGTCTCTTCCGGTGTCGAACGGGAAAAAGGCGTCAAGGATTGCGATCTAATTCGCGCATTTATGGCGGCGGCCAAAGGCGCCTGACCTGCCGGACTAAGGAGTACACGCGTGAACGATTTGCCGAACAGCATCCGGACCGGTCCGGACGATCGCGGGCATTTCGGCATTTTCGGCGGACGCTATGTTGCCGAAACGCTGATGCCGCTGATCCTCGATCTGGAGCAGCACTATAAGGACGCCAAGAACGATCCGGCCTTCCACGCTGAGATCGAGACGCTGAACACGCATTATACCGGCCGTCCCTCGCCGCTTTATTTCGCTGAGCGTCTGACGGAAGAACTCGGCGGAGCGAAGATCTATTTCAAGCGCGACGAGCTGAACCACACCGGCTCCCACAAGATCAACAATTGCCTGGGGCAGATCCTGCTCGCGAAGCGCATGGGCAAGACCCGGATCATTGCCGAGACCGGCGCCGGTCAGCATGGCGTGGCCACGGCGACGGTCTGTGCCCGTTTCGGACTGCCCTGCGTTGTCTATATGGGCAAGACCGACGTGGAGCGGCAAAAGCCCAACGTCTTCCGCATGAAGCTGCTCGGAGCGGAGATCGTTCCGGTCACGGCGGGTGCCGGCACTCTGAAAGACGCCATGAACGAAGCGCTGCGCGACTGGGTGACCAATGTCGACGACACCTATTATCTGATCGGCACCGCCGCCGGCCCGCATCCCTATCCGGAAATGGTGCGCGACTTCCAGTCGGTGATCGGCACGGAGCTGCGCGAACAGATCATGGAAGCCGAGGGCCGTCTGCCGGATGCGCTGGTGGCAGCCGTTGGCGGCGGATCGAACGCCATCGGCCTGTTCCATCCGTTCCTGGATGACGAAAACGTCAAGATCTACGGTGTAGAAGCAGGAGGCCGCGGCCTCCAGGGCGAGGAACACTGCGCCTCGCTGACCGCCGGCAAGCCGGGCGTTCTGCATGGCAACCGCACCTATCTCCTGCAGGACGAAGACGGCCAGATCCTCGAGGGCCATTCCATCTCCGCCGGCCTCGATTATCCGGGCATCGGGCCGGAACATTCCTGGCTGAAGGAAATCGGCCGCGTGAATTATGTTCCGGTGATGGATGACGAGGCGCTCGACGCCTTCCAGATGCTGACCCGCGTGGAAGGCATCATCCCGGCGCTGGAGCCGGCCCATGCGCTGGCTCATGTGGTCAAACTGGCGCCGCAGATGGACAAGGATCAGATCATTGTCATGAACCTCTGCGGACGGGGCGACAAGGATGTCTTCGCCGTCGGCCAGATGCTGGGTTTTGAACTTTAGGCCGTGAATTTCGGCAAATTGACCGGAAAGCCGCGTGCCTCAGGGCATGCGGCTTTTTTCGTCCTGCGGCAGATCTGCCGACTCGGCAATGCTGCAATGCAAAATCAGACATTGTGTGTGGCTGTGGCCCGACTATTTTTATGGGCAAGAAACGAGAACGTGCACAACACCTCTCAATCGGCCACTACCAAGGAACAAGAAAATGGCACTCGATCTGATCACCGGATTTGTCCGTGACGCCCGTGCGGCCCACCGCGCCGCCAGGGAAATTGACCAACTCTACCACATGAGCACTGCGCAATTGTCCGACCTCGGGCTGGACCGCACCCAAATCGCAAACCACGCATTTCGCAAATACTTCAAGACACGCTGAAGTCTGTTCCGGCTTTATCGGTCCCGGATTGGGCCAGAGTACGGCCTTCAGTTTGCGATGGGCCTGGCTTTCAGGACAGCCCGAAGAAACCGCTGCCGGCCGCGGGCATCCAGCCGGATCGCCTCAACGGCCAGAACCGGCGCCGGGTGAGCGACGGGAGCCGCTACGGACTCTGGCTGGGCAGACCGGCCGATGCTGAAAACCCTGATGCGTGTCCAGAACGGCCGGCCGAACGGCGCGAGGGCCGGCGCGAGCAGGGGATGGGCCATCTTCAGCTCCTTATTGTCGGAACGCCATTTATTGTCCCAAGAATAGGCGCACATAGTGCCGTCATCCAGAGGCCAATAATGCGCCTCCGGCAATCCAGCCATGCAGAAACAGCAGACCTGACTTGCGTGGAACGCTCTTGTTGCACTGCAAAATTATCATAAGTATCGCGGCGGACATCGTTTTTCAGATTCGAGCATCTGGTTTCGCCATGAGTGTTTTGCAGGCAATTTTGTTGAGCGCGCCTTCAGCCGCGCCGCTTTCGACGGTTTTTCGCGGCGCCGACAGCTCCAGCCTGCGCGCGGGCCGGACCCGAAACATACGCGGCGAGCATGTGTACCGGAACGATATCGAATTTCGTGCAATCGGCCTGATCGATTATCCGAGCAAGTGACCGCGCCCGGATCCGGAAAACCGGGTCCGCCGTTTTCCTGCATTGATAGATTGACATACCGCACGCTGCCCCCGTACATCGCAGAGACGCAACAGCCTGGACCGGATGGGCAGGCGCAAAAAGGGTAGCAGTGAATGACGGAAACGCGTATCGACCGCCGTTTTAAAGCCTGTGCGGACGCCGGACGGCCGGCTCTGGTCACCTTTATCACCGCAGGCGATCCGGATCTTGAGACATCACAAGCCGTCCTGAACGCGCTGCCCGCCGCGGGCGCCGATGTCATTGAACTCGGCATGCCCTTTTCAGATCCGATGGCGGAAGGCATTCCCATTCAGCTGGCCAACCAGCGTGCCCTTGCCGCCGGTCACACCATGGACAAGACGCTCGACATGGTGCGCAAATTCCGCGAACAGGACCAGGATACGCCGATCATTCTGATGGGCTATTACAATCCGATCTACGTGCGCGAACCGGTGAGCTTCGTCCAGACAGCCAAGGACGCGGGCGTCGACGGCTTCATTATCGTCGACATTCCGGCGGAAGCGGACGACGAACTCTGCATCCCCTCGCTTGAGGCCGGCCTCAATTTCATTCGCCTGGCAACCCCGACAACCGATGACAAGCGCCTGCCTGCCGTGCTGGCCAACACATCCGGATTCGTCTATTACGTTTCGGTGACCGGTATTACCGGTGCCAATATTGCCGATACGGGCCGGGTGGCAGACGCCGTCAACCGTATCAAGGGCCACACGGATCTGCCGGTCGCGGTCGGATTTGGCGTCAAGAGCGCCGATCAGGCCGCCGTCATCGGCAAAGATGCGGATGGTGTCGTTGTCGGCTCGGTGCTGGTCAACGCCATCCGCGACAGTCTGGATGAGTCCGGCAAGGCAACCGATGGCACCGTCAAGGCGGTTGCCGATGTGGTTTCGGATCTTGCCTCCGGCTGCGCGCGGGCGCGTGTTGCGTGAGGGCTCCGGCCTGACAGGAAGAATTTCCGGCGGACCCAATATTTCCGCCAAAACCAACTCGAGTAGCGGGACGCGTTTGACGTGAACTGGATCAATTCTATCGTACGCCCCAAGATCCGCGATCTTTGGAAGAAGCGTGAAGTTCCGGAAAACCTCTGGATCAAATGCCCGGAAACCGGCGAAATGGTGTTTCACCGGGATCTGGAAACCAATCTCTGGGTGATCCCGAATTCCGGTCATCACATGCGCATGCCTGCGCGCAAGCGTCTGGAATCCTTTTTCGACTCCGGCGACTACACGCGCATCGAGACCCCGGAAGTTCACGCGGACCCGCTGAAATTCCGCGACAACAAGCGCTATACCGATCGTCTGAAGGAAGCCCGCTCCAAGACCGGTGAAGCCGAGGCCGTTCACGTGGCGCAGGGCAAGGTCAACGGCATGGACATGACCGCAGCCGTGCAGGACTTTTCCTTTGTCGGCGGTTCGCTTGGCATGGCTGTCGGCGAGGCCATTCTGACCGGCATGATGAAGGCGGTTGAAGACAAGACCCCGTTCGTCATGTTCGTCGCCTCCGGCGGCGCACGCATGCAGGAGGGCATTCTGTCCCTGATGCAGATGCCGCGCACTACGGTGGGCGTGCAGATGCTGCGCGAAGCCGGTCTTCCCTATATCGTTGTCCTGACCAATCCGACGACAGGCGGCGTTTCCGCGTCCTACGCGATGCTTGGTGACATCCATATTTCCGAACCGGGGGCTCAGATCGGCTTTGCCGGCCGGCGCGTGATCGAGCAGACGGTGCGCGAAAAACTTCCCGAGGACTTCCAGACCGCGGAATATCTTCTCGACCACGGCATGATCGATATGGTGGTGCCGCGCCAGAAGATGAAGGATACCATCGCCAGGATCTGCGGCATCCTGATGAAGCGCGAAGTCGAACTGCCCCGGCTTGAGGCGCCCAAAGAGCCCGAATCCGCTGTTGAAGAGCCTGCGGAAGCGCCCGCCAAGGATGCCAAAGCCTCCGCATAAGCGCGCTCATTCACCGCTGAATGTCGCGTATGCGGCAAATCACGACATTTCCAGACGGTCCGCTTGTGCCGCAGACAGCCATATCCTAAAGGCGTAACATTCGCTTTGTGCTCTAACCGATGATGGGACCCTGCGGAGGGCGCCTTGGATCAAATCACCAAAATTCTGGACCGGCTGCTCGCGCTCCATCCCAAGGAGATCGATCTTTCGCTCGGCCGCATGCACCGGCTGCTCGCGGCGCTGGACCATCCGGAACGACGTCTGCCGCCGGTCATTCACGTTGCCGGAACCAACGGCAAGGGCTCGGTGACGGCAACCATGCGCGCTATCCTGGAAGCCTCCGGCAAGCGTTGCCACGTCTATACTTCGCCCCATCTGGTGTCTTTCAACGAGCGCATCCGCCTCGGCGCGGACGGAAAGTTCGTGTCCGACCCGGAGCTGTACGACGCGCTGCACCGCTGCGAAGAAGCCAATGGCGGCGAAGAGATCACCTTTTTCGAGATCACCACAGCCGCGGCGCTGCTGCTCTTCGCCGAACATCCGGCCGATATTCTGCTGCTTGAAGTGGGTCTGGGCGGGCGACTGGACGCAACCAACGTGATCGACAAGCCACTGGCGACGGTCATTACGCCGGTTTCCATGGACCACGAGAAATTTCTCGGGGACGATCTGTCGGCAATTGCGATGGAAAAGGCCGGCATCTTCAAGCCCGGTGCGCCTGTCATCTGCGCGGCGCAGGACGAAACGGCCCTGCCGGTGATCGAACGGGAAGCCGCGCGCAATCGGGCGGCTTTAACGGTTTACGGCCAGGACTTTGCTGCAAATGAAGACCAGGGGCGGCTCGCCTATCAGGACGATGAAGAGCTGATCGACCTGCCTTTGCCGGCTCTGGGCGGGCGGCATCAGTTCGCCAACGCCGGTCTTGCGATCGCCGCGCTCAAGGCGGCCGGTCTGCTGCCGGACGAAGCAGTCATTGCCGAGGGCCTGAGATCCGTCAACTGGCCGGGACGGCTGCAGCCGCTTACCCATGGCCCGCTTTTCGAGCTGTGTCCGGAGGGGGCGGAAGTCTGGGTTGACGGCGGTCACAATCCCGATGCGGGCCTCTCGATTGCCCAGTTCATGGGCGAACAGGAGGAGCGCGCGCCGCGCCCGCTTTATCTTGTCTCGGGCATGCTGACCACCAAGGACCCGATCGGCTTTTTCCGGCCGTTTGGCGGCCTCGTTCGCCATGTGGGAACGGTGCCGATCTCCTCGACCCCAACGGCCCGGACACCGGAAGACCTTGCCGACCTTGCCCGTTGCGCCGGGTTGGAAGCGACGCCGTTTCAATCACTGGACGCGGCGCTGGCAGATGTGGCAGCTTGTGCCGCACAGGACGGCGAACCGCCCAGGATCTTGATCTGCGGTTCGCTTTACCTCGTCGGTGAAGCCCTGGCGCGGAACAGCATGGCGCCGGAATAGCTGTTCACCGGCAACTCTTCAAAAGGCCGGTCAGATGAGTTCGTTCAACACATTACCCACCGCATTCGCCGGTGTGCTTCTCGGCGCTGCCCTTCTCGCCGGACCGGCCCTGGCGCTGAGCGAGCAATATGAAACCCCGCCTGAACTGGACCCGGCCGTTGTGCTGGACGGCAAACAGCTCGGTCCGGGCTACGCCGTTCTGGCACCGGTGCGCAGCGATGGCTTCCTGCGCATCTATCAGCTTCAGACCGACCTTGGCATTGAGCGGATCGAGGGCGACGGCCTTTTGAAGCTGCGGCTGGCGGAAATCCGCGTATTAGTCGCGCTGGAGGGATTGAAAAAGGACGCGGGCTTCGTGGAGGGCCTGAAACAGGCCGCCATGAAACCGGTCGAATTCGTCGAAAGCACCGTCACCGATCCGGTGGGCACGGCCAAAAGCACGGTTTCAGGCGTCGGACGCATGTTCGGCCGCCTGACCAAGGGCGTTGGATCCGCGGTGACCGGCACCGGCGGTTCCCCCACAGAGATTGCCAAAGCCATCACCGGCCAGGCGCGGGCCCGCCGCGAACTGGCAGCCGATCTTGGCGTCGATCCCTATACGTTCTACCGCCCGCTTTCGGAAAAGCTGGACGAGACCGCGAGCGTCACCACCGCCGGCAACTGGACCGTGGACGCGGTCACGTCCCTGCTTCCCGGCGGAATGGTTGTGGCAGCGGCCCGCCAGGCCGACGATTTCCGCACGCTTATCGTCGACAGTACGCGCCCGGAACTGGAAGAGCGCACGGCGGCGGCTTTCCGCAATGCCGGCGTTTCGGACGAGACCGTTTCAAGGATCGCCGCCAATCCGTTCTACACAGCCACGGAAAAGGCCGCGATGGCCTATCAGCTTCAGGCCATGCCGGGAGTTCAGGATCTGGAGCTGATCGCCTCGAAGGCCGCGGATGCGGAAAGCCGGGACGTTGCCTATTTTCAGCTCCGCCGCGTGGTGCTGCTGGAAACCTATAACCGCGAGATATCAGGCCTCAGCCGGATCCGGCTGGTGTCGCGCATTCCCGTCGCCATCCGCCGGGACGGGCTGGCGGCGGTCGTTCTGCCGCTGGATGAGGTCGCCTGGACTCGCACCGTGGCACAGACCTTTTCCGCCATCCACACAGGCATTACACAACTGCCCTTCACACCCTCCAGCGTCGATTTTCTGATCACCGGCGACCTAACCCCCATGGCCGCCGAACGCATCGCCTCCTTCGGCTGGGGCATCACCGGCAACTACCCGATGCCCAAGGGGCCTGTGCATTGACCTGATGTCTCCGACGCGCATCAACTCAACAACCAGACGCCTTGCCAGACGGCTGAGGAATGACCAGACCAACGGCGAAAAAGCCTTGTGGCGTGCGTTGCGGGACCTGAAACCGGAAGGAATCCGCGTGCGGCGGCAGGCACCGATCGGACCCTATGTTGCCGACTTCGTCATTTTCTCGCGAAAGATCGTCATCGAGATTGACGGCGATGTTCACGGGTTGCCGGAACAGCAAAGACACGACGCCAAACGGGACGCATGGTTGCGCGCCGAAGGCTTCGACGTCCTCCGCTATTCTTCTTTTGAGGTTCATGAAAACCTGGAAGGCGTGGTGACCGCAATTCGCCTTTATCTGGGACTGGAAACAACCGGTTACCCCCACCCCTAACCCCTCCCCACAAGGGGAATTATATACTTGACGTACCAAACTTGATTTCCTATATTGGAATCAAGGAGCTACGACATGTTTGACTTGACCAACCCGATTTACCACGACGCCAACAAGGCCCGCGAGCATCTGGAAGCCATCCACTGGCCCGATGGTCCGGTCTGCCCGCATTGCGGTAATTT
>JBNLAU010000366.1:0-8605 GCA_050302295.1 Roseibium sp. | reverse complement strand
AGTGGAACAGGTCCATTTCCCGGCCGAGCTTGCGGTGGTCGCGCTTTTCGGCTTCCTCGAGCATGTGAAGGTAGCCTTTCAGCTCCTTCTCATTGTGCCAGGCCGTCGCATAGATGCGTGACAGCATTTCGTTGTTCGAATCGCCGCGCCAATAGGCGCCGGCCACCTTCATCAGCTTGAAGGCGTCGCCGATCTGCTTGGTGGAGACCATATGCGGACCGCGGCACAGGTCCAGCCACTGGCCCTGCTTGTAGATCTTGATCTCCTGGTCTTCCGGAATCGCGTCGACCAGCTCGACTTTGTAATGCTCGCCCTTGGCGGCAAAATAGGTCTTGGCCTCTTCGCGGCTCCAGACTTCCTTGGTGAACTGCGCGGCGCGCGCGATGATTTCGCGCATCTTCTTTTCGATAACGGGCAGGTCGTCCGGATGAAACGGCCAGTCTTCGCCGCTGTCCGGGTGCACGCGTTTGAAATCGTAGTAGAAGCCGTTCTCGATCACCGGACCGATGGTGACCTGCGTGCCCGGCCAGAGTTCCTGCACGGCTTCGGCCATCACATGCGCCGCATCATGGCGGATCAGCTCAAGCGCGCGCGGGTCGTCGCGGGTGACGATCTCGATCTGATGGCTGCGGTTGATCGGATCGGCGAGATCTCTCAGTTCCCCATCCAGCGCCATCGCCACGGCCTTCTTGGCCAGCGACTTGGAAATGCCGGAAGCGACATCCAGGCCGGTGGTGCCGGGTTCGTATTCGCGCACGGAATTGTCGGGGAAAGTCAGTTGGATCATCGTTTTTCTCCTGCTCACTCCTGCAGACAAGGCAGGTAAGCTGTTCAAGGGCAATTGGATCGCCTGCTGATAGGGGATTCAGGCTCAAACGGCAACCCTTTCCGGCGCAATGCCGCCACGCCCCACTCTCCCGCTCCGTCCGAAATGCTGTCATCAAACGGCAGAATCGAGGAGGGTTCGGGATCTTTCGCAATCGAGGAAAATGAGGCAGCGGCCCGCAGATAATGGCACGCTCAAAGGCTCAGGCGAGGACCATCCGGCCCATACGCCGCAGTCACGCGGAGGCTCGGGCCCGGTCTTTCCCCGCCTTTTGCAACGCGGCGTCGCGGACCTGTTTGGCAACCGCCGCCTCGCCGCCCCGGGTTTCCCGGATCATGGCCAGGTCTTCTTCCGTCGACTGGTCCATTGGGGTGATGGCAAGATCGGAATACGACCGCCGGTCCGGGGACGCCTTGACCTTGCGGTAGATCCGGTAGACACGCCACGTAGCCGAGACATAAGCCCAGTGCTTGGCGAGAATTTCCAGGAAATACTTCGGATAGAAGCTGAGCGGATGTTCGCGCGGCAGCGTGCTGCGCCGGTCCTTTCGGAATTTCAGACGGAAATAACCGCCTTCAAGCGGGTGAACGCCCTCGCACTGGATCATCAGCTTGAACCACATCATCAGAAACAGCTTGTTTCCCGGCCGCCCTTTCCTGTGCGCGGCGGCCCGGCGCAGGACGGTTTCGATATGCCCGTCGGAATAATAGCTCTCCCAGGCCGCCCGATAGGCTTCCTCCCATTCCGTGTCGCTCATCTTCGGGTGATGGGTCACGCGGTGATTGAGGTCGTATTTGTTGAGGTCCGGATCCATCCAGGCGCCCTTGTCGAGCAGCACCTTGTGGTCCTCGGAGCCGGGAAGCGGTGTCAGATAGAAGAACTCCAGAAGATCAAGCGGCAGCTCGTTCTTGATGATTTCGACATCATGCAGCACGGCTTCCTTGGTATCGCCCGGAAAGCCAATGATGTAGCCCGCATAGGTGGTTGCGCCGTGATCGCGCCACTTCTGCAACATTTCCCGGTACTCGGTGATCTTGTTCTGACGCTTTTTCGCCGCCATAAGATTGTCCGGATTGATGTTTTCCAGACCGATGAACACCCGGTTCACGCCGGCGCGGGCCGCCTTTTCAATGAAATTCTCGATCCGGTGACAGAGCGTGTCCACCTGGATGATGAACTTGATATCGAACCTGTCCTTCTCCCGCAGGTCTATCAGCCGGTCAAACAGCGGTTCCCATTCCCGGTTGCGGGCGAAATTGTCGTCCGTAATGAAGAAGCGGTTGATTCCCTGGGAATAGTTGTCGCGGATAATCTGCTCCAGATCGTCCGCGGACCGGAACCGGCTCTTGCGTCCCTGGACATTGATGATGGTGCAGAAGGAGCACTGAAACGGGCAGCCGCGCCCAAGATCGAAACTGGAATGGGACCCGGCGGTAAACTGGATGTGCTTGCTCGGCAGGATCGGCGTCGGCTCGCCCTCCAGCGACGGAAGATCGGCCATGAAATTGTAGAGCGGCTTCAGTTCGCCGGCGTAGGCATCGCGAAACACCATATCCAGGCGCCGGTCTTCGGCTTCACCCGCGAAATAAGAGACGCCTTCTTCCTGCAGCCGGATCATTTCCTCCGGCATGTCGTCCAGCATGGAAATGCAGCCGGACACGTGAAAACCGCCGATGGCCGTCAACAATCCCTCTTTGAGGAATTGCCGTGCCAGATCCGTTGCCCTTGGAAACTGGTTGGATTGCACACCCACCAGCGCAATCAGGGCCTTGCCACCTTTCCTCTTGATTTCACCGGCGATCTTGTCCGGACGAATGCGCTTGTTGGTTTCGTCATAGGTGTGCAGATGAATGCGGACGTCATCTCCCAGCACGCTTTTGTCCCGGGCAGCTTCCGCAAGGCCGTTGATACTGGCAAGTGTATTGGATGGGATTGCCGACCGCAGCCATTGGATCGGATAGCCGTTGTCGTCGTAATGGGTCGGCTTGATCATAACGAAGTGGAAATCGCGCATGCTCGTGGTCCCTTCCGTCATCTGACCGTTGGGCCGAACGTCGCACCTGACTTACCTCGCGTCAACTTTTCTCGGCAAAAGTGCCGCCAATTGAACTTCCGAGCGTGATGTCAGATTAAAGCCGGTGGTTTTCGGGAATGTGCCTGCCGGTCCATTGGCCATAGCGCCAGGGCAGATACCAGTGGGCATTATCCGGCAGTTTGCCGGGAACCGGATCAAATCCTGAGGCGCCCCAGGGATTGCACCTCAGGATCCGCGCCAGCCCCATCCAGCCGCCCGCCCAGAACCCGAACTGGCGGATTGCCTGTTCGGTATAGTCGGAACAGGTCGGCGCATAGCGGCAGGCCCGTCCCATGAAGAGCGACAGGGAATGGCGGTAAATCCAGATGAGTCCGATTGCGGCCCTGCCTGGAATGGACAAGGGTCTGTCGGAGCCAGATTGTTTTTCAGATGGTGAGCACATAGGAAAAGCCGATCAGAATCAGGGCCGGAGCCCCTCAGGCAACCGCACTGTCTTCCCTTGCCTTGGCCTCGATCTGGTCAAGCGCATCCACAACGGCATCGAATGTCAGCATGGTTGAGGCGTGCCGGGCCTTGTATTCGCGCACGGGTTCCAGAAACTTTAAGTCCTCGAACCGGCCCGTGGGCGGCTCGCCGCCTTCTTTCAGCATGGCGCGCATGGTTTTCTGCACCTCGCGCAGTTCCTCTGCAGTCGCGCCGACAATATTCTGCGCCATGATCGACGAGGACGCCTGGCCGAGGGCGCAGGCTTTGACGTCGTGCGCGAAATCGGTGACGACACCATCCTTCACGCATAAATCCACGACAACGGTGGAACCGCATAGCTTGGAATGCGCTTTTGCGGAGGCGTCGGGATGCTCAAGACGGCCGACTCGGGGAATGTTCCCGGCGAATTCGAGGATCTTCGCGTTATATATGTCGTCGAGCATAACTCGCCTCTTCGTGAATGCCTGTGATGCGCTATACGTTGATGGCGCCCTGCTTTCATATATATACATCAGACGCCACATCAAATTCGCAAGAGGCGGAGTGGTCGCAGTTGGCGATTGTGCGTGCCGCTTGTGCGCTTGAAGCCGGCAAAATCTGCGCAGAAACTGTGCGTTCGCATTTTGTGTGGAGTATGATAAAGGACCCGGCTTCAGACAATGATAGAAAGTCCGGGCTTTTGATCAGTGCACAGGCGAGCGCCATATGACGAGTGACAAGGGTAATTTTGCGAGGATCCCCATGGACGCTGTCCTCAAGCCGGTTGAAAAATCGTTTGACAGAAAATCGCCGGACCAGTTGCATCGACCGAACCGAGAGGAAGTGGAAGCTGCAGTGCGTACCATTCTCGCCTGGACCGGAGACGATCCGGACCGGGAAGGCCTTGTCGATACACCCAAGCGGGTCGTGAAGGCGCTAAGCCAGCTTTACAGCGGCTATTTCGAGGATCCGGCAGAGCATCTGGAGCGGACCTTCGAGGATGTCGGCGGCTACAAGGAAATTGTTCTGGTTCGCGGAATCCCGTTCAATTCCCATTGCGAGCATCACATGCTGCCTTTCATCGGCGAAGCGCATATCGCCTATTATCCGGCCGAGGGCGTTGTGGGCCTGTCCAAACTGGCCCGTGTTGTCGATATCTACGCCAAACGCCTGCAGACCCAGGAGCACTTGACGTCGCAGATCACATCCGCCATTGACGATGCCCTGGCGCCGCGCGGCGTGGCCGTGATGCTGGAAGCCGAGCACCAGTGCATGACAATGCGCGGCGTGCAGAAACAGGGGGTCTCCACGATCACCACCCAATTCACCGGCGTTTTCCAGGACGAGCCGGCCGAGCAGGCTAAATTCATGTCGCTGGTACGCGGCAAGGGTTCCTGACAAACAGAGCCCTTGCGTCTCTGTTTTTTGGCAAGGGCAATCTTTCATGAGCGATTTTGAGTTCCCCTCCAGGGGCGGCAAGGAAACCATCGAGACCGGCGATCTCCTGATGCCGAAATTCGACAGGGATGGCCTGATCGCCGCAGTGGTCACGGATGTGACCACCGGCGAAGTGCTCATGGTCGGCTACATGAATGCCGAAGCACTGCACAGAACCATCACCACAGGTGAAGCCTGGTACTGGAGCCGGTCCCGAAAGAGCTTCTGGAAAAAGGGCGAGACCTCGGGTCAGGTCCAGACGGTTCATGAAATCCTCACCGACTGCGATCAGGACGCCCTGGTGCTGAAAGTTTCGGTTGGCGGCAACGGGGCGACCTGCCACGTCGGCTACCGCTCCTGCTTTTATCGCAAGATCGTCAAGGCGGAGACCGGTGACATACGCCTGGAAAAGATCGAGGCGGAGCGCGTTTATGACCCTGCGGAAATCTACGGCGAGACCTGATATATCTGCATGAGAAAATGATAGTCTGACGAGCTCAATCGCCCCTCCGGAAATTGTTGCGCCAAATGCGGACAATACCAGCCGCAATGCTGCAATTCTCTGAAATATATTTATATATTCGAATTACTGAAATTACCTTTTAAGTATTCTCCCGCATTCTGAATTACATCTCCTTCGCCTAAAACTTGTGCGGACGCACAAATCAAAACGGTCGACGTATCGTATTGCGTGTCTGCCGACGGAGGGGGAATTCATGGTTGAAAATGGTGCTCAGACGAAGCGGGACGAGCGAACGGCCTTTGTCCTGCTCGCTGTCGTTTTGGCCCCGGCATTGTCTGTCGCTATCGTCGGCGGCTTCGGGTTCATCATCTGGATGTCCCAAATAATCCTCGGTCCGCCCGCAGGCTGAGGTCATGTCCGCAAATCCAGACTTTTCGGCAAGCCGCAGATCCTTTTTGAAGCTGCCCAGCCAGCCGGAAGCCGCAGCGATCCGCCCTCCGTGGTCCGATGAAGCTTCCGTGCGCGCGCACTGCACCGGCTGCAAGGCGTGTGTGGAGGCATGTCCCGAGACCATTCTCCTGATGGACCGCGCAGGCAAGCCCAAGGTCGAGTTTGACGGCCGGGAATGCACGTTCTGCCGGAAATGTGCCGAAAGTTGCGGCGAACCCGTATTTGACCTCACTCGCTCCCGGCCCTGGGATCTGAAAGCCACAATCGCGGCCGGCTGCCTGCAGGAGCACGGCATCAGCTGTCAGCTCTGCCGGGACGCATGCCCCGTCTCGGCCATTCGTGTAGACCTCGACAAGCGCCCTTTCGGCCGTCTGAAGATCGAAGAGGCCGCCTGCACCGGCTGCGGTGCCTGCTTGAGTGTCTGCCCTCAAGAGGTTCTTTCCCTCATAACCCCTAACGACGCAACGGAGCTTGCATGAGCGACACCGTTCATATCTCCAGTCTCCTGGTCCAGACGACGCCCGAAAAGCGCGCAGGAATAGAGGCGGAGATACTTGCGTTCAACGGCGCCGAAATCGCCCATAGCGACGTGGAAGGCCGGTTGATTGTAACGCTCGAGACCCCGAGCGAATCCGACATTCTGGAAACCCTCACCCAAATTCAGCTGCTCACCGGCGTTGTGAGCGCTTCACTTGTCTACCATCAGACCGACGGCGAGCCCCAGGCTGCGCCCGCCTCCCTATAAGGAGAGACCAATGAGCGGAATTAGCAGACGCGATGTCATAAAAGCGCAGGCCGTAGCGGCAGCTGCCGCTGCAGCAGGTATTTCAGTGCCCGCCGAAGCGCAGAACCTGGTCACAGAATCCGAACTGACGGATCTGAAATGGTCCAAGGCCCCCTGCCGCTTCTGCGGCACAGGTTGCTCCATCATGGTGGCGACCAAGGCGGGACGGATCGTTGCCACACACGGCGATGCGGAGGCCCCGGTCAACCGCGGCCTCAACTGCGTGAAAGGTTATTTCCTTTCCAAGATCATGTACGGCAAGGACCGCCTGACCACACCTCTGCTGCGCAAGAAAGACGGCAAGTTCGATAAGAACGGCGCATTCGAGCCGGTTTCCTGGGACGAAGCCTTCGACATCATGGCCGAGAAGTGGAAAGCCACGCTGAAAGCCAAGGGCCCGAAGGCGATCGGCATGTTCGGCTCCGGTCAGTGGACCGTGTGGGAGGGATATGCGGCCTCCAAACTGATGAAGGCCGGTTTCCGCTCCAACAACATCGACCCCAACGCCCGCCACTGCATGGCCTCCGCCGTGGGCGGCTTCATTCGCACCTTCGGCATCGATGAGCCGATGGGCTGCTATGACGACTTCGAACACGCTGATGCTTTCGTGCTCTGGGGCTCCAACATGGCCGAGATGCACCCGATCCTGTGGACGCGGATCGCAGACCGGCGTCTTAGCCATCCGCATGTGAAGGTTGCCGTCCTGTCAACCTTCGAACACCGCAGCTTCGATCTTGCCGACATTCCGGGCGTGTTCGTGCCGCAGACGGATCTGATCATCGCCAACTATGTCGCAAATCACATCATCCAGTCCGGTGCGGTGAACGAGGACTTCGTCTCCAAGCATGTCAATTTCCGGAAAGGAACACAGGATATTGGCTACGGTCTGAGGCCGGACAATCCGCTGGAACAGGCAGCAGCCAATCCCGGCAAAGGCAGTTCCGAACCGATGACGCTTGAGGAATTCGCCGAGTTCGTGAAACCCTACACCCTGGAATTTGCCGCGGAGAAATCCGGCGTGCCGAAAGAACGGCTGCAGCAGATCGCCGAGCTTTATGCCGATCCCGACACCAAGGTCATGTCTCTCTGGACCATGGGCGTGAACCAGCACACCCGCGGTGTGTGGATGAACAATCTCCTCTACAACATCCATCTTCTGACCGGGAAGATCTCCCAGCCGGGCAATTCGCCCTTCTCCCTCACCGGTCAGCCGTCCGCCTGTGGCACGGCACGCGAGGTCGGCACTTTCGCCCACCGTCTGCCGGCGGATCTTCTGGTGGCCAAACCGGAACACCGCGCGATTGCCGAAAAAATCTGGAAACTGCCGGAAGGCACCGTGCCGGAATGGGTCGGCGCCCATGCCGTCCTCCAGAACCGCAAACTGAAAGACGGCGAGATCAATTGCTACTGGGTCCAGGTCAACAACAACATGCAGGCCGGTCCGAACATGATGCAGGAGGGCCTGCCCGGATACCGCAATCCGGATAACTTCATCGTCGTCTCCGATGCCTACCCCACCGTGACCGCGGAAGCCGCGGATCTGATCCTGCCCACCGCCATGTGGGTGGAAAAGGAAGGCGCTTACGGCAACGCCGAACGGCGCACCCAGTTCTGGCACCAGCTGGTCGACGCTCCTGATGGAGCAATGTCGGACATGTGGCAGGTGGTCGAATTCTCCAAGCGCTTCACCACCGACGAGGTCTGGCCGGCGGAACTCCTGGATGCCAATCCGGACTTCAAGGGCAAGACCCTTTACGAGGTGCTGTTCGAAAACGGCAACGTCAACGCCTATTCCAACGACGAGCTGAGCACGGAGTATCACAACCACGAGGCCGAGGCCTTCGGCTTCTACATCCAGAAGGGCCTGTTCGAGGAATATGCCGCGTTCGGACGTGGCCACGGCCATGATCTTGCGGATTTCGACACCTATCACAAGGTCCGCGGCCTGCGCTGGCCCGTTGTGGACGGCAAGGAGACCTTGTGGCGCTTCAACGGCAAATACGACCCATACGTCAAGGACGGTGCCGAGTTCGAGTTCTACGGCAAGCCGGATGGCCGGGCGATCGCCTTTGCCCTGCCTTACGAGCCGCCGGCGGAAAGCCCGGATGACGAATATCCGTTCTGGCTGAGCACCGGACGTGTGCT
>JBNLAU010000365.1:0-12982 GCA_050302295.1 Roseibium sp. | reverse complement strand
GCCATGGGCTTCCGCGTTCTGGACAATCTTGGCGACTTCTTTGCCGGACGCGCCCCGCGTGACCGGGTGATCTGAGCCCTGTTTCCCCTCTTGGCCGGCCTTTGCCGGCCCACCGACTTCCCGGAGATCCTGTCATGAGCTTTCATACCATCGAGCAGGCGCCCGCGCGTCTCAACCGCAGTGAACTGGCCGTGCCCGGCAGCCAGCCGGAAATGTTCGAAAAGGCGGCAAAATCCGCCGCCGACGTCATTTTCCTCGATCTTGAGGATGCTGTGGCACCGGACGAAAAGGAACAGGCCCGCAAGAACATAATCCAGGCCCTCAATGACATCGACTGGAGCGGGAAAACCATGTCGATCCGGATCAACGGGCTCGACACCCACTAACTGTACCGTGACGTTGTCGATGTGGTCGAACAGGCCGGTGAGCACCTGGACCTGATCATGATCCCCAAGGTGGGAACCGCGGCGGATGTTTACGCGCTCGACATGCTGGTGACCCAGATCGAGGACGCCAGGGGCTACGGCAAGCGGATCGGCTTTGAGCACATTATCGAAACCGCTCTGGGCATGCAGAACGTTCACGAAATCGCCGCGGCATCGAAACGCAATGAAAGCCTGCATTTCGGTGTCGCGGACTACGCCGCCAGCACCCGCGCCCGCACCACGATCATCGGCGGCGTCAATCCCGACTATTCAGTGCTGACCGATCCGGCAGCCGACGGCGGCCGCGACGTGCATTGGGGCGACATGTGGCACTATGCGCTGGCCCGCATGGTGGTTGCCGCCCGCGCCAACGGTCTGCGCCCTGTCGACGGGCCGTTCGGTGATTTCAAGGACGCCGACGGCTACCGCGCCGCTGCCAGACGCGCCGCGGTGCTGGGCTGCGAAGGCAAATGGGCGATCCACCCGAGCCAGATCGCGCTGGCCAATGAGGTGATGAGCCCGTCCGACGCGGAGGTCACAAAGGCACAGCGGATCCTGGAGGCGATGTCAGCCGCTGAGACGGCGGGCAAAGGCGCCGTATCGCTGGATGGCCGGCTGATTGACTACGCTTCGATCCGTCAGGCCGAGGTGCTGGTCGAGAAGGCCAGCCAGATATCCAACAACGCGCTGGCTGGTGCCGCAGTTCATATGTAAAGGCGGCGCACGACGGTCCGCGCTGTCCATACCCATGGGGATCCCTCTTCCTGCGCGGATGTGGCCCCTCCCCTCGTTTCCCCGCTTCAGCGCCTGCCGAAATCCGGGCGGGAAGCGGGAGCACGCGGTACTTGCGACAGATGGCCCACCAAAGGGCGCAGGTGTTGAATGTCCGAAGGTATCGGATCAACGGAGATGCTACCCGTCTTGTGCGGACATCAGGGTCATGACACGTAGGCTAGCAACCTGCTATGGCACACCATCATGAGCCTGAATACTTTCCGACCCCATGATCACACCTCTTTTAACTGATACGTTTTCGGGACCCGCAGCCCCTTATCCATTATCTTGGCGTGCAGATCGTCCGAGAAATAGAGAGCCGGCTGAAGTAAATTCACTTCACGCCATAAATGGCTATGTCCGAAAACTTCCCGCCTTAGGGCGAGATCAGAATAGAACCTCTTTTCAGAGCGTTTCACATAGTAAAAAATACGCTCTGAGACACTCATTTCGCCATAAGAGCCTTCACCACTTAACTTTGGAGAAAAGCTGTCATGAAACTTTGAGATCACCATGGCGTAGTACTGCTTGTGATACTCGACCCCTTTGGGCATGGTAATTTTGATTGGCGAGAACTGATGGGTATCGGGCTCGAAGTTCTCTATAATTTCCTTCAACGCACCATCAACTGCTAACAAACGACTGGTCAGTTTTACGAGTGACCCAAGATTTTTGTAGGTCTTTTCAGCTCGAAACTCTTTCGGCCATTCGTGCGGCTTGAGGGCACCAAGGTCTGTGGTGAATTTAGCGGAGAACTTGGAGTATTTCAGGCGATCCTGCACTCCAAGGGATACTTTTTCGGCATCTGACATCTCATTTATGTAATAAGATTCAATAGCTTCTTTGTAACCAATGTAATCACCATCAAGAAAGTAGTCACCAAAGCCACTCGCCTCTTCCATTCCCCATACCATTTAACTTCTCCTCAAGACTTCCCGCGCAAATGAGACACACAACTCCGGAGTTCATGCTTAAGCATGTTTTTCGTTAACCGCCCCCGCCCCCATCTTCTTCAGCGTTTCCGGATCAACCAGACGCGTGATGAGCGGATGGATCCTCAAATCCCCTTCCTTCACCACCTGTTTGAAGTTGGCAATCACCGAGGTTGTGAGTTTCTGGTTGGGAGCGATTACGTCGAACAGCCAGTTGATGGAGCCGGACGTCCAGTCGTCCGCTGCGAGGCGCACCGGAAAGACACCCGCCTTGATCTGTTCGCGGATCTTGGCATCAACTTCGTCCGAGACGGTGGCCCAGATGGCAATGCCGGAAAGTCCTTCGAGGGATGGCATTTCGCCCTCGGGCGACTTGGCAGCGGAGGCGATGGCAACGCGGTCGCGGATCAGCGGTTCAAGCAGTATGTGATTGAGGTCGAGCAGAGAGAGGTTCCGATAGCGGGGCAAGGCCATCATGGCCAGTGCCACCTTGCCGAAGGTTTCGTGAACTCTGGCGCGCACTTGCGAAATCTTCTCCAGCATCGCCGGATCAAGCTGTGCGGGCGTATTGCCGTCCGGGGAGGACTGCGCCGCTGGCCTTTGCTTCATTTGCAGGTGCTTTGTTCGAAACTGACGCGTTCAAATTGGTTCCCCCAATCCACCTTGAGAACATCACATATCCCGAAAATCCTGTAAATTGTGATGGGCAACACGCTATTTCTTTTTCTGCCTGAAAGACGAACAAAATGACTTGGAGCTCGGCTGACGTAAGGTTGTCTGAGTACTGAGAGGTGATGGTCATTACCGAAGTCAGGAGCCTCGGATGCCTGAAGACCAATCACAGCGGAACCGCCGGCTCGTCGCGCTGGACTCCGCAATCGCCGCGCTGGCGATCATGCAGCAAAAGCGTTCGGAAGTGGTTCAGTACGGCGCGCATCGCCAAGCCGTTGCAGCAGCACTTGAACAATCAGCCAAGCACTCCAGCTTCGCGGCCCAGCTGGAGCAGGCCCGCGAGGACATCAAGATCGTCGCGGTGACAGGGATAGCCGCGTGTTTCGGCTCCTTTGTCGTCACACAGCTTCTGGCGCGAGCCCACGGCGTCGCATTCGCCTCCCTCCGCCTCGCCACGCCTGTTGTCGCCCGCACCGCCTCGGTCGCAACGCCGCTTGGGACAACCATCGAGGTCACGTCCACGCGAGCCATCGGTCTCGGCGTTACGGGCTTCATCACTGCCCAGATCCTTCAGACGGTCCTTTTGCGTATCCCGGTCTCACAATTCCTGAGACGCTATGTCGGCGACAGCTCCTTGTCGCGCATCTTCAATCTGATCAAGGACGCCTGGAACGAGACGGAGTTCTCGCCGGAAGATTTCGCCAGCTACCGGGAGGGCTTGATCGCCAGTTCGGTGGGCACGGACCGGAACCGGGCGATCCTGCGGAACCGCGATGCCCGCCCCCAGGAACTGCGCCGGGCGATGAAGGAAATGGTTTCGGAACTGGTATCGCGCCAGATCGCGGAAATCTTCATGTCAATCGACACTCCCGCCAACGCCCTTCTCCTGATGAACGAAACCGAGCGCGCCGAATGGTACCGGCGTTTCGAACGGGAGGTTCGGGCCTATATCGACGATAATCATCCAGACCTTTCCGAGGATGAGAAGATCATTCTGTCGACCAATCTGAAATACGATTTCTGGGTACAGGTAAACAACCAGCTGCGCGCACTCGACCAGAACTGGCAGGGCCTGATCCGGGACCTCCAGCAGCAAAAACGGAATATCGACCTGACCATGGAGAACCTGCTGGGCGGCAACCGCTAGGCCCGGCTGGCGCGGCTGTGTTCCGGCACGGCCAAATCCTGCGCACATCGCGAGCCGTAATTTTCGGACGATTGAACCTGTCGGAATTCGCCACGCATTCAAATCACTGCCATCGGTCGCGCTGTTGGGGTCCTTCAAGAGCCGGATTCAAAAGGTCTTGAGAGAACACAACAGGTTGCGGGTCTTTACGTCATGACCCGGCTGCTGGCGACGGGAACCCATGCGGTGGCGCTTTCAAGGGGCAACTTTCAATTTCCTTTTTGTTATACCCTTATCGAAGGAAAATGGATTTACAGCCCTGATTTCAAACCTATTTTGCAGACCAATTAAGCTAAATCGCTCAAATAGCCCAACTCCTCAACTGTCGAGTTTCTGTTTGAGAATATCAAACGGAGAGAGGCATGGCTCTTATCAACTACATTACCCGCGTTCAGTTTGGTTTCGGTGAGCTGGCCACGTTGAAAGCGGAACTCAAACTTGCCGGGATTACACGGCCGCTTGTTGTTACCGACAAGGGTGTCCGTCAGCTTGGTTTTCTTGACAGGATTCAATCTGTCCTTGGCGAAGCCCCTGCGGGTGTTTACGACGAGACGCCCGGCAATCCCGGTGAAGCTGCCGTTCGTGTCGCAACTGAACTTTTCAAGGAAGTGAACGCCGATGGAATTATCGCCATCGGTGGCGGTTCTGCGCTGGATCTCGCGAAGGCCGTCGCGATCCTGGCCGCTCATGGCGGTTCACTGAAAACCTATGCTGTCATCGAAGGCGGACTTGAGAAAATTACCGCCAAAACCTGGCCGACAATCGCAATCCCGACAACTTCGGGCACTGGCAGCGAAGTGGGGCGTGCGGCGGTCGTCATTCTGGATGACGGACGCAAGGTCGGTTTGCTGTCTCCCTACCTGATCCCGAAGACTGCCATCGTCGATCCGGAATTGACGATGACGTTACCGCCGATGTTGACGGCCGCAACTGGAATGGACGCGATCTCTCATTGTATCGAGACCTATCTGGCGCCATCCCTCAATCCACCGGCAGACGGGATTGCACTGGAAGGACTGCGTCGTGCCTGGGCCAACATCCGCCAGGCAACTGAAACCCCGGAAGATAGAGATGCCCGCGCCAACATGGCGATTGCCGCGACCATGGGGGCAATGGCGTTTCAGAAAGGGTTGGGCTGTGTCCATAGTCTGAGCCATGCACTTGGCGGCCTAAATCCGAAGCTGCATCACGGCACGCTCAATGCGGTTTTCATGCCGGCGGTTCTGGAGTTCAACAAAGGCGCCCCGACATGGGACGATGAGGACAAATATGCCCGCATGGCGGAAGCCATGAAACTTGGCGCAGGAGCGGATATCGGAACTGCGATCAAAGACATGACCGCGGCCATCGGATTGCCGGTCAGCTTGTCTGAACTGGGTGTTTCGAAAAACCTCTTCGACCGTATCATTGCCGGTGCGCAGGCTGATCACTGTCACAAGACCAACCCGCTTGAGGCGACAGCGGAGGACTATCGCCGAATGCTGGAAGCTTCTTACTGATCGCTATAGTGGACAGTTGCTCTTCAAAACACCGGAAATGATGGCGGAGGTCATATTGCCATCGCCGCCAAAAGCGATCCTGCCCGTAATGAAAAATCCGCCAAACCGGGGTAGCACGACCGCCTGGAGCCCTGTCCGCAGGTTTTCCGCAATGAGCAAATGTCCGCAAACGGGAATTCACTCAGAGGTTTTGCTGTGTGACCTCAAGGCAAGAACCCAGTCTATGCTGCTGAGGAAATCTTTCATTGTCGGGCTTTGCTGCTGTTTTGCGGAGACTGCAGAAAAGACGAAACCGTGCGTGTAGTCGACCAACAAGTTCAGCATGACGTCATCTGGATCGCCATTGTTCAGCAGCCTAGTGTTTTTTCTGATTTCATCCGTAATCGCGACAATCTCATCACTCATCAGGGTCATGTCGCTCAAAATACAGCGAACAAGATTGGAATGCTCAATGGCGCGCGCGCAATAACGCGACAGAATGTGCTTAAGGCGCTTTGCCGGAGCGCTCTCTTCGATCTCACCAAGGGTTCCTTTAAAGGCAAGCTCGAACAAGGCGGCCAGCAAGTCTTGCTGATCGCCGACATGGTACTTGATCGCCATTGGTGACACGTCAAGCGCATCCGCGAGGCGCCGAAACGATATTGCCTCAACCCCGCCTTGCCGGATGAGCGGTAGCGCAGCAGATAGGATGCGATCCTTTGAAAGCGATTGAGTACCCTTCCGGGGGCGCCCAACGCCTTTTGAGGCAGGCATTCTTCAGCTCACCTTATAGCGTATATCGACCAGGCCGGACCTGAAGAAACTGACATCCAGTAGCTTCAGGTCGATATCCTTGTCCAACTCTCCAAACATCCGGATGCCGTCGCCGATCAGGACGGGGACAACCGTGACCTTCATATCGGCAATATGGCCGGCACGCAGGAAAGACCGGATGACGGCGCCTCCGTCCACGTAGACCCGACCATATCCGCGTCTCTCAAACTCCGCCATCAGATCGTCTGGTGGAAGCTGGCTGATTTCGACCTGCTCTTTCAGATGATCGGGAATGTCGTTGTCCGTCAGGCTCTTCGACAGGACAACGACGGGAATATTGTAAGGCCATTGGCCAAAGTCCAAGACCGTCCTGAATGAACCCGACCCCATGACGAGGACTTCAACGCTGTCTAAAAATTCGGCGAATCCGTGTTCTTCGCCCTCCGTGTCGAGCTTCATCAGCCAATCGAGCGCGTGATCCTTGCGGGCAACGAAGCCGTCGAGCGTCATCGCCATCATGATATGTCCTGTGGGCATGCCTATCTCCAGATTAATTTATACATCGCATAATATAATCCTTGAAGGCGCAGCAGTTCAGTTTAAATGGAGGCAGTTGCCCGGCGCAGTCATGTCTGGATGGCGCCCCAGAGCCCAGGAGAGCTCCAAAAATAAAGCGTTTATCTTCAACAACTTCTGCTGGCGTTTCCATCGATCGTCGTCCCCCTCAAAGGTGTCCACCTTCAAAAAAGTGGACACCTCTTATCTCCATCAGCCCGGAAAACGGAAGGCAGGGTCCAACGACGTTTGCGCTGATTTTACGGCGAGTGGTGTTTCATCGCACCCTCACGCCGCCGCCTTCCGGGGCGCGGATGCCGCCAGCTCGGCGACACCGACGAAATCCACTTTGCCGGATCCCGAAACGGGCACCTTGTCGACACGCCTCACCTCTGCCGGGACCATCAAGTCCTGCACGCCGTTTGACCTGGCGAATTGGATGAACTCCGCCCGGGTGGCATCGGAATTTTCCGTCAGGAGGATAAGCTTCTCGCCCTTGCGTTCGTCCTTGACGGCCGCGACAGCGGAGAGAGCATTTGGCCACAGACGTGCGGCTATATCTTCCACCGCGGCCAGGGACACCATCTCGCCTCCGACCTTGGCAAACCGCTTCGCACGCCCCTTGATGGTGACAAAACCTTCGGCATCGATCTCGACGATATCTCCGGTGTCGTGCCATCCATTTTCAAGCGGCTGCAGTTCGCCCGGCTTGTCGCTCATCAGGTAGCCCATCATCACATTCGGACCTGACACGAACAGCCGGCCTCCATCTTCCACGCCCGGAACGGGTTCCAGATGTGCCTTCATGCCGGGCATCATCTGGCCCACCGTCCCCGGCTTGTTGAACATCGGCGTGTTGATGGCGATCACAGGCGCGGTTTCGGTAACGCCATAACCTTCCAGAATGCGAACACCGAAGCGTTCCATATAGGTCTGCCTGGTGGAGGCCCTGACCGGCTCCGCCCCGGCAAAACAGTAACGCAGCGACCGCAGATCGTAAGCGTGAGCTACCCGCGCGTAACCGTTCAGGAAAGTATCCGTGCCGAACAGGATCGTGGCGTTCGAGGCATAAATCAGCTCGGGCACGACGCGGTAGTGCAGCGGCGACGGGTACATGTAGATCGGCACCCCGGAGACGAGCGGCAGGATCGTGCCGGCTGTCAGACCGAACGAGTGGAACAGAGGCAGGACATTGAAGACCTTGTCGTTCGGCGAGAAATCGATCCGGGCGGCAGCCTGCGTCGCGTTCGCCAGAATGTTTTCATGGCTGAGGACAACGCCTTTCGGCATTCCTTCGGAACCGGAAGTGAACAGGATCGCTGCCGGATCCTTGACATCACGGCGCACGAGCGGACGCGCCCTTGTCAGAAGCCCGAGCACCTTCTGGGCAATGCCCAGACGTTCACGCACGTCTTCAAGCCAGACGAATTCCACGTGTTCCCCCACCTCCGCGACCAGCGCGGACAGCCTTGCCTGCTCAACGAACGCCCTGGACGACAGAACCTTGCCAACCCGGGCGGTCCGGCACGCGGAAACAACGTTTTTCGCTCCGGAAGTGAAATTGATCATGACCGGGACCTTGCCGGCGGAAATGCTGGCCAGCATCGTTACGGCGGAACCGTTCGCATTCGGCAGCATGACCCCGACCACATCTTCGCCAGCGGTGATTTTGGCAATCTCACGCCCCAAAACGGATACGCCTGTCAAAAGCTTGCCGTATGTCAGGGAACCCGTTACCGGATCCTCGATGGCCACTTTCGACATGCCCCGGTCCTTGGCCGTATCGATCACGCGTTCCAGGATCGTCTTTCTGTTTGCCAGATCGGTTTCGAACATCAGATCGGACATGATGCGGTAAAGCTTAGCTCCGGCGGCTGCACGGCGGCGGCGGCCCTTCAGGTCTTCATCCACTGTCAGTTCCTTCGGTTCCAGAATGGTCACTCGCACTTTCGGAAACAGCGCCTTTTTGATCTGGGACGGGTTGAGGTAGGAAAACGGCGTGCGTTCCAGCCCCTCGATCCTGATCGGAACAACCTTCGCCCCGGTCTTGTCCGCAACCATGGCTGCGCCGTCATAAATCTTCATCAGACTTCCCGTCACCGTCAGGCGGCCTTCCGGGAAAATCACCATCGGTTGCCCGGAATTGACCACCTTGATCAGGGACCGGGTCGCCATCGGTTTGGTCGGATTGATCGGCAATGCGTTCGCCAGCTTCAGGAACGGGCGCACCCACCAACGCTGTGCGACGTTGTAATCGACAGCGAATGTCGGAACGCGATCCGTCAGCGTCAGCGCAAGTCCGGCATCCAGATAGCTCACGTGATTGAGCGCAAGGATCGGTGCTTCACCGGCTTGGTCCAGGTTCTCCAGCCCCTTCACTTCCATACGGAAGAATGCGCGGTAGATGATGGACACCAGATCCCTGAACGGGTCCGTCGGCAGGAATTTGAACATAAAAGCTGCAGCAACCCCATTGAGCGCCGCCAGAACCGACAGGACGGTCAGAAGGTCGACACCCGCACTCTGAGCAAGCGCAAGCGCGCCGCCGCCTGCGGCCATCAGACCGGCGCCAAGAGCGTTGGCACCGGCAATCGTGCGGGCGCGGCTTTCTGGAGCGGCCCACGCCTGAAGCGCGGCGAACGTCGGAACGACAAGCATCGCACCAGCAATCGCCAGCCCGGCCATATCAACGCTCAGGCGGATAACGCCCGGACGGGCGATGAATTCCATAAACCCTGAGGCGGCAGCGTAATCCGGGATCTGCGAGAGGGTGTAAGCCGCATCCGCGCAGAAAACGGCGATCAGAGCTGTGCCGACAGCCGCAGGAAGCAGAACGACACGTCCGGCAGACAACCACGCCGCCAAAGCGGACCCGACGCCGATGGAAACCGCAAACACGGTCATGAAATAGGTTACAGCAAGCTCGCCGCCACCCAGCATATCCTTGACGATGACCGGCAGGACCGACATCACCAGCGCACCGGTCAGCCAGAACCAGGACGTCATAAGCGCAGTGCGGCCGATGCGATGGTCCCTGAACAGATCGCGCAGAACACCGGCAGTTGAGCGGACAATGTTCCAATCGGCTTTTAGCGACGGCGCCGCAGCTTCGGTCGAAGGGATCTTGCGGCTGATTGCATAGCAAGCCACAGCCAGAGAGAGCATCGCCGGAGCAAAGATCAGGGAGGGACTGCCGGAAGAAAACAGAAAGCCGGCTGAAATCGTGCCGCCAAGGATCGCCAGAAACGTTCCGGCCTCTATCCAGGCATTCGCCCTCGGCAGTTCGGACTTTTCCAGATGATCCGGAAGGATCCCGTATTTCACCGGGCTGAACAGGGCGGAGACGACACCGAACACGAAGAGAGACGCAAACATCACCGGGATCGACGAAAATGCCATTCCCGCAACAGCCAGCCCCGCGGCCCCAACTTCAACAAGCTTGAGACGCCGGGCAACGACCGCCTTGTCGGATCTGTCGGCAATCTGGCCGCCGAGCGCGGACAGAAACAGGAACGGCGCGATAAAGATGGCGCCCGCCGCCGAAATCATCGCGGGGGCGCCCTCGGCCACATGGAACAGGACCATGAAGACGAGAGCGTTTTTCAGGAAGTTGTCATTGAACGCCGACAGGAACTGCGTCCAGAACAGCGGAGCGAAACGGTTGGATTTCATCAGGGTGTCAGTCATGCCATTCTCCTGAACTTCGGCACGGGGCCGTTCAATCTGCCTTGTGCGTTTTTTCCGGCCTTCCGATATCCATCAGAAGCTTCTCGGTCTTGGCGTCTTCGATCCGGTTGTGAAGCTTGTCGGCCTCGTCACGGTCGCGCAGCGTCTTCGTCAGCGTCACGGAGGTGTGCACCAGCATGATCGATGCCATGACGTAAAAGCCCTTGGCGGAAAAGCTAGCTTCCAGGTTGTAGATTCCGATGGCCATCATTCCGGCGGCCACCCCGAAACTGATCATCGTGAAGATGGTCCAGTTGTTTGAATGTTTGATAGGTACGTCCTGCATGATCTTGGTCCTTCAGCAACGGATTTTCAGGATTGGGTTACGAGCTTGGGAGATGACTCTCTCAAACGCTCCAGAACGAGGTCGGCGGAAGAGCGTACCGGTGCGCCGCATCCGGCGTCGGCCAGACGCGACACAAGCTCTTCCGGACGGTCCACTGCGGACATCGCCGTCAACGCCTTGTCCGCAAGCGCCCCGCGTTCCTGACGGCTCTGAATCCGGTTCAGCGTTTCTTCCGCTTCCGCCAGCGGCGCCGGGTTCGACAGAACGTGGAACGAGCCCGTCGACCTGACGCGATCGCGCACAACCGCCATCTTCTGGCTGCGTTCCATTTCCCGCAGGCGGGCCTCGGCCAGCCGGACGTTGTGCTTCAATGTGTCGATTTCGGCTTCAAACTCGCGGGTGGACCGCTTCAAGGCTTCCTGTTCATCCTCAAGGACCGAAATGGCTTCGGCCCCTTCCCGCGCCAGATCTTCCGCGCCTTTGAGAAGAGCATCCCTTGTTCGCTCTTCAAGATCGGCAACCGCATCATCGATGCGAACAATCCGGTTCTTGTCCTGCTCCTGCTGCGCCGAAGCGAGTGCGACCGCCATGCGCGCGGACCGGACCGCATTGCCGGCATCCCGCAACTGCTGGGACAGCAAAGACATGTCATTGCGATCGGCAACGCTGTCGGCCGTGTCGTACATCAGGCCCCTCAACGTGGATATGAATTTGTCGAACATGTGCTCCTCCAGAAAACTGAACATTGTTCATTTTTTGACAAAACCATGATTTCGAGGCATGGTCAACAAAAAAATGAACATCGTTCAGTTTCACAGAAGGATTATCGAATGGCCGCGACCCAACGGCTCAAGAGCGACGAAACCCGACGGCGCGTGCTGGATGCCGCCATCAGCTTGATGCGGGAGGACGGAATTGACTCGGTTCAGATCCGGACAGTCGCCAACAGCGCCGGTTGTTCCGTCGGATCCGTCTACAACCACTTCAAGGACGCCGACCAGCTCATTATCGCGGTCAACTCGGTCACCCTTGAAGACATCCGTGAAGCAATGTCAAAGGCGGCCGAAAACAAGCCGGAGCCGATGGCGCGGCTGAAATCGCTTGCGGGCGCATATCTCGAATTCGCAGTGTCGAACACCAATGCCTGGCGTGGACTGTTTTCCCATCATCTTCCCGACGGCAAAAGAACTCCGGAGGAACACAGGCAGCAAAACATCGCTCTCCTGTCCTTCATCGCTGACGCCTTGAAGGAGATTAATCCCGGCATGGCCGACGACGCGCTGGCAAACAGAACGCGGACATGCTTTGCCGCCATGCACGGAATCGTTTCGATTTCCCTTGAGGGGCGCTTTGTGGGGCTTGAAGGAAGTAATCTGAAAGAGGAGATGGATTTCGCGGTCGAACGATTGTGCGCCAGTGTCTGATTGAGAACGGGCCTCTCAGCAGATACCTGTCATGACCTCCGCACTCCAACCTGCTCGTTTTCCAATGCGGCCAAGACGGGTGATACTGCGTGCTCCATATCTACATCGTCTGGTTCGATGTATGAATGCTTCGAATGTAGATACAATAAGTGATTGTAGATGCTTATAAAAATGATCGGAACCGGACGTGCAGTCCCAGCGTTTCGTCTAGCCTCATCTGAATTGGATCGCCGGCTCGCCCTGGACGAGGGAACCCTGGAGTCGAAGACGGGTGTCTCCCAACGTTTCGTGTGCGAGAGCGAAACTCAAATTGATCTCGCGGTATCCGCGTCCCAAGCTGCGCTGGACAATGCGGGCATCACCACCAGCGACGTCGATCTTGTCCTCTCAGGCTCGGCAATTCCCTATCAGCCATTGCCGGCGATGGCCCCCTTGATCATGCGGGAAATGGGCATTGCCGATGGCGAGGCAGCCGCCTTTGACGTCAACAGCACCTGCCTGAGCTTCCTCACCGCCTTTGAAACCGCGGCACGGCTGATCTATGCGGGTCAATACCGGACGGCGCTTATAGTCGCCTCGGAAGTGGCCTCCCGCGCCCTGCCCTGGAACGATCACCCCGAGGTCGCGGCCCTTTTTGGAGACGGCGCCGCGGCGGCCGTTCTCACGCGCGCGGCATCGAACGACGATACCCGCCTGTGCGCAACGCTCATGAAGAGTTACCCCTCGGCCTATGAAGCATGCTCAATTGGT